>DATGDT010000098.1:0-12329 GCA_035310725.1 Gemmatimonadales bacterium
TTGAAGAGCGAAGGGATGCAGGTAGAGACCGCCACCTCGCCAGGGGGAGTGCTCTCCGCCGTCGAAACCCGCGACTTCGACGCCGCCCTGATCGATATGAACTACACCCGCGACACCACGGGTGGGATCGAGGGGCTCGACCTGATCTCGCGCATCCAGACGCTCGACGCGAGCCTCCCGGTGATGGTGATGACCGCCTGGGGCTCGATCGAGGGCGCGGTCGAGGCGATGCGCCGCGGCGCGCGCGACTACATCGAGAAGCCGTGGGACAACGCGCGCCTGCTGCAGCAGCTGCGCACGCAGATCGAGCTGGGCCGCGCCATCCGCATGACCCAGCGCCTCGAAAACGAGAACCGCACGCTGCGCCGCGACGGCACGCCCGAGCTCGTCGCCACCTCGCCCGCCATGCAGCCCGTGCTGCGCCTGATGGAGCGCGTCGCCCCCTCCGATGCCAATGCGCTGGTCGTGGGCGAGCACGGCACCGGCAAGGAAGTGGTGGCCCGCTGGCTGCACGCCGCCTCGGCGCGCGCCAATCGCCCGCTCGTCACCGTGAACCTCGGCGGCCTGGCCGAGGGCGTGTTCGAGAGCGAGCTGTTCGGCCACATGCGCGGCGCCTTCACCGACGCCAAGACCGACCGGGTGGGCCGCTTCGAGCTGGCCGACGGCGGCACCCTGTTCCTGGACGAGATCGCCAACCTCACCATGTCGCAGCAGGCGAAGCTGTTGCGCGTGCTGCAGACGGGTGAGCTGGAGCGCGTGGGCTCCTCGAAGACCCGCCACGTGGACGTGCGCCTCATCTCCGCCACCAACGCCGACCTCGCGGCCGAAGTCGCGGCGGGACGGTTCCGCGAGGACCTGCTGTTCCGGATCAACACGATCGAGATCAAGCTCCCGCCGCTGCGCGAGCGGCGCGACGACATCCCGCTCCTCGCGGCGCATTTCCTGGCCGAATACGCCGCACGCTACCGCAAGCCCGTGTCGAAGATCCACCCCGACGCGATGCGCGCGCTGCTCGCCTACAGCTGGCCCGGCAACGTGCGCGAATTGGCGCATGCGCTCGAGCGTGCCGTCCTGCTCGCCGAGGGCGACACGCTGCGACCGTCCGATTTGAACCTCAGGCCCCCGGGGGAAGGCGCCTCCCGCCTGGAGGACATGAGTCTCGAGGAAGTCGAGCGCGTCCTGATTCAGAAAGCCCTCACGCGCTTCGAGGGGAACGTGAGCGCCGCCGCCAAGGCGCTCGGCCTGTCCCGCAGCGCTCTCTACCGGCGCCTGCAGCGCCACAGCCTCTGACGCGCCGCTTCAAGACCCCGCACGAGCAGCAGGTCTTCCGCCTCGCCCTGCTGGGCGGGCTGCCGGCCGTCGTCGCCGTCCTGTGGTTGCTCTGGTCCGGCGATTTCACCGACCGCACCCGCTGGACCCTCGCGGTCCTGATCGTCGGGTGCTGGCTGGCCTTCGCGCTGGCGGTCCGCGAGCGGGTCATTCGCCCACTGCAGACGCTCTCCAACATGCTGGCCGCGCTGCGCGAGCAGGACTACTCGCTGCGCGCGCGCCGCCACGACGCCGACGACGCCCTCGGTCTCGTGATGCTCGAGCTCAACGTCCTCACCGACGAGCTGAAGGAGCGCCGACTAGGCGCCCTCGAGGCCGCGGCGCTGCTGCAGCGGGTGATGGCCGAGATCGACGTCGCGGTGTTCGCATTCGACGAGAGCGAGGCGCTGCGGCTCGTGAATGCCGCCGGCGAGCGGCTGCTCGCCCAGGGCGCCGAGCGCCTGCTGGGGCGGCGCGCCGAGGAGCTGGGATTGGCCCAGTGCCTTCAGGGCGAGGCCACGCGCGTCATCGAGCTCGGGTTCCCCGCGGCGCGCGGACGCTGGGAAGTGCGCCGCGGGGCGTTCCGCCAGGGTGGACGCCCGCATCAGTTCGTCGTGCTGGCCGACGTGAGCCGCGCCCTGCGGGAGGAAGAGCGGCGCGCCTGGCAGCGGCTGATCCGCGTGTTCGGACACGAGATCAACAACTCGCTCACGCCGATCAAGTCGGTGGCGCAGCAGCTCCAGGAGCTCGTCAGCCGGAACGGCACGGTCGACATTCCGCGCGAGGACCTGCAGCGCGGCCTCGATCTCATCGCGAACCGGTCGGAATCCCTCACCCGCTTCCTGGCGTCGTACGCCAAGCTCGCCCGGTTGCCGTCCCCCAAGCTCGGCAAGGTGGACGTGGCGGCCTGGGTCCAGCGCGTAGCGCGGCTCGAGACCCGGCTCCCCGTCGAAGTGGCCGGCGGACCACCGGTGACCGTGCGCGCCGATGGCGATCAACTGGATCAGCTGCTCATCAACCTGATCGCCAACGCCGTGGATGCGGCGCTCACCACCGGTGGAGGAGTCCGCGTGCGGTGGCAGCCCGCCGACGGCGCGCTCGATGTGGTGGTCGAGGACGACGGCCCGGGCCTCCCCGAAACCGCGAACCTCTTCGTTCCCTTCTTCACGACCAAGCCCTCCGGCTCGGGGATCGGTCTCGTGCTCTCCCGCCAGATCGCCGAAGCGCACGGGGGGCGGCTGACCCTCGCCAACCGCGAGGGCACGCACGGCTGCATGGCTCGCCTGCAGCTCCCGCTGGTGATCGACCGCAAGGCGACGACGCCCGAATAGGGCGTGCGGTCGTGGGACGGCGCGTACCGATAGCGGACACTTCCGTCCCGGCGCGAATAGGTAAACCAATGCTGCAGAACGACTTCCGGTGATTCCCCGGCGGCACGCCCCCTGCTTTGCGGTAGGGAAATGGCTGCCCCACTCATCGCGTTCGCCGAGCCGTCCCCGCTCGAAACCCAGCTGTCCGACTCCGCCCGGCGCATCGCGGCGGCGACCCGCCAACGCTATGCGGTCGAGCGCGAGATCGGTCGCGGCGGGATGAGCCGGGTGTACCTGGCGTGGGACCGGCAGGCGGCGCGCCAGGTCGCCATCAAGCTGCTGCTCCAGGGTCCGTACACCTCTCTCGCCGACCGCGAGCGATTCCGCCGCGAGGCGCTCATCGCCGCCCGGCTCGAGCATCCCCACATCGTGCCGTGCCACGAGTTCGTGTGTGTCGACGGGCTGGCGCTCGCGGTGATGCGGTTCGTCCCTGGCGAGTCGCTCGCCGACGCGCTCGCCCGGGGGCGCCGCTTCGATCCGGCGGAAGTCGTGGCCCTGCTCGCCCCTATCGCCGATGCGCTCGCCCACGCGCATCGCGACGGCGTGATTCATCGCGACGTGAAGCCCGCCAACATTCTTTTGCACGGCGACGACGGCTGGCCGTTCCTCACGGACTTCGGCATCGCCACGCTGCGCACCTCCGAGCAGTCACGCTCGGAGTCAGCGAAGGCGTTCGGGACGCCCGAGTTCATGTCGTCCGAGCAGGCCGCCGGGGCGTGGGATGCGGACCATCGCGGTGACCTCTACTCGCTCGGCCTCGTGGCGTACCTGCTGCTGGCCGGGCGCTTGCCGTTCCGCGGTACGAATGCGCTCGCGCTGGCCGCGCAGCGTGTCGCCCTCGAGCCGCCATCGCTCGCGTCGGTGGCGCCGCATGTGCCGCCGCGCCTGGCCCGGGTCGTGGACCGCTGCCTGGAGCGCAACCCGCGCCGCCGCTGGCGTGACGCGGCGACGCTGCGGCGCGCGCTCCTCGACGCGCTGCGCCCCCGTACCTGGCGTTGGTGGGCGCGCTAGTCTTCTCGTCCCGGGTGTTTGGGGCGCCGCCGGTAGGACCTCTTCGAGCGAATCACCTTGTGCGACGGCACCTTCAGCCGGCGCTTGACGGGCGCTTCGGGGTTCGGCACCCGCACCGTGAGCGGCGGCTTCTTGCGCCGGCTCATCGCCGCAACCGGCTCCTGATCTGCCGCGCGTGATGCCGGGAGTGGATCACGTGGAACTCCAGCCATTCGGGCAGGGTGAGGTCTCCCAACCCCGGGTGCTTCACAAATAGATCGCGCGCCCGCGCGGGCAGCAGCAGCCGGGCCAGCTCCTCCATGCGCTCCACGCCACGACGGAAATGCGATTCGGCGGCTCCCCGATCCACGTGCGGCGCGGGCGCCGTCATGGACGGAGCGGTGAGGAACGGGGGGAACCAGCCGAGGTGCATCACGAGCAGCTTCCCTGCCCGTTCGAGCCCGGTCAGCCGCCGCCGAAACATCGGGTCGCGGGCGCGCCGCTTCTCAAATCCGTCGGCGCATCCTTCCAGCGCCAGGGCCAGATGCTCGACGATCTGCGCCGGCGACCATTTCCCCGGAGGCGCCTGGTACCAGTCGGCATCGGGGCGCTCTTCGAGAGGGCCGAGCACCATAGCGGGCAGATCGTTGAATCGCTTCACCGGTTTGCGCGGGTCGACCCGCGACTCGGTTCTGTCACGCGAGGTGACTCGTGGTCGCTCTCCGTCTCCGTTTCGCGGGTAAACCCGCGACTCGGCGGATCTGTCACGCGAGGTGACACGTGGTCGCTCTCAGCGACAGACAGCCGAGTCGCGACTTCAGTCGCGAACGCGCCGTGCGCACCTTAGTCGCGGCTCTCCATGAACTGCCTCCTGAGCCGATCCCCATCCGCGACCAGCTGGTCGAGATCGTCCGGGCCGGGCAACCGCCCGTCGCGCCACCAGAGCAATCGGGTCCCGGCGCCGGCCAGGTGGTGCCGCGGCGCGCGCCGTCCATCGGGCGCCTCCGCCATGAGCATCGCGCGCCGCGACAGTGTGAACAGCGCACGCACCGCCCGCTCGTCGTCCCCCTGCAGCTGGTAGGCGCGGGAGAACTCGGGATCTTCATCGAAGTCGAAGTCCTGTGTTCCGTAGCGCTGCGCCAAACGGCGGAAGAACCCCTCGGGCACCATGGTGAAGCGGGGCAGGTTCGCTTCGGCCGACTCCCACAGCATCGCGGTGAACCGGTGGCGGTTGCTGTGCTGTCCTCCTCCCGTCACGTAGCTGTACTCGAACACCGTGAAGGGCCGGCCGCCGACCTGCCCGGTGATCGTGGCGCCCCAACGCCGCCGGTGCCCGTGCGTGAAGACGCCGAACGATCCCGCGAGGGGCGCTTCCGCGCCGGGGCGCTCCCGCTCGAAGCGGTAGCCGCGGATGAGACAGTACTCCTCGAGCACCGTCCGGCGGCGGCGCTCGTAGTACAGCACCGAGGCCGCCACGCCGCCGGCCACGGCGACCGCGCCGAGGACGGGGAGGATCGGAGGGATCATCGGAGTGAGGGTCGACCGGAAGCGTTCGACCCCGTACTTTGTGGGCGACCGTCCATGCACGGATTCTAGAGGTGGGGAGGGTGCGCCGCTACCTCGTGGGGGTGGCGTTGGGGACCGCGGTGCTCACCGCGGCGTTCGTTCCGCTTCCCGTGTTGGTGGACGCGGTCACCGGCTCGCCTGCGGGGGACGCGGAGTTGTCGCTGCCGTTGTCCTACGTCGTGACGGCGCCCGTTTCCAATCTGCTCGATGCGCTCACCCAGCTCAGCATGGACCGGGCGCTCTCCCTCCTCATCGTCTGGGTCGTGGCGCTCGTCGTGATCGGCCTGGTGCGTCCCGGAAGCCGCGCCCGGCGCATCATACGGGCGCTGGTGGGAGCCGCCATTCCGTTCCTCCTGGCCGCCGCGACTGTGTTTCTCCCGCGCCCCGTGCCGCGACTCGTGACCAGCGACTCCGACGTCAACATCCTGGATTTCCATTCGCACACGGCCGCCTCGCACGACGGCCGCCCCGGCTGGACCCCCGAGCGGGTGGCGGCGTGGCACGCCGCCCAGGGGTTCGACGCGGCTTACATCACCGACCACAACGTCCCCTTCGACGGCTCGAACGACGCCGTGATTCCCCTGTTGCCCGGCACCGAGTGGAGCGTGTACCGCCAGCACATCGTCGAGCTGGGCGGCCTGCCGCCGACCGACCTCGCGCCCTACTCCCACGACACGCCGGGAATGCTGGGCCTGTTCGCGGCGCTGCATGCCCGAGGGGGGATCGCCATCGCCTCACTGCCCGAGTACTGGCGCAACCACTGGGAGGATCTCGACCAGTTCGTGGCGGCGGGACTGGACGGGTTCGAGATCGTCAACTGCGCTCCCAAGGCGCTCGAATTCCCCTCGGTCGATCGCCAGGCGGTGATCACGCTGGCCGCGCAGCACGATCTGCTGGTCGACGGCGTCAGCGACAACCACGGGTGGGGCACCATCACCTGCGTCTGGAATCTGGCGAAGGAAGGCTCGCACGGGTTCCGCGACAATCAGGTCGTCGCCCGACCGCTGGCGCTCGCCCAGGGCGACCTCCCGGCCTGGGACGCGGCCTACACGCAGCCCTGGCTGATGCTGCGGGCGCTGTCGTGGCCCGAGCGGGTGAGCTGGCTGACGTGGATTGCGCTGATCACGATCTGGCGAGGCGTGCCGAGAAGGAAAGGGCAAGGACGGGGGCTGGGGATCCTCGCCCGATCGCTGGGCGGACGCTAGGGCGATGTAGGTCGAAGTCTGATCCCTGACGTTTGACACTGCGGGAGGACATGCTTAGATGCAATAACCTCCACTGGGCACCCCGATGCTCTCCGCTCCTCTCCGCCTCGTCCTTGCCGCCACGCTCGGCGCTGCCGCTCTCTCCACCACCGACGAGCTGAAGGTGCTGCGCGTCTCCCCCCAGAACACGGGCGAGGCCACCGAGGACGTCACCGTCACCTTCGACCGGCCCGTGGCGGGCGGACTCGACTCGACGGTGGACCCGCGCACCATTTTCCAGATCACGCCTCGGGTCCTGGGCAAGCTCGAGTGGCGCGACCCGGTGACCATCCGTCTCCATCCCGCGGCCCCGTTGCCCGCCGGCGTCACCTTCACGGTCCGCATCGCGAACACCTTCCAGGCGATGGACGGCAGCCGGCTCGCGGCGCCCTACTCCTTCTCGTTCCGCGTGAAGGGGCCGCGCGTCCTCGACGCGTATCCGGTGAACCAGTGGATCAACCCGAAGTACCTGACGCCGGACGCTCATTTCACGATCCTGCTCTCGGCCCCCGCCAATCTCGCGCTGCTGTCGCCGCTCGTATCCGTGGACGTGGGCCAGTGTGTCCGGGGGAAGACGATCCTGCTGCGGCCGGTGCGGCAGCGCCGCATCGGCAGGTCGGACGAGCGCTGGCGCTACTACGGTGATTATGTGGAGGACTCGACGCGCGACCTGCGCCGCGTCGTGGAGCTCGCCCCCGCCGAGCCGTTGCCTTCGAACTGCGCGGCCACGCTGCACATCCCGGAGCGTGTGGACAGCGTCACCACGATCCGTTCCTGGCTGTTCCACACCTACGGCCCGCTGGCGGTGGACACGGTGCTCTGTGGCTGGGCCACCGGGCGCTGCCCGATCGGCCCGGCGCGCCTCTGGTTCAGCACGCCGGTGCGCGGCAGCGAAGTGCTGCGGCGCGTCCATCTGGCGCCCAGCGTCGCCTTCACGGTGAACGATTCGACCGCCGAGTCCGACAACTGGTTCCTCGACGCCCAGCTCGCCCCGCGTACTCGCTACCTCGTCACCGTGGACAGCGGACTGACCGATGTCTTCGGTCAGCGGCTCACCGCGCGCTACACGCAGAGCCTCGCCACCACGTCCTATACGCCGCAGGTGAGCTACCCCTACGGCCGCATGGTGGTGGAGCGCCAGGGACCGCGTACCCTCGCCGTACAGCACGTGAACGCGGACACGCTGGTGATCACGATCGTCGGTGTCCCCGACTCGCTCGAGCCTCGCATCCTGGGGAACCAGGGCGCCTGGGGCGACGTGTGGCAGAAACTGAAGAGCCAGGCCACGGTGACGACGGTCGCCGTCGCGGGCGTGCGCGACGTGCCGCGCGCCTCGGCGGTGCGCATTCCGGCGCTCAACGCCGCCCGCCCCGGCGCCGCCACACTCCAGATGATCCGCATCTCGAGCCCCGCCCTCGACACGGTGCCGCACACCGAGTCCTCGCCGTTCACCATCGCGGTCGTGCAGCTCACCGACCTCGCCATCCACGCGAAGATCGGCGCCGAGGAGGGCACCGTCTGGGTCACGGGAGTGAGCGACGGAATGCCGCGCTCCGGGGCGAAGGTCACGCTCTACGACAACGACGGGAAGGTGCGCGCCACCGCGACGACCGACGCCCGCGGCCTCGCAAGGCTGGCGGGTTACGCCCGCGACACGACGCAGGCTGAGGAGGGCGCCGCAGAAGAGGAATGTGAGGACTGCGACTACTCGGGCTTCGAAGGCTATGTCGCCGCGACGCTCGGCACCGACCGCTCCCTCGTGAGCGTATCCCGCTACGACCCCGACCTCTCCCCCTGGCAGTTCAACGTCTTTGCCGCCTATGGACCGGACCGCCTGGAGCGGGCCGCCGGGCTCTTCACCGAACGCGGCATCTACCGCCCCGGCGAGCCCGTGTACGCCAAGGCGATCGTGCGCGACGGCCAGCTGGGCAGCCTGCGCGTGCCGCGCGGCGATTCGCTCCGCTGGGTCTTCACTGACCGGGAGAACGCCACCGTGCGCGACACGACGGTCGCACTCTCGGCGTTCGGTACCGCGGACCAGTCGTATGCCATCCCCCCGGACGCGCCGCTCGGCTACTACACGGTGCGTGTGGATCGCAAGAGCGGCGGCAAATGGCGCTCCGTCGCCACCACGAACTACCGCGTCGCCGAGTACCGGCCGCCGGAATTCCTGGTGACCGCCACCACCGACCGCGTCCCCCGCTTCGCCGGAGACACGGTCCGCGCGAGCGTCGAAGCCCGCTATCTCTTCGGCGCGCCGATGGCGCGCGCCGCCGTCACCTGGTACGCGCGGCAGCGCACCGCCGGCCCCTGGGAATACGACATTCCCAACACCGAAGGCTTCATGCTCGGCGAGACGGGATGGTGGTGGGAGGAAGAACAGGACCAGGGCCCGGGCACCGCCGCCGTGATCGCCAGCGGCACCGACACGCTCGATGCGACCGGGCACCTCACGCTCGCCGCCGCCGCTCCGGTCCCGCCCAAGGGCAAGGCCGCCTGGGTCACCCTCGAGGCGACGGTCACCGACGTGAACCGCCAGACGGTGTCCGCGCAGGCGTCGGCACTGGTCCATCCGGCCTCGATCTACATCGGGGCGAAGCCCACGGGCACCGACTACTTCTGGACCGCCGGGAAGGAGCGCAGCGTCAGCCTCATTGCGGTGACGCCCGAGGGCGTGCGCACGCCGGGCGTCGCGATCCGCGGCACGCTGATTCGCCGCGAGTGGCACCGCGTGCGCCGCGACCGCGAGGGCGCCGTCGAGGACGTGGGCGATTGGGTCTCGGACACCGTCGGACGCTGCGCGGTGACGACCGAGAACGAACCGGTGAGCTGCAACTTCACGCCGACGGACGGCGGCTCCTACACGGTCCGTTTCACCGCCGCGGACGCGAAGGGGCGCCCGGTCGCCACGAGCTTCTATCGCTGGGTCGTGGGCAAGGACTGGGTGCCGTGGAACGACGCCTCACAGTTCAAGATGGACGTCGTCCCCGACAAGAGCCGCTACAACGTCGGCGACACCGCCACGGTCCTCTTCGCCTCCCCGTTCACCAACGCCGAGGCCTGGATCACAATCGAGCGCGAAGGTGTGATCGAGGAGCGCCGGCAGCGCATCACGTCGGGGACGACGATCCTCAAGCTACCGATCACCGAGGCGCTGGTCCCCAATGCGTTCGTCGCCATTCTCGTCGCCCGCGGACGCAGCGCGCCGCCGCAGGCGCCCGACGATCCCGGCCGCCCCACGATCCGTGTGGGCTACGCCCAGATCCAGGTCACCCCGGCCGTGAAACGGCTGACGGTGGACGTGAAGGCGCTGGCCGACGAGTACCGGCCCGGCGATACCGCGCGCGTGGACGTGCGCGTGCGGGATGCCGTTGGCGCGGGGCGCCGCGCCGAGGTGACCCTGTGGGCCGTGGACGAAGGGGTCCTGTCGTTGACCGGATACCGGACCCCGGACCCCGTCGATTTGATCTATCAACCGCGCGGTCTCGGCCTGCATCTCGCCAGCTCGCTCACCTCGGTCGCGGCCCAGATCACCGAGGGCGAGAAGGGACAGCGTGCGCCGGGCGGCGGCGGCGGGATGGATGTCGAGGGGATCCTCCGTTCCCGCTTCCAGACCACCGCGTTCTTCCTGGGCTCGGTGGTCACCGACACGGCCGGCCACGCGCTCGCCCGGGCCAAGCTCCCCGACAACCTCACCACCTTCCGCCTGATGGCGGTGGCGGTCACCGCGGGCGATCGCTACGGCGCGGGTGAGGCCAAGCTGCTCGTCACGCGGCCGCTCCTCGCCCGGCCGGCGCTGCCGCGCTTCGTGCGCGAAGGCGATTCCCTCCTGGCGGGCGTCGTGGTGAACAGCCGGCTCGGGGGCACGCCCACGGTGACCGTCCAGGCGCAGGCCCAGGGCGCCGCGCTGCTCGGCCCGGCCACGAAGACCGCCACACTCGAGGCGGGCCGCGGTCGCGAGGTCCGCTTCACCTTCCGCGGCGCGGCCGGCGACACGGCGGCGCTCCGCTTCAAGGTGACGAGCGGCGTCAACGCGGACGCGGTGGAGACTCGACTGCCGATCGAGCTGCCCTACCGGCCGCGGGCGTTCGAGGTGGCGGGGACGCTGGTCGATTCCACGTCGGCCGAGTTCGTCTTCCCGGAGGCGATCAATCCGGAGCGGTCGCGACTCGTGCTGTCCTACGGGGCGTCGCCCCTCGCGCTGATCCGCGGCTATCGGGAGACGCTGCACGTCTACCCCTATTACTGCACCGAGCAGACCGCGAGCGTCGCGCTGCCGCTCATCGCGCTGTATCGCGCGCAGAGGCAGCTCGGCGGGGCGCCGCTCCTCAAGGGCAACCCCGCGGCCGAGATCGGGCAGGCGGTGGCAATCATCACCGGCCGCCAGCGCGACGACGGCGCCATCGGCTACTGGAGCCGCGGCGATTGGTCGTCCCCGTGGTTGTCGGCGTATGCAGGTCGGACGTTGCTCGCCGCGCGCGCGGCGGGCGTGGCGGTGAACGATTCGGTGGTGCAGCGGCTCGCCAGGTATCTCTCGACCTGGCTGCACAACCCGGCGCGCCTGATGATCCCCGTGTTCCACTGGTACGACGACCAGAAGGTCTTCCTCGGCGAGCGCGTCGCCGCGGCCGATTTTCTCTCGCGCGCCGGACTCCCCGACATCGCGATGGAGAACGACCTGCTCCAGCGGGCCCCGCAGCTCTCCTGGGAGGACCGCTTCCTCCTGGCAGAGATGCTGGCCCGGCGCCGTGAGCTGACGGCCGCCCGCGCCCTGCTCATTCCGGCGTGGGCGCAGCTGAAGGTCGAGGGCCGTCGCGCCGTGCTCCCGTCGGACATCTCGGCGAAGTACTTCTACTTCTGGTCCACCATCCGGCCGGCGGCACGGTTGCTCACGGCGACGCTGGTAGTCGATCCGCAGAGCCCCTTCGTGGGCCCGCTGGTGGAGACCGTGGCGCAACGCGGCCGGGCCGAGGGGTTCGACTGGTGGTGGGACACGCAGGACTACGCCTCGGCGGTCGAGGCACTCACCCGCTACGACACGTATCGCCGCGCTGCCGCCGAGCGGCCGGTGCGGGTGAGCCGCGGGGCCCGCGTGCTGTTCGAGAAACCGTCCGGCGGCACGTTCAGCGACACGACCATCGCGCTCACCGGTCTCCTCGCGACCCGCCCCGACGGCAAGCAGGCCCTGCAGGTCTCGCTGGTTGCGCCGGGGACCGGTGCGCCGGTCTTCTATTATCTGACGGTGCGCGAGGTCCCGCAGGGGCGCCCCGTGAGACCGTCGGACGGCGGGATCCGCGTGGAGCGCTGGTACGAGCGCTACGACGCGCCCACACCCATCACCCGCGCCGTCGAGGGAGACCTCGTGCGGGTCAAGCTGCGCGTCACGATCCCCGCGCTGCGCAACTTCATCGTGGTGGACGACGCGTTGCCCGCCGGCCTCGAGGCGGTGGACATCTCGTTGCGAGGTGCGGGCCTGCCGCCGGTGGCGCAGCAGCAGAACCGGGAAGAGAATCCCGACGAGGAGGAGCAGCAGGTGGCCGGCGCCGAGGGGGCCGGCTGGTACTACGGGTACTGGGAGTACGGCTGGTGGTCGCCGTGGGACCACCGGGAGCTGCGCGACGATCGTGTGGTGTACGTCGCCACCACACTCTGGCCCGGGACTTACACGATGACCTATGTGGCGCGTGCCACGACGCCCGGCGTGTTCGTGCGGCCGCCCGTGTACGCGGAGGAGATGTACAATCCGGGGGTGAACGGGCGCAGCGACGGCGGAGTGTTCACCGTGACGGCAAAGGGGCCGTAAGCAGCAGCCGGCCGGAGCTGATGAGCGCGAGCACTTCGATGCCGGCCA
>DATGDT010000099.1:0-20966 GCA_035310725.1 Gemmatimonadales bacterium
CCCGGCGTGCGATAGCGCGGATGCAGCCGCGCCAGTCCCGGGAAGAACACCCCGTCCGCCGCCATGGCCTGGAACACCCGCGGCGTCACCAGCACCACGAGATCGAGGAACCCGAAGCTCGACACGGCGATGCCGGCGCTGATCACCACCCGCCCCGCCGGGCCGATCACGCGCTCCATCGCCTCGGCCGCCGGCGCCACGCTCGCCGCCAGCCGCTCGGGACCCAGCACGACGAGGTAGGCGACGTTCGCCAGCAGATACACGGCGATCACCGCCAGCACGCCGAGCACCAGCGCCCGCGGCAGGGTGCGCTCGGCATCCACGATCTCCTCGGCCACGAAATTGGTCTGTTGCCACCCGCCGTAGGTGAACAGCACCGGCACGAGCGCCGCTCCCAGCGCGACCGTCACGGCCAGCCCTCCGCTGGGCATCACGAGCGGCGCGTGACGCACCGCCGTGTCGGCGCCCGTGGGATGCACGGGAAGCAGCAACCCCGCGACGATCAGGGTCACGAGCGCACCGAGTTTCAGGAGCGTGAAGACGTTCTGCGTGATCGCCCCGGGCGTCACCCCCACGTAGTTGATAGCGCACACCACGACGATCGCCCCGATGGCGAGCGGCAGTTTCGCCCCGGCCGCGAGACCCAGCAGGCTGATGGTGTAGTTGGCGAAGGTCACCGCGACGAACGCCGCCGCCCCGGTCGCCATCACGAGCAGCAGCGCCCACCCGTACAGGAAGGCCGGGAGGGGCCCGATCGCGTCCCGCAGGTAGACGTATTGCCCGCCCGCCCGCGGCATGCGCTCCGCCAGCTCCGCGTAGCAGAACGCCCCCGCGAGGGCCACGAGACCGCCCAGCACCCAGGCGGCCAGCGCCAGGGGCCCCGAGCCCACGCGCTGGGCGACCACGTTGGGCGTCGCGAAGATCCCCGACCCGATGATGCCGCCGATCACCGCCATGGTGGCGGAGAAGAGACCGAGCCGACGGGCGTAGGTGGTGGTGACGGCGGACACGCGGATATGGTATCCGCCATCGCGACCGTTGACGACCCCGGGCGGTCCACTCCAGAAGCGCGTCCGGCTGGTGTCAGGTACCGGTGTCCCGGTCCTCGCGGACGCTCCAGGCGCCGTCCGGTGAAGGAACATTCGAACTCCTCACACGCTTCGTAGTACAACGTGGTGATAGTAGAAGCCACTGCAGTCGCATCCGCACTGCACAGCGAGGTGGTACCGTGAACGCCGGTCGATTGGTCGGGTTGGCTGCGGTCGTGGGGCTCCTGGCCCCCGTGGCCGTGTCCGCGCAGGACTTCGGGCGCAACAAGGTCCAGTACGAGTCCTTCGACTTCCAGGTGCTGCGGACCGAGCACTTCCAGGTGTACTTCTACCCGGAGGAGCGCGAGGCCGCGCAGCAGGCGGCCCGGATGGCGGAGCGGTGGTACGCCCGCTACGCCGCCCTGCTCGGGCACCAGCTGCGGGGCGCCCAGCCGCTCGTGCTGTACGCGAGCCACCCCCACTTCGAACAGACGAACGTCGTGTCCGGCGAGCTCGACGAGGGCACCGGCGGCGTCACGGAGAGCCTGAAGCGGCGCATCGTGCTGCCGCTCGCGGGCCCCCTCGCCGAAACCGATCACGTCATCGGCCACGAGCTGGTCCACGCGTTCCAGTACGACATCACCGGCACCGGCCGGGGCGGAGCCACGGAAGCGGCGTCCCGCCTGCCGCTCTGGTTCATCGAGGGCATGGCGGAGTACCTCTCGCTCGGCCCCGTGGACCCGAACACCGCGATGTGGCTGCGGGACGCGGTCCAGCACAACAAGATTCCCTCGATCCGGCAGCTCGAGGATCCGCGCTACTTCCCGTATCGCTGGGGCCAGGCGTTCTGGGCGTACCTGACGAGCCGCTACGGGGACGCCGCCGTCGCCACCCTGCTCAAGAGCGCCGGCAGGAGCGGGAACGTCACCGTCGCGCTTGAGCAGATGTCGGGCGTGAAGCTCGATTCCCTCTCCCACTTGTGGCAGCAGGCCGTGCGGGACGCCTACACGCCCGTCGAAGGCGCCACGGGGACGCCGGAGTCGTTCGGCCGGGCCCTCGCGTCGGAAAAGAGTGCGGCGCAGCTCAACGTGGCGCCGGCCCTGAGTCCCGACGGCAGTCGCATCGCCTTCTTCTCGGAGCGCGGCCTGTTCTCGATCGAGCTGTACCTGGCGGACGTGGCGAGCGGCCGGGTTGAACGGACTCTCACGCACACGGCGCTCGACTCGCACTACGAGAGCGTCGGGTTCATCAGCTCCGCCGGCGCCTGGGATGCGACCGGACGCCGCTTCGCCTTCGGCGTCGTGGAGCACGGGCGCCCGTTGCTGTCGATTCTGGACGTGAGCTCCGGCAAGCCTGAGCGGGAGATCCCCTTCCCCTCCCTGGGCGAGATCTTCAACACCACGTGGTCCCCCGACGGCAACGCCGTGGCGTTCTCGGCACAGGTGAACGGGTGGACCGATCTGTACGTGTACGATCTGCAGCGCAACGTCCTGCGGCGCCTCACCAACGATCTATACGCCGATCTGCAGCCCGCCTGGTCGCCCGACGGCCGGTCGCTGGCCTTCGTCACCGACCGGTTCACGACCGATACATCGGATCTCGCGGCGGGACCGTACCGGCTGGCACTGCTCGACCTCGCGTCGGGGGCGATCAGGCCGCTCCCCGCTTTCCCGGGGGCCAAGCACATCAACCCGCAGTGGAATCCCGACGGGCAGAGCCTCTACTTCGTCTCGGACCGGGGCGGGATCGACAACGTGTACCGGCTGCAGGTCGCGTCCGGAACGACCACTCAGGTCACCAACCTGTTCGTCGGCGCGAGCGGCATCACGGCCGTGAGCCCGGTCATCTCGGTGGCGCAGCGCACCGGTGAGCTGGTCTTCACGGCCTACGACTCGACCGGCTACCGGCTGTTCTCGGTGAAGGACCCTGCGGTGCTGGCCGGCAAGCCGCTCGCGACGCTCCCCGTGGCCGACGCGGCCGCCCTGCCGCTCACCCGCCGGGCGACCGGCGCGGATCAGGTCACGGCGAAACTCGCCGACGCCCGGACCGGGTTGCCCGCCGCCGGAACCGGCCGGGTCGGGAACTACCGGGCCGGGCTGTCGCTCGACTACGTCGCCCAGCCCTATCTCGCGGTCGGCGCGTCGAGCTTCGGGACCTTCGTGGGCGGCGGCGCGACCCTGGTCTGGAGCGACATGCTGGGAGACCACAGCCTGATCACGGGGCTGCAGGTGAACGGCGGCCTGAAGGACATCGGGGCGGTGGCCGCCTACATCAACCAGCATCGCCGCCTGAACTGGGGCGTCGCGGCGCAGCAGGTCCCGTACCGCCTGGGCAGCTTCATCGCCGGCTTCGGGACGGTGAACGGGCAGCCGGCCTATATAGAAGAAACGCAGATCTTCCGGCAGACCGACCGGTCCGCGACGGGCTTCGTGACCTATCCGCTGTCCCGGGTGAAGCGGGTCGAATTCTCCGCGGGATTCGAGAACATCGCCTTCGATCAGGAGCTGCGGATCCGGGCCTTCGATCCCACCGGCAGCGTTCTCTTCCTCGACTCGACGGCGACCCTGCCGTCGCCCGATCCGCTGAACCTGGGGGTGGGGGCCGCGGCGCTGGTGCACGACAACTCCTACTTCGGGGCCACGAGCCCGATCCTCGGATCGCGTTACCGCTTCGAGGTGGATCCGATGATCGGCTCGCTGAAGATGGCCACCGTTCTGGCCGACTACCGGCGTTACCTGATGCCGGTGCGCAGGCTGACGATCGCGGCGCGCGCGCTGCACGCCGGCCGCTACGGACCGGACGCCCAGGACGCGCGCCTCACGCCGCTGTACATCGGGTACCAGCAGCTGGTCCGCGGGTACGACATCGGCTCGTTCAGCGCCGCCGAGTGCCCCTCGTCCGGGACGTCGTGCCCCGCCTTCGACCGGCTGGTGGGCAGCCGCATCCTCGTCGGGAACCTCGAAGCCCGCTTCCCGCTGCTCGGCGTGCTGGGGCTCGGGGGCGGCTACTACGGCGCACTGCCGATCGAGGCAGGCGTCTTCGCCGACGCCGGCGTGGCCTGGAACAAGGCCGACCAGCCGTCCTTTTTCGACGTCCGGCGCCAAGCGGTCACGAGCGTGGGGGCGGTGCTGCGCATGAACCTGTTCGGCTTCGCGATCGCCGAGCTGGACTATGTGAAACCGTTCCAGCGGCCCGTGAAGGGATGGTACTGGCAGCTGAGCCTGACGCCGGGATTCTAAAGGAGGTTATGGAGGTTTAGCGCGCCAGGCCGGTGCTCGGATCGATGTCGCGGATGCCGCGCAGGATCACGCGGCGGAACTCGATCCGTCGGATGAGACTCCAGTAGCGCTCGAGCGCGGTCGTGTCCCCCACGACCGCGCTCGCGCGTGTAACCCCCGGCGGCGGAGGGACGAGCGCCGCCAGGCGGTCGTACACCACGCCACGCAGGCCGGCGTCGACGCGCGTCAGCAGGTGCCACAGCGACAATGCGTCCTCGGCGCGCGCCGCGGCCAGCGCCCGGCGCGCCGCATCCGCTCCACCCTGCTCGAAATCGAACGCCTCGAGCGCCTCCCGCAGCGCCGCCGGCGCATCCTCGAGGTACGGGGTGCCCGGACCCTGGCCGGGACGCGTCACCGCGTAGGCGCCGAGCGGCACGACCGAGCGCAGCCCGCTCCACGCGAGCTCCACGTACCCGCCCGTCACATGGATCAACCCGCGCCCGTTCCGGTCGGTCTCCAGCGTGTACTCGCAGCCGAGGTCGACAGCGGTGCCCGCGGGCGTCTCGACGAAGAAGATCCGCGGCGGCGCGTCCACCTTGGCGTGGATCGCCCCGTAGGCCAGCGCCAGCCGGTGATCCGTGTCGCGTGCGCGCACCAGGCGCACGCGCGAGCCGGGGCGTACGTCCACGTGGCCGATCGTGCCCACCGCGATGACCGCCTGGGAGGTGTCGTCGGTCTCCACCCATTCGCCCACGCGCAGCGTCCCGCGTGACGCGAGCGGCACGTCGTCCACGCGCGGCACCCCGGCGGTCCGCTGCACCTCCCATGCTCCTCCCTGCCGCAGCCAATAGCGGACGCCGACCGCCAGTACCAGCGCGGCCGCCGCCGCGAGCGGAATCCACCAGCGGGCGGGGTGGGGACCCGTCCCCCGTCCCTCGTCCCCCGTCCCCCTCTTGAGGCGTCCCTTGATCCCGGGCCACAAGTCCTCCGGCGGCTCGATCGCCCGCGGCAGGTCGTCCACTGCGCGCCGCAGCTCGGGCGTCAGGTCGGTCTCTCGTTCGCGCTCGTTCACCGTTCCAGCCACTCCCGCAGCAGCCGCCGGGCCCGGAACAGCTGTGCCTTGGATGTCCCCACGGCGATCCCCGTCATCCGGGCGATCTCCGCGTGGTGGTATCCCTCGATGTCGTACAGCACGAACACCTCCCGCGCCCCGTCCGGTAACGACCCGATCGCGCGCTCCAAGTCGACGCTCAGCGCCGCCGGCGACGACTCGACCGGCCGCTCGAGCGGCTGGGGATCGTCCACCGGCAGGACGCGCGCCTCCCGACGTCGGTCGCCACGATTCGCCATCCACACGAGGTTCACCGCCAGCCGGTACAGCCACGAGCCGAACGCGCTCTCACCGCGGAAACTCCCCAACCGCTCCCAGCAGCGAACGAACACGTCCTGCGCGAGCTCGGCTGCCCGGGTCCGGTCGCCCGAGAGCCGCAGGCACAGGGCGAAGACGCGGCCCACGTGGGCGCGGTACAGCGCCTCGAACGCGGCCTCGTCGCCCGCCTGGGCGCGCCGGACCAGATCGTCCGCTATCGGCGCCGGCACGGCGTCCGACAACGCGAGCGCGAGCGTGGCCACATGAGTGTGATGCCTGGGATGTGGTTCGGGTTTGAAACGGGCCCACCTCCACAACCTCCACCAACCTCCACCGTCCTCCTTCAGGGCAGCCTGATCCCTCCCGTCAGCCGCTTCAGCTGCTGCTCGATCTGCTGCTGCGCCGCGTCGAGCGCCTGCCGCCCCTGCTGGACCCGTTCGTTCACCTGTGTCGTGAGCGCCGCCACCTGCGCCTTCACGGGGGCGATTTTCTCGTCGGCGAACTGGTCCACCGCGACCCGCAGCCGCGACTCCGCGGCGTCCACTTCCGCCCCGATCATCGAGCGCAGGCGGTCGGACACGGCCCGGTCGAGATTGGATCGCACGTGCAGCTCGGGGTGCGACAGCGTGCCGCCCAGCTCGGCGGTGAGATCGAGATTCTCGATGCCGGAGACCACACGCCACAGCAGATCGGCGGCGAGGCCACCGGCGGCCCCGCTGTCGCGCTGCCACACGGCGGCCGGGGCGCTCACGGTCCAGCGGCCGCGCAGCGAATCACCGTACAGCGCGAAGCCGAGCGACACGTCGCCCCGCCCCGGGTTCACCCGCAGCGGCAAGCCGGGGAGCGAAATGGCGGGCAGCGCGACGCCGCGCACCGTGGCGCCCACCGCGTCGCGTGCCGTGGCACGCACGTGATCGAACAGCCCGTCCGCCGAGACCGTCGGCGCCCGCACTTCGAGCGTGGTGGGCCGGCCGTACAGCGCGGGCGTGCTGGTGAGCCCCTGCAGCCGGCCGGCGTAGCGCCGGGGGCCGCCGGAGTCACTCCCCAGGAGGAAGGACAGCTCGGCGTCGCGCAACAGGAACGCCGGCAGCCGATTGGCGCGCGGGAACTCGACCGTGGTCCCGGCACGACGTGCGGGCGATGGATGGGCGCGCGGCAGCAGGCCGGGGGGCATGTAGGCCCGCCCCAGCTCCGTGTAGTAGAGCGCCCGCTGGAACTTGTGCACGGCCGCCGGGCCGAAGAGCACCCAGCCGATCGCCGTCGCGTCGATCGGCGGCAGCCGCACGAGGCTGCGGGCGAAATCGTAGTCGCGCCGCCGCGCGGCATCGAGCGACGCCAGGCCCTGGTCGAGGGTGCCCACGCCGGCCTTCACGCCCCGTTCCAGCGCGGCCAGGCGGTCGCGCGTTTGCTTCACGCGGTCCAGCATGCGGCGGCCGTCCCGCAGGAGGGCGAGGTCGGTGGGACGCGCGCCCTGCAGACGCTTCGCGAACGCGAGCGCGGAATCGGCTGTGCTCCGGGCATCGAGACTGTCCAGGGCGCCGGACCAGGCGCGCCGGCTCGAATCGACCCGGCCGGCCAGGGACTCGGCCGCCTGCACTGTCTGGAGTTTGCGCGGGTCGAGGCTGTCCACCTTGAGCTGCCCCGTCGCGAGCTGAAGGATTGGAACCTGCAGCGCCGGCTGCGCCGCCCACGATTTCACGTTCGCCATGATCTGCGATGCCGCACCGGACCCGCCCCCCCGCACGAATCCGCTCGTGGTGCGGGTCGTCCCGAACCGCAGTCCGGTGGCGGCCAGCCGGTCGATCGCGACCTTCTTTTCGAGCAGCGGCAAGAGATCGATGTCGGCGGTGAGCTCGTCCGCCTCCAGCAGGTTCCTGAGGGAATCGAAGGGGGACGCGGCCACGAGACGGCGGACGGTGATCTTGCCCGCGCCGAGCGACAGGTGGAAGGACCCCACATCCACTCGTGCCCCGAGGATCGCCGTGCCCCCCCGCTCCACGACCAGGCGGCCGAATCGATCGGCGAGGAGGAGCCACACCGCCACCAGCAGCGCGAGCAACAGCGCCAGCGGCACGACCGCTTTCCAGCGGAAGATCGCGACCTTCATGTCACGTCTCCGGCCGGAACATGCGGTACACCGAGTAGAGCCGCGAGGCAGTGAACGCCCGGTAGAGCGGCGAGCGCTGGATCCGTTCCCCGATCGTCGCGCGATAGCGCCGCACGCCCCAGCGACTCAGGAAGAAGATCGGGGCGAACAGAACCAGCGCGGTGACGAGGCTGCCGAGCAGCACGGTGTTGTTGAAGTTGCTCAGGGGCACGACCGGCAGGTTCGCAAGCGCCGTCCACAGGGGAACGAGTGCGGGGGTATCGAGAAGCAGTTGCCGTCCCAGCGCATCGAACATCGGATCGAGCGCGAATCCCAGCGGGATGGCGAGCGCCCACCCCAAGGATGCGCCGGGAACGGAGACGTTGAGCAGGAGAATCAGCGCGGCCACCACGAGGTTGTGCAGGCTGATGAGCGGCGTGAGGCCGAGAATCGAGCCCAGCGCCATCCCCGCGGCCACCTGTCCCGGCGTCCCGTCGCTGTGCAGCGCCTTCACCAGCGACTGTAGCAGTTTGAGGATGATCATGCGCCTCCGGGGGCGACTATCGGGGGCCGGACGTCGAGTCGGGCAGCGGCCGGATCAGCAGCCCCGTCGTGGACACGCGGACCTCGAACCATCCCGGCTGGTCGGCGCCCACGAACGTCCCCGAGCCGTAGGTGGCGTCCACCAGCGGAGCGAGCACCCGCGGGTGGCGGCGCACGAACCCGAACACGTCCACGGGACGGTCGGGGCCGAGGGGAAAGATGGTGTGGGGACGCTGGCGCTCGTCGGCGACGGCGACATAGCGCCCGCCCACGCGGTCCAGCTCGTAGCCGGTGCGCAGCCCGAGCAGGTTGACGAGCGGCTTCCACTTGAGGATGTGGGCGTCGACATAGAGCTGGTCGCCGGCGACGTCGAACTGGCCCACCCGGCCGTCGGGGAGCTCGACCGTGGCGCGGAAGCGCTGGGGACCAGTCGGCTCGGTTCGGACGCGGGCGGCCACTTCCTCGGCGGTCAGCGCCCGGTATCCCTTGACCCCCACGCTCACCGTGCCCCCGAGGGCAGCCAGCGCGAAGAGGAAGAGCCCGGACAGGAGGAGGCCGAGGCTGCGGAGCAGCTGGCGCCGGCGGGCATAGATGACCATGCCGGCGACGAGCAGCGCGCCAAACGCCGCGCACACCAGGGCGACGACCGTGAGCACAGCCATCGAGCGGTAAGCTAGTACCGGTCCCGGGAACGCAAAGGCCCTCCCCGGATCAGGGGGAGGGCCTGGGCCCTGCGCCGGGTCGGCGAGGGTTTATACCCGAGTCGGCTCGCGCGCGGGTGGGCGCACGCTCTGGCGGCGGTCGGTGATGACGCGCCGATCCAGCCCCGAGCGACGGTCGAGCACCATGCGGCGATCGAGCCCACTGCGGCGTTCGACCGCTACCTCGACGACCTGCTGTCGCCGATCACTGCTCAGGCGCCGCTCGAGCGCCCGTCGATCGTTGCCGCTTCGCCGGCCCGCACCCATACGCCCTCCCTCGCAAAACTTCTCTAGGAGTTCTCCTCGAACCCGCCAGCCTCGCAAGACCTATGCCTTTGGTTGACCGCCACTTGGCCGCGCTAGCTCCCGAGGATTCAGGCACTTGCCCTCTTGGTCATCCATCACACCCCGCGTGCGACATGGCCACCCCGCCACGGGTGACGTAACCGAGCGACAGCAGGCCTCTTACCGGCCCCTCCAAGCCCCCGCTCGATCGCTCCGGTGCACAGCCGGCCGCGCGGGATCGCTCGTCAAGCCGCTCGATCTTACCAACGCTCACACCCCGCGGTCGCGAGCGCCGGCCGCCGTGCTGTTCGGTGAGCGCGGAGCGGAACGTCGCATGGTCGAAGCGATCGTCGAAATCCAGCGCCAGAGGTCCTCGTCCAATCCCCGAGCGTATCGGGAGAGATATTCATCGGTGTTTCAGCTTTGTCCTGTGGCACCCTTGCCACAGCATCGGGTATGCTAACTCAAGTCCGATCCCGGGGCGTCTCGCCGGAGCCACGCAGCCCTGAGGCATGACACTTGCCAACCTCGCGCCCGTCACCCATGACCGGTACTTCACTCGAGACACATACCGCGCGCGCCACGGCGTCCGGCGTTCCGGGCGTCGAGCTGCTCGCGACGACCCAAGTCGACGACGCGGCCCGCGTGCTCACCCCCGCCGCGCTGGCGTTCGTAGCGCGACTCGCGCGCGTCTTCGAGGACCGCCGTCGCGAGCTGCTGGCCGCGCGGACTGCGCGCCAGCGTCGCATCCTGGACGGCGAGCGGCCCGACTTTCTCCCCGATACGCGCGACATCCGCGAGCGCGACTGGACCGTCGCCCCGATTCCGGCCGACCTCATGGACCGCCGGGTGGAGATCACCGGGCCGGTGGACCGCAAGATGATCATCAACGCGCTCAATTCCGGAGCGCGCGTCTACATGGCCGATTTCGAGGATTCGCACTCCCCGACGTGGGCGGCCACGCTCGAAGGCCAGGCCAACCTGATGGACGCCGTGCGGCGAACGATCAGCTACCGGAGCCCGGAGGGAAAATCCTACGCGCTCGGGGATTCGCTCGCGACGCTGATGGTCCGGCCGCGCGGGTGGCACCTCGACGAGAAGCACGTCCGGATCGACGGCCGGCCCGTGTCGGGCTCGCTGTTCGACTTCGGACTCTTCTTCTTCCACAACACGGCCGAGCAGATCCGCCGCGGCACCGGGCCGTATTTCTACCTGCCCAAGATGGAGAGTCATCTCGAGGCGCGGCTCTGGAACGACGTCTTCGTGCTGGCCCAGGACGAGCTCGGCATCCCGCGCGGCACGATCCGGGCGACGGTGTTGATCGAGACGATCCTGGCGGCGTTCGAGATGCACGAGATCCTGTGGGAGCTGCGCGAGCATTCGGCGGGCCTCAACTGCGGGCGCTGGGACTACATCTTCAGTTTCATCAAGAAATTCCGCAACGATCCGCGGTTCGTGCTGCCCGACCGGGCGGCCGTCACGATGGACAAGGCGTTCCTCAAGGCCTACGTGGATCTGCTGATTCAGACCTGCCACCGCCGGGGCATTCACGCGATGGGCGGCATGGCGGCGCAGATCCCCATCAAGAACGATCCGGCGGCCAACTCGGCCGCCCTCGCCAAAGTCACGCAGGACAAGCTACGGGAGGTCAATGCCGGACACGACGGCACCTGGGTTGCGCATCCAGGGCTGGTGCCGGTGGCCAGAGGCGTCTTCGACGCCAGGATGGCGGCCTCCCACCAACTACAGGTGACGCGCGCCGACGTGCACGTCACCGCCGCGGACCTGCTCGCCGTCCCGGAGGGAGAGATCACCTTCGGCGGCCTGCGGACCAACATCGACGTCGGCATCCAGTACCTCGAAGCCTGGCTGCGGGGCACCGGATGCGTTCCGATCTACAACCTGATGGAAGACGCGGCCACGGCGGAGATCTCCCGCACGCAGGTGTGGCAATGGGTGACGCACGGCGCGAAGCTTGCGGACGGGCGGCGAATCACGGCCGAACTGGTCCGCCGGACGATGACACACGAGCTCGGGGCGATGCGCGACCAGCTGGGCCCGACTCGGTACGACTCGGGGAAGTTCGATCTTGCGTCGAAACTCTTCGACCAGATGATGACGGGGACGGACTTCCCGGAGTTCCTGACAACTGTGGCCTATGACTATCTCGACTAGCCCTCGGAGGGGACCCATGCCGAAGCAACAGTTCATCGCCGACCTGGAGCGCCGCTGGGCCACGAGCCCTCGGTGGGCCGGCATCACCCGGCCCTATGGCGCCGAGGACGTGTGGCGGCTCAAGGGATCGCTGGACATCAGCTATACGCTCGCGGAAGTCGGGGCCAACAAGCTGTGGCACCTGCTGCAGGAGGAGCCGTACGTCGCCGCTCTGTCGGCGGTGAGCGGCGGTCAGGCCGTCCAGGAGGTCAAGGCGGGGCTGAAGGCGATCTACATCTCCGGCTGGCAGGTGGCGGGCGACATGAACACGTCGCTCGAGACCTATCCCGATCAGAGCCTCTATCCCGCCGACAGCGTGCCGCGCCTGATCGAGCGCATCAACAACGCGCTGCAGCGCGCCGACGAGATCGACCACATGAACGGCCGATCGGAGATCGATTGGTACGCCCCGCTGGTCGCGGATGCGGAGGCCGGGTTCGGCGGCCTGCTCAACGCCTACGAGCTGATGAAGCACATGATCCACAAGGGTGCGGCGGGGGTCCACTTCGAGGACCAGCTCGCCTCGCTCAAAAAGTGCGGCCACCTAGGCGGCAAGGTGCTGGTGCCGACCAGCGAGTTCATCACGAAGCTGGTGGCGGCCCGTCTCGCCGCCGACGTACTGGACGTCCCGACCGTGCTGATCGCCCGGACCGATGCCCTCAGCGCCACCATCCTGGCCAACGACATCGATCCCTACGACCGCGAGTTCGTCGTGGGCGACCGGACGCCGGAAGGGTTCATCGCGGTACAGCCGGGCATCCGCCAGGCGATCGCGCGCGGCCTCGCGTACGCGCCGTACGCGGACCTGCTCTGGTTCGAGACCAGCAAGCCGGACATGGAGGAAGCCCGGGCGTTCGCCGAGGCGATCCACGCGAAGTTCCCGGGGAAGATGATGGCGTACAACTGTTCCCCGTCCTTCAACTGGAAGCGCCATCTCACCGACGAGCAGATCGCCGGCTTCCAGGGCGAGCTGGGGGCGATGGGTTACAAATTCCAGTTCGTCACCCTGTCGGCGTTCCACGCGATGAACTACGCCATGTTCGAGCTGGCGAAGGGCTATCGGGAGCGCGGCATGGCGGCCTATTCCGAGCTGCAGCAGCGCGAATTCGCGGCCGAGCAGGACGGCTACGAGGCCGTGCGGCACCAGGAGTTCGTGGGCGTGCCCTACTTCGACCAGGTGACCGAGATCGTGACGGGCGGGCGCTCGTCGTCGATCGCGATGAAGGGCTCGACCGAGGAAGAGCAGTTCCACGAGCCCGTGCGTGCCACGAGTTGAGGCAATGCAACACCACGGCCTGCCCCTGTGGTGTGCGACGACGACGGTCTTCGCCGCCGAGCCTGCGGCGTACCGTCGTGGTCCGTGCTAACTCGCTGGTCCATAGCAGGTTACGATGAGCGCACGCGCCGGGGGCGCGTGGCCCACTAGTTGCTGAAGGAATGCGCAGCGATTTTGGGGAGGATTTCTCGTCGGCAAAGGCGGCGTCTCCAGGCACCGCGCCGGCGGTCGGGTGCCGTGCACGGCACCCGGCACCTCCCTCCGAGTAACGGGCCGTTCGGGCATAGGGGCGGCGGGGAGCGGCGGAAAGCAGGACCGGGAAACGCCCTCTCCGCTCGCTCCGTCCGGCGGACGACACAAGCATAGGGGCAGCGCCTCGGCGCCACGCCTCATTCACGTGAAGCGCCGGGGACCCGAAATCCCCGGCGCTTTGCGCACCAGGGGCATCTGGCCCGCTGCTCTGTGCCCCCCGCCACAGACTGGCATCCTGCTTGCATGCGAACGTACGCACAGTTTCAAGGGTTTAACGCCCGACTCCGCGAGGCAACGTGGTAGACCTGAAGCGCAGACCGCCGCTGGATGCGGTACTCCGGACCGCGGAGCTCCTCCTGGCCGCACGGCACCACGAACGGGCAGGCCGGCTCCGCGAGGCGATCGATTGCTGCATGGCCGCGGTCGCGGAAGCCGCATGGTGCGGAGCGTGGGCGGCACAGGCAGTCGGGTTACGGCGGCTGGGGACGCTGCACCACCACCGCAACGAGCTGGCCGCCGCCCGCGAGAGCTGGCGCACCAGCGTCGAGGTGGCCATGCGGGCCGGGGAGACAGCGATCGCGGCGGAAGCGCTGATCTCCATCGGCAACGTCGAGCTCGCGCTCGGGAACGTCCCGGCGGCGCGTGATGCCTACCGGGAAGGTCTGGCGGCCCTGGGCGACGACCACCACGCGCTCCGCGCCCGGATCGAACGCGACATGGCGTGCCTGCCCAATACGGATCCGCGGCCCCAGAGCGAACCGGGGCGGGTGAGCGCTACAGGCGCGTGGGCGGAGCGATCGGCGTCGCCACCGGTACCTGCTCCGGTTCCGGCGTAAAGTCCTCGCCCGGATTGATGAACCGGTCGATCTCGAAGCGATACTGTTTGTCGTAGAGCTGGCGATACCGCCCGCCGGCGGCGAGCAGCTGGGCATGCGAGCCGCGCTCCACGATCTCTCCCCCCTCGAGCACCAGGATCTGGTCCGCACTCTGAATGGTGGAGAGCCGGTGCGCGATCACGAACGTCGTCCGGCCGCGCCGCAGGCTCCTGAGCCCATCCTGGATCAGGGCCTCGCTCTCGGAGTCGAGACTCGAAGTGGCTTCGTCGAGAATCAGGATTCGCGGGTCGGCCAGGATGGCCCGGGCGATCGCCACCCGCTGGCGCTGGCCTCCGGAGAGTTTCACCCCCCGCTCCCCCACCACCGTATCGTACCCGTGCTCGAATTCCCCGATGAACTGGTCGCAGTGCGCAATGCGGGCGACGGCCTGGATCTCGGCGCTGGAGGCATGCGGCCGCGCGAAGCGGATGTTCTCCGCGATCGTCCCGTCGAAGAGGAAGTTGTCCTGTAGCACCACACCGAGCTGCGTGCGGTAATCCCGGAGCGGCACGCTGGCGAGGTCGCGGCCATCCACCAGCACCCGGCCCGTCCGCGGCCGGTTGAAGGCCATCACCAGGCCGATCAGGGTGCTCTTACCGGAGCCCGAGGAGCCCACCAGCGCCGTGGTCGAGCCGGCCGGCGCGCGGAAGCTCACGTGCTTGAGCACGTCCACCCCGGGCTTGTACGCGAAGGTCACGTCCTCGAATGCGACCTCGCCGCGGACTTCGCCCAGCGGCTGCCGGGCGGCATCGCCGGCGTCCTCGGTGATCTGGGAGCGGACCTCGCGGATCCGGTCGATCCCCGCGAACGCCTCGGTGATCTGCGTCCCGATGGAGGCGATCTGAATGACCGGGGCCGCCATCATCCCGGTGAACAGCAGGTACATCACCAGGTCGCCCAGCGTCATCGTCCCGGCCACCACCGCGTGCCCGCCCACCAGGATCATGATCACGCCGATCACGCCGATCACCAGCGAGGAGAACCCGCCCACCGCGGAAATCCCGGTCATGGTGGCGGCGATGTTGCGGAACAGCTTGTTCACGCCCTTGGTGAACACCAGGCGCTCCGCCCGCTCGGCGTGATAGGCCTTCACGATGCGGATCCCGCCCAGCGTCTCCGCCAGGCGGCCGGTCACCTCGGCGTTGATCTTCGAGCGCTCCCGAAAGAGCGGCCGCAGCTTCGTGAACGCATAGGCGAGGCCGCCGCCAAACACCCCGAGCACCAGGATGGACAGCACCGTCAGGTGCCAATTCAGATAGAACAGGACGCCGAGCGCGATCAGGGCCGTGATCAATCCGCCCACCAGCTGCACCAGCCCCGTCCCCACCAGGTTCCGAATCCCCTCGGCATCGCTCATCACGCGCGAGATCAGGACGCCGGTCTTGGTGGAGTCGAAGTAGCTGGTCGGCAGCCGCAGCACGTACTCCTGTACGCTGCGGCGCATGTCGGTGATCGCCCGCTGCGCGGCCACACCGAGCACCTGGGAGAGGGCGAACGAGGTCGTCGCCTGAACCAGCGTGGCCACGCCCACCGCTACCGCGATCCACACGAGGATCTCGGGCTGGTGCTGCCCGATCACCCGGTCGACCACCAGTTTGGACGACGACGGGAGGACGAGCCCGGTCAGCCGGTTCAGGACCAGGAGGACGAGGCCCAGGGTCAGCCGGCGGCGGTGTGCCCAGATGAGGGCCCGCGCCTCGCGCCAGGCCTCGGAACTGATGGTGCGCCTTTTCGCTTCTGCCATACCGCATGTTAGCTTGGGTGCGGACTACCCGTCCACCCGCTCTACCACGCGAGGCCCTCGTGAAACGCTCCACGGTGATTACGCTGATCGTCGTCTTCGCCATCGCCGGCCTCTTCTTCTATATGACGACGGCACGCGCTTCTACCACTTGCCAGGTGTGCGTCAGCTACGGCGGCCGCAGCAATTGCGCGTCCGCCGTCGGCCCCACCGAGCAGGACGCCCGGGAGGGCGCGCAGACGACGGCCTGCGGCCCGATCGCGGCCGGCATGGACGCGTCCATCGCCTGCGGCCGCGTGGAGCCCGTCTCGGTCCAGTGCAGCACCCGCTGACATGACGACCTTCCATCTGCCCCGGACGATGGTCCCGGCCCGGATCACGCTGACCCAGGGCCGGCCGCGCGCCGGCACGATCTTCCTGGGAGCGCGGGTGCCCCAGCACGACGGCCCGGAAACGCCCCTCGAGATGCTGAACCGCCCCGAGCCGTTCTTTCCGTTCCAGCCCGAGGAGGACGGGGACATCCTCCTCGTGGCGAAGGGGCACATGATCGAGCTCACGGTCGAGCACGGACCGATCGCCGATCCCGATCGCCTGTCGGCGGCGAAGCAGCTGCAGCTCGAGCTGGTCCTCACCAGCGGCGTCACGCTGACCGGACAGGCTACCGTGGAGCTGCCGGAGCACCATTCGCGGCCCCTCGACTACCTGAACGCGGGCGCCGAGCCGTTCTTCACGCTGACGACCGACGAGAGCACCCACTACGTGAACCGGGCGCATGTGCTGTACGCCCTGCCCCTGGACTGAGCGATGACGGCGCGCCTCGATCCCTTCGTCGACGTGCTGCTGCGCGAGCAGGCCGACCAGCTGTACCTCCTCCCCGACGAGCCCGTCACTATCGTCAAGGACGGCAAGCCGCGGAAGGTCAGCAAACAGCCGCTCACTGATGCCCACATCTACGCGCTGCTGGCGGAGATCGCGCCCTCCGACTCGGCGGACAAGATCGACCGGCAGGCGGAGACAGAGTTCGAATACGTGGCCGACCGCGGCCTCGTGCGGGTGCGCATCGTCCCTGAAACGGGACGGCTCACCGCGGTAATCTCCCCCACCACCCGCCCGGCGCGGTCCACACCCCCGCCGGGCCCGCCGGGCGGCGTGGAGCGTCGCCGCTCCCAGGCCGGCTCGGCTCCGCCCAAGGCGCCCCCGCCGCCCCCGCCGCCGCCCCGCCCGTCGGCGATCGCCGCGGCGCCCCTGATCGAGAGCCCGGTCGCGCCCCCGGAGCCACCGCCGCCGCGCGCGTTACCGGGGGAATTCGCCGGGGACCAGTACCGCGCCGCCGAAGCACGCCTCGTCGCCCTCCTGAAGCAGCTGGTGGGGAGCGAGTCGTCGGACCTGCACCTGCGCGTCGGGGAGCCTCCGGTGTTCCGCACCCACGGCCAGATCGCGCGGCAGGAGGGCGCGGCGCTCACGAGCGACGAGCTGACGCTGCTGCTGCTGGCGATCATGCCGGAGCGCAATCGCGGCGAGTGGAAGGAGTCCGGGGACTCGGATTTCGCCTACGAGATCGCCGGTCTCGCCCGGTTCCGCGTCAACGCGGGGCGCGACCGCAAGGGGCCGATTGCGGTCTTCCGCGTGATCCCGGCCAAGGTCGTGACGGTCGAGGATCTCGGCCTCGGCAAGGACCTGACCCAGCTCTGCTTCCTGAACAAGGGCCTCGTGCTGGTATCCGGTCCCACGGGATCGGGCAAGTCCACGACGCTGTGCGCGCTCATCGATTTCATCAATCGCGAGCGCACCGATCACATCGTGACGATCGAAGACCCCATCGAATTCGTGCACGAGAACAAGCGCTGCCTGATCACGCAGCGGCAGGTACACCTCCACACCGAGAGCTTCAAGACGGCGCTGCGCGCCGCTCTGCGCGAAGACCCGAACATCGTGCTGGTGGGCGAGATGCGCGACCTCGAGACGATCGCGATCGCGATCGAGACCGCCGAGACGGGACACCTGGTGTTCGGGACGCTGCACACGACCACCGCGGCGTCCACCGTGGACCGCATCATCGACCAGTTCCCCGCCGACCGGCAGGCGCAGATCCGCGTGATGCTGTCCGAATCGCTGCGCGGGGTGATCAGCCAGACGCTGTGCCGGAAGGTCGGCGGGGGGCGCGTGGCGGCGCGGGAGGTCCTGCTGTCGACGCCGGCGGTGTCGAATCTGATCCGTGAGGGCAAGACCTATCAGATTCCGTCCATCATCCAGACCAGCCGCAAGGCCGGGATGATCACCCTCAACGATGCGCTGCTCGACCTGGTGGAGAAGCGCCAGATCGAGCCCGACGAGGCGTACCTCCGTTCCGTCGAGAAGTCGCCCATGCTCCAGGCGCTCAAGGCAAAGGGCCACGCCGTCACGGTCGGCGCGGCCCCGGGAGAGCGTCCGGCTAGTTGATGTTGAACAGATTGCTCGTGACGGTGAGCGCGCCGGACGTGGCCAGGAGCGTGTAGCCGGTTCCGGGAAGGCTCACGGTCAGATCGGGGAAGGCTGACACGCCTGATGTGAACGGAACCACGGTGGTCCCGCCAAGAGTCGCCCCCCCAGGGTTGTTGCCGAACGTGATGGTGACGCCCCCAGTCGCCGTTGTATCGATGACCCCGGCGGAATCTGTTATTGCCACCTGCACTGCAGGCGTGATAAAGGCCCCGGAGTTCGATGTCGTGGGTTGCACTATGAATCTCAGCACGAGAGCGCCACCACCACCGCCGCTGACGCCGACCTGGTGTGGCGCAGTCGCCGACGGGCACCCAGCCAGGATCAGCGCACCGATTCCAGTTACGAACAGGCGTGCGCGTCGCATGAGCTCCCTCCCCAAGAGGTGATTCGCCGGTTTGACAAGCCCAGCCGGCGAGTCCTACCTTCCGGCTTCACAATTAGTTAGGCGCTCAGGAGGTTGTCAATGGCGCTGCGCACACAAGCCCACGAAGGCCCGAGCGCCTCCGGCCACGCTCCGGACCGCCTCATCCCCAACTACATCGGCGGCACCTGGGTCCCCTCGAGGTCCACCCATGCGCTGCCGCTGATCAATCCGGCCACCGGCGAAACGCTCGGTCAGGTGCCGTTGTCGGGAAAGGCGGACGTGGATGCGGCCGTCCAGGCGGCGCAGGACGCGTTCCCCCGCTGGCGCGCGACCCCCCCGGTCGTCCGGGCCCGTCACTTCTTCACCCTGAAGGGGCTGCTCGAGACCCACTTCGAGGAGCTGGCCGCGATCGTGACGCGGGAGAACGGCAAGACGCTCGACGAATCCCGGGGCTCGATCCGCCGCGCCATCGAGAACGTCGAGCACGCCTGCGGCATTCCCACGCTCCTGATGGGCGACGCACTGGAGGACGTGGCGACCGGCATCGATTGCGAGTACGTGCGCCAGCCGATGGGCGTCTTCGCGGCGATCACGCCGTTCAATTTCCCCGCCATGGTGCCGTTGTGGTTCTGGCCGTACGCCGTCGCTTCCGGCAACACCTTCGTCCTGAAGCCGTCGGAGCTGGTACCCCTGTCGTCGCAGCGGATCGTGGCGCTGGCGCACGAAGCGGGAATCCCTCCCGGCGTGCTGAACCTGGTGCACGGCGGCAAGGACGCCGCGAACGCCATCCTCGCGCACGACCACATCGCCGGCGTGTCGTTCGTCGGCTCCACCGCCATCGCGCGGCACGTGTACGCGACCGCGGCGCAGCACGGCAAGCGCGTCCAGGCGCTGGGTGGCGCGAAGAACCATGTGATCGTCATGCCCGACGCGGACCTCGATCGCACCACACACGCCGTCACCGAGTCGATGTTCGGGTGCGCGGGACAGCGCTGCCTCGCGGGGAGCGTGGTAGTCGCGGCCGGCGCGGCCTACGGTCCCTTGAAGGACCGGCTGATTCAGGCCGCGCGTGATCTCCGGATGGGCAACGGCCTCGACCAGGGCGTGACCCTGGGCCCGGTCGTGTCGGCGCGCCAGAAGGAACGGGTGATCGGGTACGTGGAAGCCGGGCTCGGGAGCGGGGCGGACCTGCTGCTGGACGGGCGCACCGCGCGGGTGGACGCCTATCCCGACGGCCAGTTCGTGGGGCCGACGCTGTTCGACGGGGTCACGCCCGACATGGTGATCGGCAAGGAGGAGATCTTCGGACCGGTGGGTTCGATCGCCCGCGCCGCCGACCTGGACGAAGCCCTCGAGCTGGTGCACAAGAGCGCCTACGCCAACGCGACCTCGATCTTCACCTCGAGCGGCAAGGTGGCCCGGGAGTTCCGCTACCGCTGCGGGGTGTCGATGATCGGGGTGAACATCGGCGTGGCGGCGCCGATGGCGTTCTTCCCCTTCGGCGGCACGAAGGGGTCGTTCTTCGGCGATCTCAAGGCGCACGGGCAGGACAGCGTGCAATTCTTCACCGACAAGAAGGTCGTCATCTCGAGGTGGTTCTGATATGGCCCGGACGGTGGTGGGCGGCCTCATCCAGATGTCGAACCCGCTCAACGACCCGGCGGCGCCCGTCGCCAAGGTGCGCGACGCGATGTTCGAGAAGCACCTTCCGTACATCGCCGAAGCCGGCAAGCAGGGCGTGCAGCTGCTCTGCCTGCAGGAGGTGTTCAACGGGCCGTACTTCTGCCCCTCGCAGGATTCGAAGTGGTGCGACCTGGCCGAGCCGATTCCCGGACCGACGATCGAGCGGATGCAGCAGCTCGCCAAGCAGCACGCGATGGTGATGGTCGTGCCGATCTACGAGCGGGAGATGGCGGGCGTGTACTACAACACCGCCGCGGTGATCGACGCCGACGGCTCATACCTCGGCAAGTACCGCAAGACCCACATCCCGCACACGGCGGGGTTCTGGGAGAAGTACTTCTTCAAGCCCGGCAACCTCGGCTATCCCGTGTTCAAGACGCGCTACGCCACGATCGGCGTTTACATCTGTTACGACCGCCACTTCCCCGAAGGGGCGCGGCTGCTCGGTCTGCACGGCGCCGAGGTCGTGTTCAACCCCTCTGCCACGGTGAAGGGACTGTCCCAGTACCTCTGGAAGCTCGAGCAGCCGGCGCACGCGGTCGCCAACGGCTTCTTCATGGGCTGCTCGAACCGGGTGGGCACGGAGGCGCCGTGGAACATCGGCCAGTTCTACGGGACGAGCTACTTCGTCGATCCCCGCGGCAACTTCCTGGCCGTGGGCAGCGAAGACCGGGACGAGCTGGTGACGGCCGAGCTGAACCTCGACATGATCGAGGACGTGCGGCGCACGTGGCAGTTCTACCGCGACCGCCGGCCGGAGACGTACGAGGATCTGGTGAGGCAACTGCCGTGAGAACCGGGAGCGGGGAGCGGGGAGCGGTTGGAGGCGGAGAGCACCCGCCGGCCGGCT
>DATGDT010000100.1:0-33745 GCA_035310725.1 Gemmatimonadales bacterium
AGGTCGCGAACGCATGGTAGAGCGCGTCCGGGATGAGGCTGTGGGAGGCGACGATGCCGGACGTCCCGTCCGCGGTGGGCTGCACCGGAGTCGCGTACTCCTGGGGGTAGAGCGCCTTCTGGGCCTCGAGGGCCGCCCGCAGCTTGTCGTCCGCTTCCTGCGCCGGGATGGTACGGATCCAGGTCATGTCGTGTCCTCCAATGGAGGAGTGAGCCGCCGGCGAAACGCGAAAACATATACCGGAAATCCGAGTCCCACGATCGCGACGCCGAGCAGCGCCTGCGGCGGATCGTGGCCCAGGAGCAGCAGCAGCAAGACGGCGACGAGGACGAGAAAGACCACCGGCGTCACGGGGTAGCCCGGCGCCCGGAAGGCCGGGGGCGCGGTCGCCCTTGCCCGGCGGCGCAACACGAACAGCGCGGCCACGGTGAGGGCCACGAACAGCACCGTGACGAAGATGAAATACGACAGGATTTGCCGGAACGTGCCCAGCAGCACCAGCAACGACGCCAGACCGGCCTGCAACGCGATGGCCCGTGCCGGCGTGGCGAGCCGCGGGTGGATGGCGGCGACCGCCTCGAAGAACACGCCGTCCCGCGCCATCGCGTAGTACACCCGCGGCAGGGCCATCAGCAGGGCGAGGAGGCTCCCGGCCACGGCGACGATGACGATACCGGCGAAGACCTGGCCGCCCGCGCGCCCGAACAGCGCCTCACCCGCCTGTGCGGCGAACGTCTCGCCGGAGGTCACGTGCTCGAGCGGAACCAGGTAGAGGAACACCGCGCTCGTGAGGACGTACACCATCGTCACGACCGCCACGCCGATGGTCAGGGCGCGCGGCAAGGTGCGCGCGGGGTCGCGGGCCTCGCCGGTGAGCTTGGTGATCTCCCACCATCCGCCGAACGCGAAGAACGCCCCCACCAGGCCGGGAGCGAGCGCCCCCGGCAATGGATCCGACCCGGGGCGCTGGGCCACGAACGGCACGAAGTTCGACCAATCCCCCAGGCCCCGGCCGATCGCCAGGACCACGATGAGGCCCAGGGCGGCGAGCTTGAAGGCGGTGAGCCAGCGCATCAAGCCGGCGCTGAACCGGACGCCGGCGATGCTCACGGCCGCGAGCGCGAGGATGGCCCCGATCGCCACGACCTTGAGCCACAGGCCGGAGAGGTGCACCACGTAGCCCACGTAGCTCGCGAGGCCCATCGCCAGCGCGGCCGTGATCCCCGGATCCATCACGAGCAGGCATTTCCACCCGTACAGGAACGCCACGGCGGGCCCGTAGGCGCGGCGCAGGTACACGTAGCCACCGCCGGCCTCGGGAGAGCGGGCCGCCAGCTCGCCGTAACACAGCGCCCCACTGAGCGCCATGACGCCCATGAGGAGCCAGACGACGAGCAGCCAGAAGGGCGAGCCCAGCGACCGGGCCATGCTGGCCGGCGTGAGGAAGATCCCGACGCCGATCACCTCGCCGATCACGAGGGCGGTGACCGAAACGAGGCCAAGCTGGCGAGGGAGAGCGGCGCGACTGACGGTCGGGTCGTGCACGGGCGGGCAAAGCTCCGCCCGCGAGCCCGGGTGCGCAAGACGGGGCTGCGGGTGGGGGAGCTGGAACCGCCGGTTTCGGAGAGTCCCGAGCAACCGCGCAGGTAACGTCTGGCACGCCGGCGCGCTGCGTGAGTCACGTCACATGTCTGGCGGCAGTATCCCGGCGCCGCGGCGTCGACGCCGCGCGGCCATCCGCAAGTCTCGTGTGTGTCTCGTGTTCCTGCACCGCGTGATGCGCGACACGGCTTCCCGTTCGCCAGAGTGCGATTCTCTCCCGCGCCTGATCGTGTACCTAACAGGAGAGCTCGATGCGTGTGCCTGTAGTTCTTTTCGCCTTGGTGACGACACCGTTCCTCGCGGGAGCGGCACAAAGCGCGGCCGTCAAGGACCCCGCGAAATGCGCGACGGCCGACTCGAGTCGTTCGGCGACGTCGTGGTCGCGCGAGCGTCCGCTCGATCCATTCGGTCGTCCCCGGACGGGATGCGCGCCCGTGGCGCCGGCGCCAACGGGTAGTGGTGGTGAAGATCCCGGTACGGGCGGGACCGGTGGGGGGACCGGGGGCGGGACCGGTACGCCTGTGATCTCCGGGACGGTCTGGAACGGCAGCAGCTGGCTGGGGATGGGGGGATGGGTCATTGAAGTCACCGGTACGGCGACGGCCTCGACGGTCACCAATGCCGACGGGACGTACGGATTCTGGAATCTGCCCGCCGGCACCTACACCGTCTGCGAGCAGGTCAAGTCCGGTTGGTCGCAGACCTATCCGACGAACGGGTCGCCCTGTCCCACCGGTCAGGGGTATACGTTCACCCTGACCGCCGGCAGCAGCGGCAGCTTCCTGGACTTCGTGGACATCCAGTAGCAGGCGGTTCCGGCTCGATCGGGCTGGAACAAACCGAGTCCCGCATCCTCGTCAGTCGAGGATGCGGGACTCGCCATATCCAACGTCGTTCAGCTCCCCAGCTTGCGGGATCCAGACTTCTCCCAGTTGAGGAACAGAAACCCACCGGGCGCGTCGAACTTAGGCTCGCCCGGCCCGGGCAGGATCTGGAGCTGCAATTCGTCGATCCTGTTCCTGGAACAGTCCCAGCAGGCGAGCGCGAAATCGCCGGCCCGCCGGGTGTGCGACAGCAGCATGACGTGCGTCTGCGCGTTGTCGCTCACGAGCTGGCCGTTGCGGTACAGGTGCCCGACCGCCCACAGCGCGACGGCGCTGTTGATCGTGGGAACGAGCGGCGTATGCACGCCGGTGTTGCCGTGGTAGTAGAGACCCATGATCACGCCACCGAAGCGGGGATGATGTGCGACGTCCTTCGTCTGTACCCGGTCCAGGACGAGCTTCCAGCGCGTGCCGTCGCGGGTGGTGAACTCCGCGGTCCCGTCCACCGAGTCCCGCACGGCGCCCTTATCCCACGCGGCGAAGGTGAACGTCCCCGCACTCCGCGCGATATTGTTCGAATACGGGCCGTTCTGGATCTGCGACTCGAGGCCCTCGCGCTCGTTGCCGAACGACGCCAGAATCGGCGCGGCGCTGTCGGGGAACGCGAAGGGGCCCGGGAGGATCTGAATGACTGGCCCACCCCCGGTGACCTGGATGCCGGACACCGCTGCGCCTGTCCCCATCGCCATTGATTCCTCCATCGCGGGACTGCCCGCTTCGTCGGCGGAGCCGCCGACACTCAGCTGGGCATCCATGCCCAGCTTCTTGTGGGAATCCTGACCCACGGGGCAGTACACCTCATAACTCCCCGGCTTGAGCTGGAGCGTGAGCGTGGCGCGGGCGCCCGGCTGGATCACCGCGGTTTCGCGCTCGATTCCCTGACCTTCGATCTCGAAGGCGTGCGGGATGGTGCCGGTGTTCGCGATGGTGAAGGTCACCGCTCCGGCGGCGACACTGCGGGCCGAGAGCTCGACCTTCCACTCGGACAGCGTGACGCTCACGGCCGGGGCATTGCCCGGCTGGCGCTCGAAGCGGGCGGGGATCCCTCCCAGCGTGAGCATGATGAGGGACAGGAAATGGGGGTACAGCATGAGAGTGTATCCTCCGGCGAAGAGTGGGCAGCAGGTTTCGTTCACTGCCGGAGACTCCCCGCCGGACGAGGGTATTCCCGCGGGAATAAACTCGTGGCCCGTGAGGTCCTGTACCTTCAGGGCCGCGCCGGCGACCCGACCACGCGGTCATCATGCTTTGCGGACATTCATCTTCGCCAGCGCGGTGCCCAGTCCGCGAGCCAGCTGGACCGCGTCGTCGTTCGCCCAGAAGTGCAGGAAGTAGAGTCGCGGCGAGTCGCCGAGCATATGGCTGTGCAGCGCCGTCACCTCGATGTGGTTTGCACGGAGTGCCTGGATCAGCGGGTTGACCTCCGCGACGACGAGCACGAAGTCGCCCGTGACGGCCGCCTTGCCACCGCCGGTCGGCTGAATGTTGATCGCCGTCGCCACCCCCATGGCCGGTGGGATCACGACGCCATCCACCGTCACCGTGTCCGCCCGCGGCACGCCCACCTGATAGACCCCGCCGTTCACGTTCCCGTGGTATCCGAGGGCCTGGGCGATCTGCGCCGTATCGAGGCCGAGCGGCGCGGCCGCCGCAGGCGCGGAGGCAGCGGCAGCGAGTGGGGTTCTGGTCAGGTCGAGCGCTGCTCGCACGCCGGCCGCCAGCTTCGCCGGCGCCCCGCGACCCATGATGTGCAGGTAGCGAATGGGGGGAGACTCGTGCAGCAGGTGGTTGTGCAGGGCGGTGGGGTGGATGCCGCTCCCCTCGAGTTGGCTCATGACCGGGGCTACTTCGCTCTCGAGTAGGACGAGGTCGCCCAGGACCATCGCCTCACTGTCGGCCGTCTGCCGGAATGCGAGCCAGGAGCCCAGTGCCAATGCCGGCTGCACCGTCACCTGGCCCACGGTGACGTGCAGATCACTCCGGGGAAACCCGACCTTGTAGACGTTGCCGGGCTGCATTGCTCCCGCCTTGCCGAGCGCCTGGGCTACCGGGGCCCAATCCATGGGCGACGGCGCAAGCGGCGGGCGTTGCTGCGCTTCCGCTCGATCGGCTTGTTTCGCCTTTTCACATCCGGGCACGAGCAGGCTCAGCAACAGCCCACTGAGCACGAAGCGGTCCCAACGCAGTGCCATACCTTCTCCCTGTGGGGGTGATTGCTTGCTGCCACGATACGGCATCGATACACTTGTGACCTTCGAGTGATTGACCTGCGTCACGCCCCCTTCTTCCTCGCCGCCACCCTGGCGCTCTGCACCGGGCTCGCCGGCCAGGCGACGTCGCTCCACGTCGCCGACGCGACGGTCCCGGTCCGCTTCGACGGGCGGGTGGACGGTCCGGCGTGGGCCGTCGCGGACTCGATCACCGACTTCCGCCAGCGCGAGCCGGTCGAAGGAGTCGCGGCGAGCGAACGCACGGTCGTCAAGGTGGTGCGGGATGTCGCGGCGCTCTATATCGGGGTGCGGGCGTATGACGGCGACCCGCACCGGGTACGCTCCAGCGAGTTGCGCCGCGATGCGGACTTGTCGAGCGACGATAACGTGGAGCTCCTGATCGACAGCTTCCACGACCATCGCGGGGCATTCGTGTTCGGCACGAACCCTCGCGGGGCCATGTGGGACGCCCAGCTCGTGGACCTCGACGACTTGAACGAGGACTGGGACGGGATCTGGGACGTCGTAGTAACCCGTGACGACTCGGGGTGGACCGCCGAGTTCCGGATCCCGTTTCGCACGCTCCGGTTTCGTGGCACCGCCGATCTCCGGTTCGGCTTCAACGTTCGTCGCTTCATCCGCCGGAAGAACGAAGAGGACTTGTGGCGGTCCTGGGGCCGCGCCGAGGGGCTGTATCAGCTGCTCAACGAGGGGGAGCTCCAGAGCCTCGGCGGGCTGCGGCGTCCCCGGGACGTCGAGGTCTACCCCTATGCCCTCACCCGCGCCATCGAGGCGGAGCACGACAGCACGGGAGCACTGGTCGCGAACGGGTTTTTCGGAGGGAAGGCCGGTGTCGACGCGAAGCTGACCGTCTCGCCGACGGTCACGGCCGATCTCACCGCGGCCACCGACTTCGCACAGGTTGAGGTGGATCAGCAGGTCATCAACCTCACCCGCTTCCCGTTCTTCTTTCCGGAAAAGCGAGCGTTTTTCCTCGAGTCGAGCGGCCTGTTCGACTTCGGGACGCCGGGGCGAGTACAGGTGCTCTATTCCCGTCGCGTCGGACTCGACTCCACGGGCGGCGTCGTACCCATCGTCGCCGGAGGTCGGGTGTACGGGCGCACTGGCCCCTGGCGTTTCGGCGTGCTCGACGCCCGCACCGGCGGTGCCGACCGCGCCAACAACGCGGTAGTGCGGGTGCAGCACGACCTGCTCGCGCGTTCCTACGTCGGCGCGATCGGCAGCCTGCGGACGGTCTCCGGTGCCGGCCCGGAGGCGGCGGGGGGTGTGGACCTGGACCTGCCCCTGGTGATCCATGGACAGAACGTCGAGCCGAAGTTCTGGATCGCCGGCACCCGGACGCCGGGGGTCGCCGGTTTCCCGCTCGCGTGGCGGCTGTCCACCGACAACCCCAACGACCTGTTCGACAACTTCGTCTCGCTTTATAGGATCGACGCCGGCTTCGATCCGGCACTCGGGTTCGTGCGGCGCGCGGGGATCTGGGAAACCACCGGACACATCGACTTCATGCCACGGCCACACCTGCTGGGCATCCGCCAGCTGGATTTCGAGATCCCGAGCTGGGACGTCATCGCCAATCAGTCCGGATCGCTGGGGCGCACCGGTGACTGGCAGACGGCCGAGTTCGAGTGGCGGCTCTTTGGCGGGGAGAGGCAATCCGGTGATCGCTTCGAGTTCAATGTGCAGCGGCTGATGGACGCCCCGCCGGATTCGTTCGAGATCTTCCACGACGTGAAGATCCCGCCTGGCCGCTACTGGTGGTCACGCTACGAGCTCCAGTACTCCATGGCTCCGGGCCGACCCCTGAACCTCGGGGCGGTCGTCAACTGGGGACGCTTCTACGCTGGCCGCAGCACCGACATGGAGCTCCAGGGGACCTGGCGGGGCGGGGGACACCTCATTCTCGGCGCGGAGGTGACCCGCTCGTCTGCACGCCTGCCCGGGGGGAGATTCACCGCGTTCCAGACCTCGGAGCATCTGGAGTACGACTTCAATACCCGCACGAGTCTTCTGGGCTTCGTCCAGTACACGAACGACGATCAACGGGTGGATTTCAACCTCCGATTCCATTGGATCCCGGCGATCGGCGATGACGTCTTCGTGGTGTGGAACTCGGGGTATACGACCAACCACCTGGCGACCTACCGGTTCCCGACGGTGCGGTCGCTGAGCCGGCAATTGAACGGCGCATTCGTGCTGAAAGTCGTGCATCGGATTGCGAGTTAGGGAGTCGATGTGATCCTCGTCCTCGCAGCCATCCTTCAGGCGCAGCGGCCGGTGTGCACGCTGGCGGGCCCCCCGGTCGCCGCCCGCTGGTCGGAGAGCGTGCCACTCGCTGCGACGGGCCCGGCTCCGCTCCGGCTCGAGGCCGATGTCCGATTACCTGGAAGCGCCTCCCGGTTCGACTATCAAAGCCTCGATGAGGCCCATGGCCGGCTCTTCGTCTCGCACATGGGGGCGGGACAACTCGTGGTGTTCGACCTGCGTGCCGCGAAGGTCGTGGGCGCCCTGGACGGCTTCCCCACCGTCACCGGCGTACTGGCCGTACCAGCCGAGCATCGGGTGTACGCCTCTGCGGCCGGAGCGCATGCGATCGTGGTGGTGGACGACTCGACGTTGCGGATCGTGGCGCGGGTGCCTGGGCAGGACTTTCCGGACGGCATCGCATATGCGCCGGTAGCGCGACGCCTGTTCGTCTCGGACGAGTTGGGGCGGCGAGAGGTCGTGCTGGACGCGATCACGAACGCCGTCGTGGCGCGAGTGGCGCTGGGTGGGGAGGCGGGCAACACCCAGTACGACCCCGGCTCACGTTGCGTGATCGTGGCGGTCCAGACCGCGAATCAACTCGCGGTGATCGATCCCGCCACGGCGCGTGTGGTGCGCCGGATCACGCTCGACCAGATCGTCCGGCATCCGCACGGCCTCTCGATCGACGGTCCGCACCGTTTGGCGTTCATCGCCGGCGAGGCGAGCGCGACCCTCGGCGTCCTGGATCTCCGCACGCTCCAGTTGCGCCAGGTGCTGCCGATCGGAAACGACCCCGACGTCCTGGCGTTCGATCCCGCACTTGGCCGCCTCTACGTGGCGGCGGAGTCCGGGATCGTCGCGGTGTTCGAGGAACGGGACGAGCATCTGGTCCAGCTGGGCTGGTACCGGGCTCCGCATGCCCATTCGGTCGCCGTCGATCCCGGCACGCACCGGGTCTATCTGCCGCTGGCCAACATGGTTGGTCGGCCGGTTCTGCGGATCCTGCTGCCCACCGACGGGCGTTGATTCAAGGAGCCGCTATGGCGCGGCGCTCTTCCCCAAGTCCGAGAACGTGAACCGGTATACGTGCGCCGTGCTGTCGTAGTCGGCTACGAAGCGGGTTGGGTATCGCACATTCGCCGGTCCGCCGGGTACCTGCGGCACTGCGAGGGGGAAGCTGTGGCGCGCCAGCAGCGCGGCGCTGGTGATCATGGGCTCCACGAAGATCGGCTGCCCCCGGTAATAGCCCACGACCATCGTTTTCTCGAATGGCGTCGTCGAGTGCAGCTCGGTTGCGGGCATCGAATGCATCCCCATGGTCGGGACGCACAGGCCGACGAGCCTGCCCAGGCCCGGGATTTCCACATCCGGCAGTTCGTAGCTCGCGGGCAGCTGGGTCGGCCTGGTCGAGTCGGCGCAGTCGATCGCGCCGAGCTGCGCGGCCGAGATCGTATTGAAATGGAAATCGAAATGCGGCGTGAGGTAGGGACCCGGCGGATGGCCGTGCGGCTCCCAGAAGATCGTGATGTTGTCGAACCCGGACGCCGCCTGCGCCACCCGGGAGAGGGGGATGGCCGCGGCCGCCACGGGCGGCCACGTCATTGGCACCTCGGCCGGGGCGCTGTCGATCACCCGCATCGGGATGGTGGCCCCGAACGCGACCAGCGTGTTCCCGGACATGCGATCCCAGGCGCAGACGTCCGCTCCGTTGACCGGACGGCATTCGCCCTGGACGAGCCGCTCGCGCGAGCACGCGCCGAGACCCAGCGCGAGGACTCCGAGCGACATTGCGGTGCGTACCTTCGGCGCGGCCAGCGTGCTCCAGTTCATGGTCTTTCCAGTGTGTAAGAGGGTGAGGACGGCGAAGGTACGCCTCGTCCTGTCCCGGTCAAGCGGCGCGCGTTAGTATTGCCGGTTCCTCCGACACTTCGAGATCCGTCCATGCGCGCCACCGCGCTCGGTCTCTCCATCAGTCTGGCCACCGTCGGTCTCGCGCGGGTTCCGCGGCCGGTGCTCGACAACGGCCTGGCCCGCACGCCGCCCATGGGCTGGAACAGCTGGAACCACTTCGGCTGCGACGTGAGCAGCCAGCTCATCCGGGAGACGGCCGACGCCATGGTCGCGAGCGGGCTGCGCGATGCGGGCTACCAGTATGTCGTCATCGACGACTGCTGGCAGGTGGCGCGCGACCCGCGTGGCCGGCTGGTCGCCGACTCGGGGCGCTTCCCCGGCGGCATCAAGCCGCTGGCCGACTACGTCCACTCCCGCGGTCTCAAGTTCGGGATCTACACGGACGCGGGACGCCGGACGTGCCAGGGCCGGCCCGGCACCTACGGCTCCGAGGAGATCGACGCCCGCACGTTCGCCGAATGGGGCGTGGACTACGTCAAGGAGGACTGGTGCTACGCCGAGGGGCTCGACGCGCCCACGCAGTACGCCAGGTTCCGGGACGCGCTCGCCAAGGTGGGGCGCCCGATCGTTCTGAGCATCTGCGAATGGGGATCGTTCAATCCCTGGGACTGGGGCCCCAGCACCGGCCACCTGTGGCGCACCACGACCGACATCGAAGACACGTGGGCCAGCATGCTGTCGAACCTCGACATCTCCGGCCAGCACGCCGCTGCCGCCCGCCCCGGAGCCTGGAACGACCCGGACATGCTCGAGGTCGGCAACGGCGGGATGACGGAGGACGAATACCGCGCCCACCTGAGCCTCTGGGCGATCATGGCTGCCCCGTTGATCGCGGGGAACGACGTCCGGACGATGTCGGCGGCGACGCGGGACATGCTGACGAACCGCGAGGTCATCGCCGTAGATCAGGACTCGCTCGGCGTTCAGGGCACGGTAGTGAGCGAGCGGACCCCGGAGCTGCAGGTCTGGATGAAGCCGCTCAAGGGCGGTTCACGGGCCGTCGTGCTGCTCAACCGCTCGGGCCTGCAGACGGTGATCTCGGCCTCGTGGTGGCGGCTGCGGATCAGCGGCCCGGCGCGGGTGCGGGACCTGTGGTCCCACACGGACCTCGGCACCTTCACCGACCGGTTCAGCGCGACGGTGCCGGCCCACGGCGTGGTCATGGTGCGCGTCACGCCGTAGCCGATCCTCACAGACAACAGACGGGCAGGGCGCCGTTCCGGCGCGCCCTGCCCGTCTCGCATGCGGCCTTCAGCGACGGATCAGCTCCCGGCGTTCGCCAGGTCGCGTACCGCGGCGGCGAGGGTCTTGACCTTCGCCTGATCCGCGGCCGTCGCCGCGTCGCCGTCCAGGGTCGTGGCGAGCTGCGTCAGCGCGTCCCGCCGCGCCTGTCCCGAGAGCTGCTCCGCCCGGGCCAGTCCGGTGCGCGTGGCTTCCACCTTCCCGGCAGCCAGGCCGTTGTTCCGCCCCAGCTGATCGAGGTAGGCGCGCGCCAGCGCGAACGTCGCGGGCCAGACGATCCGCTGCTGGCCCTGCGTGTTGAAGTAGTCGAAGTGGACCGACTTGGCGGCGTCGATCTCGTTCTGCGACAGGAACGCGCTGGGCTGCAGCTCGAAGACGTCGAGCCCGCGGGCGATCTCGGAGCTGTAGATGTTCCCGTTGTACCAGTAGGCCGACCACGACCCGCCGCCCGCCGGCTTGGTCGAGTCTACCGGCCCGCGGTCGAAGAACGCGATCTCCTTCGGGTGGGCCGGATCGGTCCAGTCGAACACCGAGATGCCGCCCTGATACCAGGCCTGGACCATCACGTCGCGGCCGGGGATCGGGATCAGCGAGCCGTTGTGCGCGACGCAGTTTTCGAGCGACGTCTGCGGCGCGAGCATCTTGTAGTAGCTGTGGAACGTCATCGCGCGGTTGTCGATCGTGAAGATCGCGTCCGCGCCCCACTCGTGCCGGTCGGTGGCGCGGCACTTGGGCTGGCCGCCGCCGCCCCACTCGTCGGAGAACAGCAGCTTCGTGCCGTCGTTGTTGAACGTCGCCGAATGCCAGTAGGAGAAGTTCGAGTCGGCCACCGCACCGATGCGCCGCGGGTTCGCCACGTCGCTGATGTCGAGCAGCAGGCCGTAGCCGCCGCAGGCGCCGCCCGCCAGGCCGATCGCCGGATAGACCGTGATATCGTGGCACTGGTTGGGCCCGGGGCGGGGGCCCGATCCGGCCGGCGACACGCCGACGAGCTTGTCCACGATTCCCTGGATCGCCCCGCGCAGCGCGGCGCTGTCCGCGCCCGTCGGGGGGCCGCTGTCGCCGCGGGCCTTCACGATGCTGTCGAGTTGGGCCTTGACGAAGCCCGACGGCATGGGCCGTTCGGCGCCGAACAGCACGGCCGTGAATCCCCCCGCGGCGCGCGCGGAGTCGGCCGCCCGTTTCGCTGCGGCGACGTCCTCGGGCGCCTCGCCGTGCGTCGGCGGCGCGGTGAGATCCTGGAAGATCCGCGGCGAGGTCACGATGGCCGCCTGCTCGGGGTGGGCGAGCGGGACCTTGATGACCTCGATGCGGAACAGCGCCGAGTTCGGGTCCTGATCCGGCGCCAGCCTCGAGCACCCGGCGAGCTCGTTGGGCGAACGGACGCCCGCCGAGCCGGACACGTAGATGTAGACGTTGTCCCTGTCCTTGGGGTCTTCGACCACGGTGTGGGTGTGGGAGCCGCGGCAGGTCTGCACGTTCGCGACATACTTCGGATTGGCGATGTCGGTGACGTCGAAGATGCGGATGCCGCGCAGGCGCTCGGCGCTCACCGTGTCGTGCACGCCCTGCGTGCCGCAGTCGAGCCGTCCGCCCGGGCCTTCACCCGAGACGAACAGTAGGTTGCGGTAGACGGACACGTCGCTCTGCGACGCGGGACAGACGTACCCGATCTTCAGCGCTGGCGCGGCCGGGTTGGTGACGTCCCAGACCTGATAGCCGTTGTAGTTCCCCTGGATGACGTAGTGCCCGCTGAACGCCAGATCGGAGTTGGTGAATCCCTTGAACTGCTCCGGCTGCGGGGTCTTCGAGACCACCCGGAGGTTCCAGGCTGCCTCGGCTGCGTCCAGGAGCCCCGCACGCAGGCCGACGCGTGGATCGCGGGCCGGGGCGGGCGCCACGGTCGAGACACGTTGACCACTCGCCGCAGAAGAGGACGACGTGGACGCGCACGCCGCGAGCGATCCCAATCCGGCGGCGAGCGAGGCGATGCGCAGCAGACGGCGAACGGTTGGTGCAGATGCCATTGCATGATCCTCAGGTGAGTGGGTGGTCATTGGCCGCTCGGTCCCGCGAAGAGCAGGGTGGCGAGCATCCGCTGCATGCGGGCGATCTCGGTCGTCTGGTCGGCATAGACGTCGGAGGAGAACCGGAAGACCGTCTCCTCCTCGCCGGCGCCGGGCGCTGCCTGAAGCTGGTTGACCATCGTGATGGCGCCCTGATGGTGCCGGATCATGGAGGTCAGGAACAGCCGGTCGAAGTCCGGGCCGCGGGCGCTGTCGAGCTGCGCGAGCTGCTCGGCGTTGAGCATCCCGGGCATGATGTGCTCCATCCCCGGCATCACATCGTGTTCCGCATCCGGCTCGGGGGCGGGCAGGTTGCGGTCGCGCAGCCAGCGCTGCATCAGCGCGATCTCGTCGCGCTGCGCCACGACGATGCGATCGCACAGGGTGCGCACGGTGGGACTCGCCCCGTGGCTCGCCGCCCAGCCTGCCATGAGCACCGCCTGGGCGTGGTGGTGGATCATCCCCGACATGAAGGCCACGTCGGCCGCGGTGTAGCGGAAGCGACCGGTATCTGGCATGGTCTGGGCCGCGGTGCGCGTCGCGCTGGCGCTGGAGATGGCCACCCCCGCTGCGAGGATGGACGGGAAGATGCGTCTCATGGAGGTTGTCTCTCGTCGACGAAGGTTTGCCGTCGGGGCCATAGTATACCGCCCGCGGATCGCCGCCGTAGCGAGCAAACAGTACGGCTTGGCGAGATCCTGACAATCGGGGCGGTTCCCGCGGTGCAGCGTGGAACCGCCCCCACGCCCCGTAACTCAGCGGCGAGAGGTTGCCAGGCCCCTCACGGCCGCGGCCAGCGTCCGCGCCTTGGCCTGGTCGGCGGCTCCCGCGACGTCACGGTCCAGTTCCTCGGCGAGCCGGGTGAGGAGGGTCCGCCGCCGCGAACCGGAGGCTCTCTCGGCTCCCGCCAAATCCCGGCGCACCGCCGCCACCCGCGCCGCGGGCAGGCCGTTTGACCGCCCCAGCTGGTCGAGGTAGGCGCGTGCCACCACGAAGGTCGCCGGCCACACGACCTTCTGCTGGTCCTGGACATTCAGCCGGTCGACGTGCACCAGGTTCGCGGCGTCGATCTCGTTCTGGGTGAGCTGCCCGTTCGGCAGCAGCTCGAGGATGTCGAGCCCGCGGCCGATCTCGGAGCTCACGATGTGGCCGTTGTACCAGTAGGCGGACCACGACCCCGCGGTCTGCAGCTGGACGGAGTCCATCGGCCCGCGATCGAAGAAGGCGATCTCCCGCGGGTGCGCCGGATCGGTCCAGTCGAATACGGACACGCCCCCCTGATACCAGCCCTGCACCATGATGTCGCGTCCGGGAACGGGAATCAGCGACCCGTTGTGGGCGACGCAGTTCTCCTGCGCCGTCTGCGGCGCGGGCAGCTTGTAATAGCTGCGGAAGGTGAGGGTGTTGCCCTGCAGGGAGAACAGCGCGTCCGCTCCCCATTTGGGATCGTCGGTGGCGCGGCACTTGGGTCCGAGGCCGCCGCCCCACTCGTCGGTGAACAGCATCGCCGTCCCGTCGTTGTTGAACGTCGCTGAATGCCAGAAGGCGAAGTTCGTGTCGGCCGCGGCCGCGAGGCGCCGCGGGTTCGCGGGATCGCGGATGTCGAGCAGCACCCCGTAGCCGCCGCACGCCCCGCCGGCGAGGCCGATCGCCGGATAGACGGTGATGTCGTGGCACTGCACCGGGCCGGGCCGCACGCCGCCCGGCCAGGGCCGCGGCGCGACGAGCCGATCCACGATGGCCTGGATCGAATCGCGCAGCAGCGCGCTGTCGGCGGCGGTCGGGGCCCCGGTGCCGTGGCGGCCTCGAACCAGGCTGTCGAGCATGCCCCGGACGAAGCCGGGGGGGACGATCTGCTCGTTGCCGAACACCGTGACCACGTACGCCCCGGTCGCGCGGGCCGAGTCGGCGGCGCGCTTCGCGGCGGCGATGTCCTCCGGCGCCTCACCGTGCGCTTCGGTATGGACCAGTCCGGCCAGGATCGCCGGCTTGCTCACGACATGCGCCTGTTCGGGGTGGGCGAGCGGGACCTGGATCACCTCGATGCGGAACAGCTCGCTGTTGGGGTCCTCGTCGGGGCGCAGTCCCGAGCAGGCGGCCAGTTCGGTGGGGGAGCGGACCGGCGCCGATCCCGAGACATAGATGTAGACGTTCGCCGTATCCGCGGGAGCGGTGACGAGGGTGTGGGTGTGAGACCCGCGGCACGTTTGGACGTTGACGATGGGCTTCGGATGCGCGACGTCGGTGATGTCCCAGATCCGAATGCCGCGCATGCGGTCGGCGCTCACCGTATCCTGCACCCCCTGCGTTCCGCAATCGACGCGGCCCGCAGTGGATTCGACGGAGAGAAACAGCAGGTTACGGTACACCGAGACGTCGTTCTGCGACCCGGGGCAGACCACGGTGACGACCGGCGCGGGGTGGCTCGGCTGCGCGATGTCCCAGATCTGGAACCCCTGGAAGTTCCCCTGGATGACGTAGCGCCCGTCGAACGCGAGATCGGAGTTCAGGTAAGAGAAGTCGCCCGGGTTCTCCGGGGTGAACTGGGACGGCGGGGCGCTCGTGGAGACGAGCCGCATGTTCCAGAGCGCCTGGCCGGCGTTCATCCATCCCGCCGTGAGCCCGACGCGCGGGTCGGGCTTGGGCGGGGCGGTGGACGTGTCGGGCCGGGACTGGGCGACGGCGGACTGCGTGATCGCGAGCGCCACGAGGGCGAGCGACACGGCGCCACGGCGGACGGCGTCGTGACGGACAATCGAATCGATAAACACGCGTGCTCCGAGTGCGGGATTGTGGACCGCCAAAACTACACCTTCCCCGGCTTACTGCACGCGTCGTGCGGCGGAGTAGGCGGCGGTCTTCGCCGAGTCGGAGGCGATCGCGTACATCAGGGAATCGAGGCCGTCGCGCGTCAGCCCGTTGGCGGCGAGGATCGAGTCCGCCTTCGCCGGGACGGCGTCGATCGCCCGGGCCACGGCCACGGCGAGCTGCACGTCCGCCGGCACCGTCGGCTGCTGCGCGGCAGGCGTGGCCGGCTGCTGCTGCTCGGCCGATTTTCCACCGCCGCCCCCACCGCAGGCCGCGATGAGGGACGCAGCCAGGACGAGACCCACGATCCGGGCGCTCATGGCTTCCTCCCTCTGCCCTGGCCCTGGCCCTTGCCCTTGCCCTTGCCGATCCCGCGGCGGGCGTGTTCGGCGTGAATCGCGGCCGCCAGCTCACGGCCGCGCAGGCCGCGCGCCAGCAGCGCGTTCACGGTGGCGCCGAAGTTCTCCTTGGGGGCGCCCGCCTTCACTGCGTCGACCTCGTCCTGCACGATCACCTGGGCGTCCTGGGCCGGAACGCGGGCGCGCCGCAGCGAATCGAGCACACCCCAGATCGTACCGGAGGGGATGCCCGCCTGGCGTCCTTCATCCACGGTCTTGGGCAGGTTGAGAACCTTCTGCCAGAAGCCGCTGTCGGCGGGCGCCTGGTTCTGGGCACCGGCGGGCGCGGCGACGAGGGCCAGCGCGATGAGCGTCAATGATGTGCGCATGTGGTCTCCAGGTGTGTCGATGTCGAAATGAACACCGGGCGCGGTAGCGCTGTCAAACCCCCGGTAGGCCGCTCAGTTCCCGGGGTGGTACTCCCGCTCGGTGTGACCCGCGAGCTGGGAGCGGTAGAAATAGACCTCGCGCAAATCCCCGTTGGCATAGCGGACCGCCTGGTCGGCGAAATGCGGCGACTCGGGATGCCCGCTCTCCCCGCCCGCCGTCACCGCCCGGGCCCGGACGCTGTCGCCGAACTCGACCACCGCCACGAAGCTGTTGCCACTCGTGCCGTACCACTTCTTCGTGTTGGGGTAGGGCCGGGCACCGAAGGAGGCCAGCGACCCCCACAGGGCCGACGTGAAGGGGACGGGGATGCTCGGCTGCGCGTCGTCGAAGCGCGGCGCGATGTCGTCGTTGAACCGCTGAAACCGGTTGATGTCGCCCCAGGGCGTCTTCCAGGTTCCGAAATCCGCGGTCAGGGCGTCCGAGGCGGATGCCAGCGTGCCCAGCAGCTCCGCCGGCGACGCCCGCTCCGCGACGTACGTCTGCGGCGACATTCCTGCGGCCCGGGCTTCCCGGGCCACGAGCTGCGAGACGCTGCCACCCCAGAACACCGCCAGTGAGGTGGGAATGGACGTGGCGCTCCAACGGTAGTCCCAGCCGCGCAGTGCCGCGATCTGGTCGGCCAGGCGTGACCGGACCGTGTCGGTCTCCGGCAGCTGATCATACGCCTTGAGGAGCGGCGGGAGCATCCGCTCAAACGAGGGCAGATAGCTGTCGAACGCCGCGGCCGTGAGGCTCGCCATCGTCCAGTCCTTCCCGCCGCTGAGCACGCGCAACGCGTGCAGCCCGCGGGGCGTCTCCTCGCTGCCGGTCTCGACGTAGCGAGGGTAGTCGTCGCGCCGGCGGCTGGAGGGACCCGCCGCGGACCAGGGCCAGTTGTTGGAGTTGTAAAGCCAGCCGACCGCCGGGTTCAGCAGGTTGGGCGATTCGTCCACGGCGAGGACGCCGCGGTAGTCGGTCGCCGGATTGCTGCCGTCCACCGGCTGCGTCCAGTCGAACGACGTATCGCGGCGCGGGATGTAGTTCGAGTGGAAGTACGCGATGTTCCCCGCGGCATCGGCGAAGACGGTGTTGTTGGATGAATTGCTGTGCAGCTCCATGATCCGCCGGAACTCGGTGTAGCCCTTGGCCTTGGTGCGACTGTAGGACTGTGTGAGCGCCCGCACCGGGCTCTGCATCAGGCTGACGCTCGCCCACCGGTCGCCGATCTTGCGGACGACGGGGCCGTGCCGCGTGAAGTAGGTGGTGAAAGTCCGGCGCGCGGTCCCGGTGGCGGTCCGATAGGGAACGGTGATCGTGCGCGTCGACACCGGCAGCTCCTGGCTGCCGCGCCGGTAGGTCCAGCGGCCGCCTTTCTGGGTCACCGTTTCCAGGAACTCGTCGATGTTGTCCACGCCGCTCGAGGTGTGCATCCAGCCGGCCGTGCCGTTGAACCCCTGATAGACGAAGAACTGCCCCCACGTCACCGCGCCGTAGGCGTCGAGCCCCTCCTCGCTCACCATCTGGAGCTCGGAGCGGAAATAGAACGACGTGTGCGGGTTGATCCACAGGAGCGCGTGGTGGTCGCGCGTGATCGCGGGCGCGATCGCGATGCCGTTGGAACCGCCGGGCTCGGGGGAGTCTTCGCCGTCGCCGCCGGTGCGGGCCGGGCCGGCCGAGTCGCCACCGTAGAACGCCGCGAGCTCCCGCAGATTGACCTGCTCGATGTCTCCCCCGATGCTCCCCTCGCTGAAGGTGAGGGCCATCCACGGCTCGAAGCGGGTGATGACCCGCGGCTTCACGTCGGGATGCTTGTAGAGATAGAAGTTCAGGCCGTCGGCGAAGGCGTCCATCAGCTTCCTCAACCACGCCGGGCTCGAGCGGTACATGGCCTGCATCTGGGCGGGGTCGATGAACAGCTTCATGCGCAGATCCTGCCAGACGGCCTGTTCGCCTTCGGCCTCCGCCAGCCGTCCCATCGCATTGATGTAGTTGGTCTCCACGCGGTTGAAGTCGTCCTCGGCCTGGGCGTACTCCATGCCGAAAACGGCGTCGGCGTCGGACTTGCCGTACACGTGGGCGATGCCCCAGTCGTCGCGGGTGATGGTGACGTTGCGGGCCTGCCGTTCCCAGCGGGCGATGTCCTGGGGGGAGGGCGCCGTACCCGTGGGGGTCTGTGCGGCGACCGCGGTGGCGAGGATGAGCGTGAGAGTGTTCATAGTGTCCAACTCTATCGTCCCGGCGGCGCGCGGTCCATCCTATATTGTCCCGCACCGCGACCTTTCCGGAGATTGCTCGAGTGCAATGGGCTCTCGTCGTCGGCGCCGTCGTGCTCGCCTGGGTGATTCTCACGTTCAACAGTCTCACGCGATTGCGGCAGCTGAGCGCCAACGCGTGGTCGGACATCGACGTCCAGCTCAAGCGCCGCCACGATCTCATCCCCGCGGTGGTGTCGGTGGTGAAGGGGCACGCCGGCTACGAGCGGGAGACGTTCGAGGCGCTCGCGACCGCCCGCGCCCGGGCCCTCGCGGCGAGCGGTCCCGCCGAGCGCGCCCGCGAGGAGGACCCGGTCGCGGGGGGGCTGCGCCGCATCTTCGCCGTCGCCGAAGCCTACCCCGACCTCCAGGCGGCGGCGAGCTTCGCCGCGCTGCAGCGCACCCTCACCGACGTGGAGGACCACCTGCAGAACGCGCGCCGCTACTACAACGCCGTCGTACGTGACTTCAATACGGCGATCGCCCGCTTCCCCGCGGTGCTCGTGGCCCGGCTGCTGGGTTTCGCGCCGCGCGAGTTCTTCGGTCTGGACGATGCGTCGGAGGCGGCCGTGCCGCGCGTGGAGACCTCATGAGACGCCGGCTGTCGCTGATCCTGCCGGCCCTGGTCTCGCTCGCCGCCACGGCCGCGCGGGCGCAGCGCTCGATCGCCATCGAGCGCTTCGACGCCACGATCCAGGTGCGGCCGGATGCCGCGATCGACGTCAGCGAGTCGATCGTGGCCCGGTTCACGGGCTCCTGGAACGGCATCTATCGCACGATCCCGGTGAAGTACCGCACGGCACAGGGGCTCAACTGGACGCTGCACCTCGCGCTCCTGGGGGCCACGGACGAGGCGGGCCGGGAGTTGCGCGTCGAGACGAGCCGTCAGGGGCACTATGTGAAGTACAAGATCTGGGTGCCGGGCGCCCAGGACGCGACGCATACCCTGGTGCTGCGCTACCGCGCGAGCAACGGGCTGCGGTTCTTCAAGGATCACGACGAGCTGTATTGGAACGTCACCGGGGACGAGTGGGACTTCCCGATCGAAGCGGCCACGGCGCGGATCGAGCTCCCGGCCGGGGCCGGGGGAGTCCGCGCGATCGCGTACAACGGCCCCTACGGAGCCACCGAGCAGGAAGCCACAATCGAGACGCGCGGCACCGCGGTGACCATGGCGATGCCGCACGCGCTCGGATTTCACGAGGGGCTGACGGCGGTCGTGGGCTGGGACAAGGGGGTCGTGACCGAGCCCAGCGCCGTGGATCGGGCCGCGGGCGTGCTCGCCAGTAACTGGCCGCTCGGGATTCCGCTTCCCGTGTTCCTGCTCGCCTTCCTCGCCTGGCGCAAGCGGGGCAGGGACCCGCGACAGCGGCCCATCACGGTCCTGTATGAGCCACCGCAGGGGCTCACGCCCGGCGAAGCGGGGACGCTGCTCGACAATTCCGTGGACATGCGCGACGTCACCGCGACCCTGGTGGATCTGGCAGTGCGCGGCCATCTGCGCATCGAAGAGCGTGACGACCGCCACCTGTTCGGACTCATCGGCTCGCGGGAATACATACTGCACCGGCTCGAGCCGCCGGCGGGCGCCGGTGGGCTCGCGCCGCACGAAGCACTGCTGCTCGACGGCATCTTTTCCGGGCGGGGAAGCTCGGTCGAGCTGTCCCAGCTCGAGAACGAGTTCTACACCAAGATCCCCGGCATTCAGGCCAGTCTGTTCGACCAGCTGCTGGCCCGCGGCTTCTACCATGCGCGGCCGGACAAGGTGCGCAGCCGCTGGATCGGCCTGGCCGTGCTCGCCGGCATCGCGATCGCCGGCGGCGGGATAAAGGTCGCCGGCTGGTTCCAGTTGACGCCTGTTCCGTTCGTCATAGCCGCGGTGCTGACGGCGCTCATCCTCGTCATCTTCGCCGGCGTCATGCCGGCCCGCGCCGAAGCCGGCGCGCGCGCGCTGGAGCAGGTGCTGGGGTTCGAGGAGTTCCTGCGCCGTGTCGAGGCGGAGCACCTCAAGAAGGTGATTCTGGACAAGCCGGAGCTGTTCGACCGCTACCTCCCCTACGCCATGGCGTTCAGCGTCGAGAAGCAGTGGGCGCGGGCGTTCGAAGGGATCTACACGCAGTCGCCGACCTGGTACACGGGGTCGAGCGGGGCCTCGTTCAGCGTCGGTCACTTCTCGAGCAGTCTGGGGGCCATGACGAGCAAGGCGAGCTCGACGTTGTCCTCTTCGCCGCGCAGCTCGAGCGGCTCGGGATTCGGCGGCGGCGGATCTTCGGGTGGCGGTGGCGGTGGTGGAGGCGGAGGAGGGTTCTGATCACTCGAAGGGCTGGGCGAACGTGATCCGGTTCCCCTCGAGATCCAGCACGCGGAAATCACGCAGGCCCCAGGGCCGGCTCACCGGGGCTCCCTGGACGTTCGCCCCTCGGGCCACCAGCTCGGCGTAGAGCGCGTCGGCGTCGCGCACGTATGCCTCGCACGAGCCGATCCCCGTGTGGGAAGAGGGGCGCTGGATCAGGAGGATCGTGACGTCGTCCCGATCCATCACGCCAAGATCGTGCTGCACGTAGTTGATGTGGAAACCGAGCACACGCTGATAGTACTCCACGCCCGCTGAGACGTCGGTCAGCGGCAGCTCGGGCAGCATCTGCTGCAGCTGCCGCGTTGGATCCTTCTCGCGATCGGGCTCCTGGAACGACTGCGCGAACCACAACGTGTGTCCGTCGGGATCGTGGATCTGGAACACCCGCATCTTGATCCAGTTGACCTTCTCGAGCTCCGAGGGCTTCCCGCCGCGAGCCGTGATGGCAGTGCGCAGCGCGGCGACGTCGTCGGTCTGGAAGAACAGAATCGCCGCGCCGCGCGGCCGGCGTTCGCCGGTGCTGTCGCAGGCGTCGTCCTGAGTCCCGAGCTGGAGGCGCGCCGGGCCGGAGACGGCCTCGGCCAGTGCGGGAACGCCGTCGCCGCCGTCGAGCCGTCGGACGGCGAACCCGAGAACGTCGCGGTAGAACGCCATGCTCCGCTCGATGTCGGCGACACTCAGGTGGCGGCTCACCGGGGCGACGATCATGCACGCCGATCCTTCGCGCCGCGCTTCTCGTAGTGGCGCAGCACATCGTCCAGCTCGTCGTAGCCGGTCGGGATTCCGACGCCTTCGAGCGACGCCCCCGCCTCGAGCAGTAGCCGCGCCGGCTCGGGCGTCCGCCGTTCCGTCCAGTAGGAGTCCACGCACGCCTTCACGGCCAGCATCAGCGGGGTCCGCCCCCTGCCGTCCCGCGCGTTCGCAGGCACGCCGCGCTCGAGAAGCAGCCTCACCAATTCGGAGTTCAGCATCCAGGCCGCCACGTGCAGGGCAGTGCTGTCATTGGCGATGTCGAAGTAGCCGTAGCCGTCGTAGCGCGCCGTGGCCGGCGCACCGAGCTCGAGCAGCAGCCGGACGCCGTCGTTGTTCCAGGTCAGCGTGAACTCCGACAGCAGCGTGCCTCCGTCGGCGAGCACCTCGCGCAACAGCGCCGGCTCGTCCTTTGCGATTGCGTGTGCCGCCGTCGCATCGGCGCGGGCCAGGGCGGCGTGCAGGCGTTCGACTCCCCGTAGTTCGAGCGTGACGCCGCGTCGCTCGAGTGCCTTGAGGACGTCGCTCCGGCCCTTCCTGGCGGCCAACGCGATCGCCGTCCGGCCGCGATCCACCGCATGCGGGTCGGCGCCATGGTCCAGCAGCAGCTCGATGATCTGGAGGCTGTTGTCCCGGTCCAGGGCGTGGTGCAGAGCGGTGCCGGCGCGTTTCCACCTGCGCCCGAGATCGATGTCTTTCGTCAGCAGGTAGCGGACGCCCTCGGGATCGTGCCAGTCGAGCTTGCGGAGCAGCATCAGGAGGAGGTGCTCAGGGATCACCCGCCCGGTTTCCACCAGCACCTTCAGGGCGCCCAGATCGTGCCCTTCCGGCGCGTGATACACGGCGTCTTCGTCGTTGGGATCGGCGCCGCGCTCGATCAGCAGCCGGGTGAGGGGCGCGTTGTGCGCGACGCCCGCGGCGCCGTAGAGCGCGGTTTCGAACTCGGGGTGCTCCCCCGCGGTCCAGAACCCGGTGTGCGCCGGAGCCCCGGCATCGAGCAGGGCGGCGGCCGTGCGCACGAAGTCCTCGGTGCGCTCGGGATGGAGTCGGAGGTATTTGGAGAGACCCAGGTAGTTGAGGGGATCGCCGCCCCAGGGGGGGGACTGCGCCGTCACGCTCGCCGGGTCGCGCGCGATGAACCGGCGCACCGCGGCCTCATCGCCGAGGATCGCCGCGAGGTGGATGTCCGCGCTGCGCAACTCGGGATGCTCGACCAGCATGGCCTCGGCACGCTCCAGCGTGCCGTGCCAGCACGCGGCTTCGATAAACGCGACGCGGAGGTCGCCTACAGGTACTTGAGCCACCAGTCCTTCCGCCTGGCCTTGAGATCGGCGAACCAGCGGCACGCAACATAGAGCATCGCGATCGCCACCGCCCAGACCAGATACAGCAGCGGCAGGCTCCAGACGTAGCCGTCGGGCGGCGGAGGATTGCCCATCGGGTGGTTGGTGAAGAGCCACGGGCTCACCGTGCCGAGGCGGATCTGCGACACCGCGAGAGCCAGGGCGTGAATCAGCGGGATGTGCAGCACGTAGTAGAAGAACGGCACGCGCCCAAACACGGTGACGAACCGGGCCGCCGCTCCCCGGGCACGCTCCAGGATCGGCATCAACGCGATGGTCGGTCCCAGCGTCATCAGCAGAAACAGCAGCGAGGCCGGGTATTTGTTGGTGTTGAGAAAGGCGAGCAGCGGTGGCATTGGCGGTGGTCCATCCGGCCGCGGTGCCACGTTCCAGGGACGCGGGTCGCCGTACAGATTGAGGCCGCGCAGCACGAGAAAGAGCGCCGTCGCGCCGAGGCCCACCATCAGGCAAATCCGATTGCGTCGTGCCGGCTCCAGGGTCAGGACCTTGCCGAACGCGTAACCGGCCGCCATGACGCCGATCCACGGCACGATCGAATAGAGCACGATCAGATTGGGACCGTCGGGTCCGAACTGGATCGGCCCGGCGAAGAACCCCACGTAGAGGACCTTCCAGAGCCCGCCGCGCAGATCGTTGCCCAGCGTCGGGACCAGCGTGCCCAGATGAGGGTCGAGCAGGTTGTGGGCTGCGATGATGACGGCGCCGATCGCGCCGACGACCCCCAGCGGCAGCCGCACGAGTCCCGCCAGCAGGATCATGCACCAGCCGATGGCCCAGATGACGCCCGCCATCTCGTAGTGCGCGAAATCGGCGTTGAACGTCCAGGCGACCCGCAGCAGCGTCAGCTCGAGCACCACGAGCCAGGCGCCGCGGACCAGCAGGAAGCGGGAAAGATCCGGATGCCGGCGACCGTAGAAGAACGCGCTGGTCCCGGCGAGGAAGACGAAGGCCGGTGCGCAGAAATGGGTGACCCAGCGGGTGAAGAAGATCCCGGGTGTGGGGCCACCGGCGGGGAGGCCGGAGAACACCCGCACGTGATCGATCGCCATCAGGATCATCACCGCGCCACGGATCAGATCGACAGATGCGACGCGCGTCGCCGCCGCGGGCGCAGCGACACTGGTGGGAGCGGTTGCGCTCATCGTCTCAACGTCGTGGCCGGGAGGCGGGCCGTCAAATCGCGTGCGGCGAGCGGTCGCTATGGTGCGGTGAGCGGTGGGGCGGCTCGAATTCTGGACTTCACCTGGGAAACACGGCGCCGGCTCACGGGCAACTCGGTACCGTCGCGCAGGCGCACGACGGTCTCGGCCCCCCCACGCGCCGTCTTCAGCTCCCGTACCTGATCCACGTGCACGATGGCGGAGCGGTGGACGCGGACGAAGCGCGCCGCGTCGAGCCGCGACCCCAGCGCACCGAGGGTCGTACGCACGCGGTACGTCTTCGGCCCCGCGTGAATCTCGGCGTAGTCGTCCCGCGCCACGATCCAGTCGATTTCATCCGGATCGAGCAGCAAGGTGCCGCGTGCGGCCGGGACGGCGATCGGGGTACGGGGCCGGGTGGCCAGCCGGTCGAGCACCCGCGTCATGGTGGCGCGAAACCGCTCCTCAGAGAGCGGCTTCACCAGATAGTCGAGCGCCTCCGTCTCGAACGCCCGTACCGCGAACTCGTCATGCGCGGTGACGAACACCGTGAGCGGCATGCGCTCGGCGCCGTGGACGCGGATCGCGCCGAATCCATCGAGCCCCGGCATCGCCACGTCCAGGAAGACGAGATCGGGCCGGGCCTCGGCCAGGGCGCGGACCGCCTCGCGCCCGTTGCGGCACTCGCCCACCACCACGACGTCGCGGTACGGCGCCAGGAGCTGCCGGATCCCGCGGCGCGCGAGCGGCTCGTCGTCCACGATCAGCGCGCGGATCTCAGGCACGTGTGGTCTCCCGCAGCTCGTGGTAGGGTAACCGCACCGTGGCCACCGCTCCCCCCTGCGGGGTGGGTCGCAGGTCGAGGCGCGCTCGCTCACCGTACAGCGTGGCGAGTCGCTCGCGCAAGTTGGCCAGCCCCACGCCGGCGGCAGGTTCCGGCGCCGTGTCGTCGGGGCCCGGCCCGTCGTCGGTGACCATGAGCAGCAGGTCGTCACCTTCACGCCGCGCCTCGATTCGCAACAACGTCGCGGTCGTGCGCCGGGCCAGGCCGTGTCGCAGTGCGTTCTCGACCAGCGGTTGGAGTACGAATTCGGGCACCGCGGCGGAGTGGAGAGCGGCGTCCACCGCGAAGACGGGGCGCAGTCGATCGGAGAAGCGCACCTCCTCGATCGCGAGGTATTGCCGGACGAATTCCAGCTCTTCTGCCAATGTGATCTCCGGCGGGCGGTCGGTGCGCATGACCCGGCGCAGCATCCCGCCCAACTGGTCCAGCAGCCGTGTGGCCGTGGCGGTATCGCGGTCGCGCACGACCACGGCGATGGCGTTGAGACTATTGAGAAGAAAGTGGGGTTGCAGCTGCATGCGCAGCGCGCCTAAACGGGCCTCCGCGAGCTGCGCCGAGAGACGGGCGGCCTGGGTTTCCCGCTCCCGCGCCTCCAGGAAGTAGGCCGCGGCATGCGCGACGCCCAGCAGGGCGAAGTACACGGCGACCCCGAAGGGCAGGGTGGTGAAGAACCAGCTGAGCGCTCCCCCGCCGTAGGGCGTTGAGCGGAACATCGCCCAGCTCAGGAGCACGCCGGCGCCGGCCCAGGCGACACAGAGCAGGATCGCCGCGAGGAGGTGCAGGGGCACGCGGCGGGCCAGCGTTTCCCGGGTGAGCGGCAGGCGGTGCGCGATCCAGAAGACCGCCGGGGTGAGGAGCGCGCACACGAGCCAGTCGCCGCCCTCCCACACGAGGCTGCGCCAGGTCGCGGGCTCGCGGCTGCCGAGCCGGCCCTGCACGTACGCCTCGAAAGCCGCAAGGATCGCAGGGCCGAGCCAGGCGGCCGAAACGAGGAGCCAGACCGGCCGCCGTCTGCGTGCTACCACGGCCTCGCGTCGGCGGTGGGTCCGTAGATCGGCGGGAGCGGCACGTCGTTCAGACGCAGATACACGCTCAGCTGGCCACGATGGTGCACCAGGTGGCTGATGTGATTGCGCACCACCGTGCCTCGCGGCGCGGTGAACAACACGCGATCGCCGTGCTTCAGCGACCAGGGTTGCTCGAAATCCGCGACTGTGGCGGCGGCGAGCGCGGCGCGGGCGCTCCGCACGTTGGCGTCGAACTGGCGCACCAGGGTCTCCGTCGTCTCGAAGCTGTAGCCGCCCCCGGTCGCGAGGTCGAGATACGGCTGCTGGAGCGTCGTCGTGATCCAGCCTGGCATCCCCGACACGAGCTGCGCCAGATGCCCCAGCGGGAACGACTTGGGATGCGGCCTCCACTGTCCTTTGTCGCTCGGGACGCGCTCCAGCCGGGATCGCGTGGTCGCCATTTCCTGATCGAATTCGGGAAGGAGAGACTCGCCGATGGTCATAAGGCCTCTGCGTTCGCGTGGAGGTGGTCGCTGGTAGTATAGGTCGTCTTCTTGAAAACCGTTTCGTCCCGTAATTTCGATCCCCTCGCTCACGCCGGGCTCGCCCGGCAATCGTCACAACGATCTGCCGGAAAGGACGGAAGTCGGTGACTCTGGTCCGATACGGGCGCACCATGTCGGCGGTCGCGCTGACTGCCGTTCTCTGCTCGAGGTCCGCGCCGGGGCAAGGTGCTTCCCGCGACGCGGTGGAAACGGTCGCCATTCGCGTGCACGAAGGCACTACCCTCAGCTTCGATCTGTCGCCCGACGGCCGCTCGATCGTGTTCGACCTCCTCGGGGCGTTGTGGGAGCTGCCCAGTGCAGGGGGAGTGGCGCGGCCCCTGACCGACGCGGTGCGCGACACGGCCGAGGATCTGGATCCATCCTACTCGCCCGACGGTCGGCGCATCGTGTTCCGCGCCGAGCGGCGCGGCCGCACCGGTTTGTGGCTGCTCGAAAGGGGCGGCGCTCCGCTCCAGCTCACCCAGCTGCCCAACCCCGAGGGATACGAGGGCAACGCCGCGTGGTCGCCGGACGGGAGGACGATCGCCTACGCCCGCATGGTGCCTCCGGACAGCACGGTGCCCCGCTGGCACAGCCGGCTGGCCCGGATCGATCTCGCCACCCGGGAGGTGCACGAGCTCCCGGTCGCGGAGTCCGTTGGACCCAATCTGCGCGATCCCGCGTTCCAACCAGGCGGGACACACCTGCTTGTCGTCGCGGGCTTCGCCCCCGCTTCTGCGGGCGGCCGCATCTGGATGGTCGAGAGCGGTAGTGGGCGCGCGACGCCGCTCGGCCCCGCGACCACGGAGGCGGTCGCCCCGGCCTTCTCACCCGATGGGCGGCGACTGGCATTCTTCGCGCCGGACTCAGGCGGACGCACGCAACTCTGGGTGTTGTCGCTCGATTCACCGGGCGCGGCGGCCGTTCGTCTCACCAAACAGACCGATGTGACGGCGACGCGGGTCCGCTGGACGCCGGACGGCCGCCGGCTGGTGTACAGCGCCGACGGGCGCCTGTGGAGAATCGCGGCGACGGGCGGACCGCCGGCGGAGATCCCATTTACCGTCAGCCTCTCCTTCGAGCGGCCGAAGCGCTCGCTTCCCCCCGCCCGCTTCCCCGAGTCCGGAACGGCGCAGTCCGTGCGTGCGTTCATGGGCCTGGCGCTCTCTCCGGACGGGCACCGCGTGGCGATGCTGGCGCTCGGCAAGTTGTGGGTGATGCCCGTCGGCGGAGCGCCGCAGGCCATCGTGGACGTGCCGCTGAGCGCGCATCACCTCGCCTGGTCGGCCGACGGCGCCACGCTCGCATGGTCGGCGGGACCGTGGCAGGAGCAGGACCTGTTCGCGACCGAGATCGCAACCGGCTCGACTCATCGCATCACGGCGTTGCCAGGCCGGGAGGAGTACCCGAGCTACTCCTCCGATGGGCGGCATCTCGCGTTCCTGTACCAGCCCTCGGAGGACACGACGATCCTCCGGGTGGTGGATCCGCAGGTCCGTGAACTGTCGGATGCGGCTCAGGGATCGTCCCTTCCTGTCGAGAACGGCGCCGATGTGTCGTGGACGCCGGATGCCGACGGGCTGCTGGTCGTCTCGGGCGGATTCAACCCCAGTGATTCGACCAGGGGGACGATCATCCGCCTGACAGGTGAACGGCGGGCGCTCGCCCGTATGCCCGACTCACCGCTCTTCCTGCGATGGACCGCCAACGCGATCGTGTTCGTCCGCCACGCCCGGTTGTGGCGGGCGCCGTTCGATTCCACCGGGATGCGCGGACCGGCGGAGCCGCTCGGAGCGGAGCCGGCCATGTATGCCTCTGCGGCGGATGACGGGACCGTCCTGTTCATTTCCGACGGCGGGCTCCATCTGCGCTCGCCCGATGGAGGGGAGCAGCGCATCGGCTGGCCGTTGTCTTACACGCCGCCCGTGGCCGAGCCGCTGCTGATCCGGAATGCCCGGGTCATCGACGGAACCGGCCGGCCGGCGACAGCGCCGCGGGATCTCCTGGTGGAGCGGGGGAGAATCAGCCGCATCGCCGCCGCCGGGACGCTGCCGGCAGGGTCGGCGCGGGTGCTGGACGCGGGCGGCCGGTATCTCATTCCCGGTCTCATGGATCTGCACGCGCACGAGTACCGACCGGAGCTGTTGCCGGGGTTCGCCTACTTCGGGGTGACGACGATCCGCGACCAGGGATCGGCGATCGGTCCCCTCGTTGCCTACGCCGATGCCATCGCCGCGGGACGGATGGACGGGCCGCGGGTGGACTACGGCGGGTTCCAGTTCTACAGCGACTGGGCTTACGACGCGGAGGACCAGCAGGGCGTGGAGCCGGAAGCGGACCCCGACCACGTGTCGCGCGCGGTCGACATGGCGCAGGTCTTCGGCTCTCAGCACATCAAGACGCGGACTTTCCGGCGCTGGGACATCAACGCTCGGATGATCGCGGAAGCGCACCGCCGCGGGATGCGCGCGACGGGCCACTGCGCCCATCCGCTGCCGCTCGTGGCCGCGGGGATGGACGCCAAGGAGCACGCTGGATTCTGCGCGCCGCGGAGCGATGGGCTCATCTACGACGATCTGGTGCGGCTGTATCGCACGGCCGGCATCAGCGTCGTGCCGACGATTGCGTATTCGAGCTTCGCCGTCGGACTGAACGAGCATCCCGATCTGCTCGACGGCGATTCAGCCCTCGCCCCGTTTCTCCCGCCGCGCAGCAGCTTCGCCTGGATGCTGCGGCTCAACGCAGCCAGGCGTCAGCAGTTTGCCCAGTTCGCTCAACAGGCGCGGGCTGCGACGGTCAAGCTGGCGCGGGCCGGCGTGACGATCGGCACCGGAACGGACATCTGGCAGATCCCGACGGGGGTGCACCTCGAGCTGGTGGAGCTCGTCGCGGCTGGACTGTCGCCGCTCGAGGCGATTCACGCCGCCACGGGCGGCGCGGCGCGCATCGTGGGCGCCGAAGGGGATCTGGGCACGATCGCGGTGGGGAAGTTGGCCGACCTGGTCCTCCTGGACGCCGATCCGCTCGCTGACATCCACAACACGCGGCGCATCCGGGCCGTGATCCAGGCGGGCCGCCTGGTCGACCGCCCGGGGATCGTGGAGCGATTCAGGCACCAGTGAGCCGAGACTGCGGGCCATCGTGTGATCACCATCACCAGGTCCATGTGAACTCGGACGAGGCGCGGAACCCGTTACCACGGCGAGGGCTCGAGGGTCTTCATGTCGAGTCTCTATCCCCAAGGATGAAATCATGCTTCGCAGAGTGACGATCCTCGCGGTGACGTTCGTGCTGCCGGCCGCGCTGGCCGCGCAGGTGCCGAACGGGAACGCGTCCGACACCGCCAAGGCGAAGGTCGCGGCCCACCGCCAGACCCCGCAGGTCCCCGCGCAGGAGGCCTCGGATACCGCCAAGTCGAAGGTGTCCCAGCATCGGGCGACCCAGATTCGTGGCTCGGTCCTCGGGACGGACAATCGTCCCGTGACGCCCGCCACCCGGGCCGTCCCGGCCACGCGGGCCACGCCCAGCACGGGTGGTGGCGCGGCGACGCCTGCGACCCCGGCGACGCCTGCCGTGCCCGCCTCGCCTTCCAAGAAGCCGGCGAGCCCGGGCCAATCGGGTACCCATCGACCGTAAGCGGCCGGATTGATGCCAGCGAACATGAGGCGCGGCGTACACACGTCGCGCCTCCTGTGCGTCATGAGTCTGCTCCCGGGCGTGGCTGCGGGTCAGGCTCGAGGCTCGCTCGCCGTTGGGGCGGGGAGAGTGCATTACGAGGACTCGATCCGCTTCAGCTCGGCCGCGATCTCTCCGGCATTCGAGTTCGACTCACCCACCCTGACGGCGAACCTCTGGGGAACGTTCGCCTCCCTGCCGTTCGGCCGCTGGTCGAGCCAGGGACGCGCGGACCTGTGGACGGTGACGCCGCCGGCATTCGGTGGACTGCGCCTCGGTGTCGAAACGATCGGCGCGGGGACGATCCGCACCGACGGCGGGTGGAGCGCGGCCGCCCACGGCATCGCCGAGGTGCTCTGGGCCGCGCCGCGCTGGGGCATCGGCGTCGGGGCCGGTCCCTCCGCCGGGTGGATCGCCGGCGCGCCGTCCGTGACGGCGCTCCACACGCGTGGGCGGATGTGGGCGCGGATCGGCGCTGCGACCTATTCGGTGAGCGCCGAGCCCACGCGCTTCCTCGGGGCGTGGTTCACCGATGTGAGTGCCGCCGTGGCCCTGTCCACCGGTCCGGTGACGACGTCGCTGTGGGCGAGTCGGCGGCTCAGCACGACGTACGGGTCGCGGAGCGCGGGCAGCGCGTTGGTTCAGGTGTTCCCCACCTCCACCGTGGCGATCGAGTTGGGTGGGGGGAGCTATCTGCCGGAGCCCTACCAGGGCTTGCCGCGGGCGAGCTACGTCACGGTGGGCATCCGACTGTTCGCAGTCAGCCCCCGGCCTGCCGCGCAGTCGCACGCGCGGACGCTCCGGTGGCCGCCGCTGATTCCCGAGCGCCGCGGAGACAGTGTGATCGTGCGGTTCCGCATGGAAGGCGCTGCGGCCGTCGCCATCGCGGGCGACTGGGACGACTGGCGGCCGCGCGACCTCCGGCCCCTCGGCGCCGATCTGTGGGAGGGCGCGCTCAGTCTGCGGCCCGGGACCTATCACTTCAACCTGCAGGTGGATCACCGCGATTGGGTCGTGCCGGGCGGCGTCGCCATCGCCGACGGCCTGGGGGGAATGGTCGGCGTGTTGGTTGTTCCGTAGGGTGACCGCGCACGGCGCGGCCACCCCGCTGGACTCCGCCTACAGCGATTTCAAGTATTCGACCAGATCCGCCTTCTGCTGGGGCGAGAGGCCGAGTCCGAAGAACCGGTCGTAGTGCTCGACCACGTCCGCCAGTGTGGCCGCACTGCCGTCATGGAAGTAGGGCGGGTGCTGCCACAGGGCGCGCAACGGCGTGGTACGATACCGGTCATTCTTCAGCCGGCCCGCTCGTACCGGGTCCATGCCCGTCTCGGATGGGTCGTGCAGGATCCCGAGGTTGACATCGCTGAACGCCATTGCGGGAATGTGGCAGGAGGCGCAGCGGGCGGTCGTGTTGAACAGCGTCCTGCCACGCTCCGCGGCCGCTGCCTCGACGCTGCCCGAAGGCGGTGGCGGCGCGCTCAGGCTGAGCTGATAGGCGCGCAGTACGGGCAGGACGGGCTTCACGCGATCGGGAGTCTGCACGAGATCGATCCCCAGGACGGGGTCGGAGAACGAGCCGTGCCCGTGCATCTGGGTCACCGCGACGTAGGCGTTCCAGTAGGAGACCGGTCCCTCTCCCGTGTACGTCTCGAGCGCCACGCCGCGCAGCCCGTAGGCCGGTGGGATCACGACCGGGCTGTTGATCCCGTCACGGTTGAATTCCGCGTCGTACTTGCCCGGCCCCCACGAGTTGAACACGGCCTTGACGGCGGGCGGGAGGGTGGGAGACAGCGCGACGATCGCCCCGACGTTGAGATCGTGATTGGGCCAGCCGTCGAGCCGGCGCCCGACGCCAGGTGCCACCGAGTTGTCCACGGTTGAATGACACAGGGCGCAGGTGATGCCGAGGCGCGTGACGTGCCGATCCGCGGTGACGACTGCCTCGACGCCCACCACTGCATCCCGACGCAGCAGCTCGACCGTGGTGGCTGGACTCGTGAGGTCCGCGCCGCTGAGGAAGCCCGGCGGCAGACGCTTGGCGTCGACCTTGAGGCCAACGGCGAGCGCCGTGGCCGGTGAGACGGCGGTCTCGATGACCTGGTTGAGGTGGAGCGTATCGGTCCAGAATGGCTCGTCGCCGAAGGTCCAGTGGCGGAAGATGTACCGACCCTGGGCGGAGAGGTCGAGCGGGGCACCCGTGAAGAGCGTCTGCGGCGGCGCCGCGGAACCCGCGGCGGGCGCCGTAACCACGGGACGTTCGGTACAGGCGATCAGCGTGGCCGCAACGGCGGCGAGCGGCGCGCGCGTGCTGAAACCCTTCCATCGTGCTGCAACCGGCATAACGGCCTCCTGGGGAGGCGGTGCGCGGCCACGGTCCCGGCTCGGAAACGAACCCACGCTCCGCCCAACCCCGCATGGGTGTGCGGTTCGTTCTATAACATGTGTACGCTATGTTTAGAGGGATCGGTTCTGTCGGTCACGCCCACATGGCAGAAGGCCCAGCGGCACCTGCGGGATCGCCCGGGGGGACCCCGGTGGCAGGCACTGCTGGACCTTCTCCAGACGACGGCGCAGGCGGGGCGGCGCTAACCGCCTGCTGCGCCGGTGCTCATGGGTCGTCGTCGTCGAATGTCGCCACGGTCGCCCCGCTCGCGGCCACGCGCTCGACGCGCAGCACCCGGCTCAGCGTCTTGCCGTCGACGGTGATACTGACCAGGTAATTGCCGCTCTGCACCGCGTTCGTGGCGCCGCCGCCGAACCCCCCGCCGCCGGCCGCGCGCCCGAAGGTCTGGGCCACGAACCCCAAGGCCCCGAACCCGCCACCACCTCCACCGCCGCCGCGCTGGCTGGGCAGACGGATGAGCTGGCCCAGTGTGCCGAGGAAGTTCGGATCGGGCTGATCCGCCGCCCCCTCGCCCCCTTCCTGTTGCTGCGCCCCGGCCGCCGCGCCGGCGGCACCGGGCGCGCGTGGCGTCGTCTCACCGGGCCGCTCGACGAACCGGCCGCCGGCAGGGGCGCCGCCGCCCCCACCGCCCCCGCCACCGCCCCCAAAGCCGAACCGCTGCGCGAGCCCCTGGACATCGCCCGCCAGCAGGGCCGTCTTGATGGGATCGAGCATCTGCGTGCTCATCCCGGACTTCGCGAGCGAGTCGAACACGACGTTGATACGGGCCGTGAGGAGCACGCTGTCCCGCTTCTGCGAAGGGGAGAGCGGTCGCGGTTGCGGCAGCGGACCCGCGAAGTTCCAGGTCGCCCGGTGCAGCCCGGGGCCGCCGGGCCCGTTCACCGTGCGCACCGTGTCCCCCCGCACGTCGGTGATGACGATCTTGGTCTGGGTGCGGCGCTCGCCCGTGGTCAGCCGGTAGGCGATCTCCGCGCCGTACGCCGGGCTGGCCGCGCGGAACCACTTGTGGCCGGCCGAGAAGTTGGCGCGGGTCGGCTCCCCGTACTGGTAGGCCGTCTTCGGCGTGAACAGCCACGCACTCGCTGCCAGCACCTCGGACGTCAGCTGCTCGAGCGGCGAGATCTCCACGATCCAAAGCCCGCGGCCGTGCGTCGCGGCGATGAGCTCGTGCTCGCGCGGATGGATGCGGAGGTCGTGCACCGGCACCGTGGGGAGGCTGGTCATGAAGCGCTGCCAATTCGCGCCGCGGTCGCGCGAGACGTACAGGCCGACATCGGAGCCGAGGAAGAGCAGGTCGCGGTTGACCGGGTCCTCCCGGACCACGTGCACGTAGTTCGGCCCGCCCGTCGGCAGGTTGTTGGCGATGGAGCGGAACGTTTTGCCGAAATCCGTCGTGACGTACACGTACGGCGCGAAGTCGTTGTTGCGGTGATTGTCGAACGTCACGTAGAAGCTCGCAGTGTCGAAATGCGACGGCTCGATGCGGCTGACGTAGGTCCCCGCGGGCACGCCCGGGAAGCGGCCGGTCAGGTTCTCCCAGGTGCCGCCGTCGTTCCGGGTCAGCCAGACGTTGCCGTCGTCGGTGCCGGCGTACAGCAGGCCGGGCCGCATCGGCGACTCGGCGAGCGATACGATGGTGCAGAAGGTC
>DATGDT010000101.1:0-1891 GCA_035310725.1 Gemmatimonadales bacterium
GTACATGGACCAGTCGAGGATCTTGAGCACGTTCGCCATCTCGGGGAGCTTCAGCACGTCGGGCGCCTCGCGCTTGACGAACGAGACGAAGACGCGGGCCGCGGACTCGTAGAACTTGAGCACCACGTTGCCCGTGAAGCCGTCGCACACCACCACATCGAGCGGGCCGCCGCGCACCTCGCCGGCCGGCACGTCCCGCCCTTCCACGTTGCCGACGTAGCGGAACCCGGCCTGGGCCTTGAGCAGCTGGTGCGCTTCCTTCACCACGGCGTTTCCCTTCTCGTCCTCTTCCCCGATGTTCAGGAGCCCGACGGCCGGCTCGGCACGCCCCAGCACGTCGCGGGCGTAGACGGCGCCCAGGTGCGCGAAGCCCACCAGCTCACGCGCGTCGCAGTCCACGTTGGCGCCGGAGTCGAGCAGCAGCAGCGGATTCTTCCCGGTGGGGAGCACCGCGCCGATCGCCGCGCGCTGCACACCGGGGTGGAGGCGCAGCACGAGCGTCGACGCCGCCATCACGGCGCCGGTGTTGCCGGCGGAAATGAAGGCGTCCGAGCCGCCGTTCTTCTGGAGGCCCAGCCCGATGGCGATCGAGGACTGCGGCTTGCTGCGCAGCGCGGCGAGGGGTTTCTCCCCCATGCCGACGACTTCCGGCGCCTCGACGATCTGCAGCCGCTTGCGCGGCAGCTCTGCGTGCCGCGCCAGGGAGCGCTCGATGTCGGCCGTGCGGCCGACCAGCTGCACCATGAACGTGGGTGGGAGCTCCGCGAGCGCCTGCGCCGCCCCATCGACCTCCGCTTCCGGGGCAGTGTCTCCTCCCATCGCGTCCAGCGCGATGCGGATCACTTCAGGCGTCCTCGACCTCGATACGCTGTTCGCCGGCGTAATAGCCACAGGTGGGACAGACGCGATGCGGCTGTTTCAGATCACCACAGCGCGGACAGGGCTGCAAGGCGATCGGCGCCGCCTTGTAGTGGGTGCGGCGTGCGCGCTTCTTGCGCTTCGAGGTTCTCCGCTTCGGTACGGCCATCGCTCAGCGCCTCGTCTAGTCGCGGAGCTTGCCCTTGAGATCGGCCAGCGCCCGCCACCGGGGATCGGCGGCCGGCCCGCAGCCGCAGGGGCCCGCGTTCAGGTCCTTGCCACAGCGCGGGCACAGCCCGCGACAGTCCTCGCGACACACCACGTATCCGGGGGCGGCCAGCACCAGCTCTTCACGGACGGCCGGCCGCAGGTCCACTTCCGTGGCATGGGGCGGCAGCGGGTACGCATCCGGGTCGTCCAGGGCGTCCGGGGCGAACAATGCCCCGATGTCGGCCGCTACCGGCACGGAGACCGGCGTCAGACAGCGGCGGCACTCGGCTGCCACCACGGTGTGCAGCGTGCCATGCCAGTAGAACCGGTCTTCTCCCGTCGCCTGCAACCGCCCCCCCACCCGGACAGGCCCCGCGAGGGCGATGCCCAATCCGGCGAACAACGGATCCTCCGCCGCCACCTCGGCCTGCGTTTCGACGGGTCCCCGGGCGAGATCCCGCAGGTCGTACTGCAACATGGCGGGCGAAGCTAACCCGTTGTGGCACTTGCGTCAAGCAAAGGGGGAGCGGGGAGCGGGGAGCGGTCAGGCGAGGCCCGCCAACTCCCCTTCCGTGAAGAAAAACGCCACTTCCCGGGCCGCATTCTCGGGCGAGTCCGAGGCGTGAATCGCGTTCTTCTCCTTCGACTGGGCGTAGAGCTTTCGCACCGTCCCGGGGGCCGCCTCGGCCGGGTCGGTCGCTCCGATGACCTCGCGCAGCTTCGTCACGGCGTCGGCACGCTCGAGGGCCATCGGGATGCAGGGCCCGGAGGTCATGAAGGTGACGAGCGAACGGAAGAACGGCCGTTCGCGGTGCACCGCGTA
>DATGDT010000102.1:0-8823 GCA_035310725.1 Gemmatimonadales bacterium
AATCGTAAGTTCAATTAAGATAATGGCTTAATCATGCGGCCCCAACTCGCGAGCCGACCTGATGCGCTACCGCAACGGTCGTGCCGCGGAGACGGGCGGGCTGTAGCCCAGCCGGCGGAGGGTGTCGTCGATGCGAAGGGACCCGAACTGCCGCAATAACAGCGGCAGATCCCGCCGCATCCGACCCCGGCCTACGTAGGCACGGAACTTCAGGGTGGGAGCCAGGCCTTGGGGGGGCTGCTCCTCGTCGTCCAGCTCCCAGGGGTGGAAGTAGAACATGAACCAGGAGCGGCGGGCGAGGCGTCGTTGGACTCCCCAGCGGTAGACGCGAGGGGGGATGAGCCGAAAGTACCCGCCCCCCGACCAGGGGACGTTCAGGGGGCCGATGCGCACGCGGGACATCGGCAGCTCGAGCAGCCCGGGACGGACCTCCACGACGGGCTGATCGGGATCGATCGGCGTTTCCAGCTGTCCGTAGCGGTCGTGCGCCTTGAAGTCGTAGAAACTCGAGTCGTACCAGTAACCCGCTTCGACGAGGTAGTCGAGCACGGCGTCGCTGATGGAGAACATGGGCGCCCGGATGCCCCACACCCGCTCTCCGGTGAGTTGCTCGAGTGTGTCCCGCGCTCGGGTCAGGTCCTCCGCCAGCGCCGCACGGGAGAGGCTGTACAGCCGCTGATGAGTGTCGCTATGGCTGGCCACCTCGTGACCCTCGGCAGCCATGCGGCGCACGAGGGCGGGGTAGCGGCGGGCGACCCAACCCAGCACGAAGCAGGTCGCCTTGACTCCCGCGGCGCCGAGGGCGTCGAGCAACTCGAGCGTGTTGCGCTCGACCCTGGCCTCCAGTTGCTCCCAATCGTCGGTCGGCAGCGCGGTCTTTACGTTCTCGGCGTGGAACCAGTCTTCGATGTCGAATGAGGCGAGAAACGTCATAGCATCTGCCGGCCCCGCTCGCGCAGCTGGGCGACATCCGCCGGGGTGGGGAACTTGAAATACCGCTTCTGGGACATGTCCACCGGCACCGGCGTCGGCCAGTCCGGTGTGCCGAGGCGTGCCAGCAGACGGGCGACTTCGCGGCCGGCGACGTCTTTTGCCCGCGCGGAGAGATCGAATTGGGTGTCGTCGGGCCCGATTGGGACCGCATATTCCGCCAACACCGAGCCGGCGTCGAGCTTCTCCGCCATGGTATGCACGGTGATCGTGACCTGCGGCTCCCCGTGCAGCAGCGCCCAGAACGTCGGCATCATGCCGCGATAGAACGGCAGCTTGCCGTTGTGGATGTTGATCGCGTGCGGGCAGGCCTGCAGGGCCGCGGAGCGGAAGATCTCCGGCGCCGAGACCGACAGCAGCACGTCCACGTGACGCTCCCGCAGGGTCTGGAGGTAGGTCTCGTCGTTGATGCTGGCAATCTGGCGCACGGGGACGCCGGCGCGGGCCGCCAGCGCGGCCACGCTCCGAGGGCGCCCGAATCGCTCGGAGAGGAGCGCGCCGGCGTAGCGGGCCAGCAGCCGGATCAGATCCGCCGTTCCGTACAGCTTCCAGAAGCGCCGCAGCAGCGCCATCCGCGACTCGTTGAAGTTCCGCAGCAGCACGATTTCCAGCAGCTGGACTCGGCCACCGGCCGCTTCCCGCAGGAAGGATTCGAAGAAGCGGCCGGTAAAGAACGGATCGTCCTGGGTCACCGCGACCACGGTCACCGGGCCGGGAGGGGCGGAGCGGGCAGGGGAGGTAATGGTCATCTCGCGGATGGACTCTACCAATGTAAACGCTCCGATTCAGGTGGAGAAATGCCGAGGGGCGCCGAAGCGCCCCTCGTGGCTGACTGGCTTGCCCGTCGGATCGCTCACCAGCCGCCTTTGCGAAGCACCACGACCGGCACCGTCCGCAGCATGATCTTCAGGTCCTCGGCGAAGGACTGCCGCCCGATGTACTCCAGGTCGAGGCTCACCTTGCGACGCACGTCCTCGATGGAGCGGTCGTAGTGGTGGTTGATCTGCGCCCACCCGGTGATCCCCGGGCGGACCTTGTGACGCAGCTGATAGCTCGTGATCTGCTGCTGCAGATCGGTGACGATCCCCGGTTGCTCCGGCCGCGGGCCCACGATGTTCATGTCGCCGCGCAGCACGTTGAACAGCTGAGGCAGCTCGTCCAGCCGGTACTTGCGCAGCACGCGTCCGACCGGCGTGATCCGCGGATCATCGGGCCGCGCCCATACCTGCTCCGTCTTCTGCTGCACGTACATCGTCCGGAACTTGTAGATCCGGAACGGCCGCCCACCGAGGTCGAGGTGACGCCGGCCGTTGCTGTTGTCCGCCGGATTCCGGCGATCCAGCCCGACGCGCGTCTGCAGGAACAGCACCGGCCCCGGCGAAGTGAGCCGGATCAGCAGCGCGACCACCGCCATCACCGGCGCAGCGATCACCAGCCCAACCACCGCGACGGCCACGTTCAGCGCACGGCGGGCGCCCTCGGCGCGCGGCTGGGACGGACCCAGCCCACGCACCAGCGCGACGGGCGGTGGAACAGTGAACCGTTCTACGAGGTTCGGGGCGGACATGGCCTCATGTGGTCCCGGTCTGGGGGTGAGTGGTGCTGTCTCGCTAACGGGGCCTTTCGGCCCCCCGCGCCGGGAAGAGCAAGGGTCGTGCGCGCCGGTCCCGCCTTGGGCCAGTCGCGTAACCTATTTCCTGTCAATTGGTTACAGATTCGTTACAGAATCGAAGGCGGGCGGTGAGGACCTGGTCCTGTGGCGACCCTTCCCTAGTTGTTGGGGTGGTGCCACAAGGTTTCTTCAGAACTCATGAAAAACCAACGAAGGGAAGCATGGGCTTCCCTCCGTTGGCCGCGCCTGGGGATCGGGTGCGACCTAGTCGGAATTGGTGGCGAGCAGATTCCGCTCCAAGCCATGTCGCTCCATGAGGCGGTACAGCGTCGTACGGTCCACGCCGGCGATGCGGGCGGCCTTGGACATGTTGCCACCGGCCTGCTGTACGAGCCGGGTGAGGTAACGCCGCTCGAAGGCCGACAGGAGGCGCTCACGGGCGGCGTGATAGCTCTCTCCCGGCGGACCTTCGGCCTCGAGCGCGCTCGCGGGCTCGGGCGCGGCACCGGCCGCCTCCTTCTGCTCGCCGATGAATGGGATGTCCTCGGGCTGGATGTCGGCACCGGGCTCGAGCAGCACGACCGCGTGCTCCACGACGTTCTGCAGCTCGCGCACGTTGCCGGGCCAGGAGTGAGTCCCCAGGGCCCGCAGCGCGCCGCTGCTCCAGGTGGGCAGCGGCTGGCCGGCATCGCGGTGACGCTTCCAGTAGTAGGAGAGGAAATGGTTCGCCAGGAGCGGGATGTCCTCGGGCCGGGAGCGCAGCGGCGGCATGTGGATCGGCACGACCCGCAGCCGGTAGTAGAGGTCCTCGCGCAGCGCGCCCGAAGCGACGGCCTCGTCAGGGTCGATGTTCGTGGCGGCGATGAATCGCACGTTGACGACCGCGTCCGTCGTTTCGCTTCCCACCCGGCGCACCACACCGTCCTGGATGACGCGCAGCAGCTTGGCCTGGATCGGCTTCGGCATCTCGATGAGCTCGTCCAGGAACATCGTGCCGCCGTTCGCGGTCTCGAGCAGTCCCGGTTTGTCCCGCACGGCGCCGGTGAAGGCGCCTTTGACGTGGCCGAACATCTCCGACTCGAGCAGCGCCTCCGGCAAGGCAGCGCAATTGATGGCGACGAGCGGGCGGCTGGAGCGACGGCTGTGGTGGTGGATGAACTGCGCGATCAATTCCTTGCCCGAACCGCTCTCGCCCGTGATGAACACCGAGGCGTCGGTGGCGGCCACCTTGCGGGCCAGCGCGATGATCTTACGGAACGCCGGCGCGCTCCCCAGGACGTTGAACTTCTCTGATTCGGCTGCCTCGGGCTTCTCGAGCTGCGCCTGCTGCTGCGTGCGCGACTCGCGCGCGACGACGACGGCGTGGGCCGCGCGCCCGATCAGGATCTGGAGATGCGTGGCCGAGAACGGCTTGGGCAAGTAGTCCCAGGCGCCGGCGCGCAGTGCCTCGAGACTGGAGTCCACGCTCGGGTTGCCGGTCATCACGATGACGATGGACTCGGGGTGGGTGGCCAGCGCCGCCCGCAGCAGCTCCATACCCGGGACCTGACTCATGTACAGATCCACGAGGACGATGTCGAACCCCCGGCGCTTGAGCGTCTCGAGCGCCTTGTCGCCGCGCGAACAGACCGTAACGTTGTAGCCCTCGGCCTCGAGGTAGGACGCGCAGCTCTCGCGCATCACGCGCTCGTCGTCCACGACGAGAATGCTCAGACTGGCGCGCGCCCGGACGTCAACCTGCACGAGCTTGGAGACGTCGCGGCTCAAGGCGGGGTCGGTAGTGTTGACAGCCACGGTGCAGCAGTCCTCGTTGCGGGAGTCCGGCATCGCGGCCGCGCAGCGCCGCACGATCGGCGCATTCGCATTGCAGGGATCGGGCCCACAAGCACCCCGTGCTGCAAGTGGTTATGGGGCCGGTGCCTGTGGTTGCGGAGCCGCAACAAAGCGTGGTACGAGAGCATCAATCTGTTGCCTAAATGCCACAAGTTGGCGCATTTCGCAACCCCCCGGAGCGACCGTCGGTGAGTGCCGGGCGGGTTGGTCAAAAATCACGGCACGGTCTAGACTTTGCAGAGCCAGCGATGGGCTATACCGTACAGCGGCTTCGCTGTTGTTCCCCTGGCCTGGGCCCCTGCGGGTACCCCGGCCTTTCAGTTTGAGGTTTTGAACAGATGCCGAACGAACTACCGGTTCCGCCACCGGTGCCGCAGCCCATCCCCCAGTCGATGGCGCTGCAAGCCAACCAGGGCTATCCCGCGCCGGCGTTGTACGGCGGTGCGCAGCTTCCCGGTGGTGGACCGGATTGGCGCCGCATCATGGCGTCGGTGGTCCGGTTCAAATGGCTCGTGGTGGGCGTCGTGGTGCTCGGCACCGCAGCCGGCTTCGGGTTGAGCAAATTCCTCTTCAAACCCGGCTACTTGGCGCGCGCCCGCATCTGGGTGGACGTGCAGGATCGCACCGCGCGCACGCCGCAGTCGTTCACCGTCAGTCCGGCGTTGTCGATTTCGACCGGCTGGAAGGACCTGCTGTATTCCGACGCCGTGATGGACTGGGTGGTGCGCCAGCGCCACCTCTATCTCTGGTGGGAGAACGAAGCCGACTCCAGTCTCTTCGACGCATTCGACATTCAGGACCGCTTCCTCCCGGGCACGTACGCGCTCAAGGTGGACAGCGCGGCGAAGAAGTACACCCTCGTCGGCGAGGACGGGTCGACCGTCGAGACGGGAGTGGTGGGCGATTCGATCGGGCGCCGCCTTGGCTGGATCTGGGCGCCCCCGGTGTCCGCGCTCACGAAGGGGCGGTCCATCCCCTTCGGCGTGGCGTCGCCGCACGAGACGGCGCTCAGCATCGCGAGCGCGCTGACCGTGCGCGAGGACGAGAACGGCAACTTCATGACGCTGGACTTGAAGGAGTCGGATCCCGAGTTCGCGGCTGGGACGTTGAACGCGATCGTCGAGCGCTTCGTCACCCAGGCGGGGGAAATGAAGAGCCAGAAGCTGCGCGAGGTGACGCAGATTCTGGGGCGGAGCCTCAAGGAGGCACAGGGCAAGCTGGCGCAGGCGGAGGCCACGCTGCGCTCCTTCACGGTGCGCGAGGCGACGCGGCTCTCCCTCACCGGCCCCTATGGGGTGGACACCCGGGATCCTTCTGCCAGCGTCTTCTTCACGAACCGGATGCTGCTCGATCAGGTGCAGCAGGACCGGCAGGTGATCGAGCGCGTGCTCGCCGCGGGGTCCGATTCGGGGCTGCGCCAGGACGAGCTGGAGAACGTGCCCTCGGTGCAACGCTCGACCCAGCTGACGGCTGCGCTGCGGGAGCTGACCTCCAAGCAGGCGGACCTGCGGACGCTCCGATATCGCTACACGGATGAGCAGCCGTCGGTGCGCGCGCTGGCGCGCGACATCGACGAGCTCCAGAAGCGGACGATTCCGACCATGGCGCAAGCGCTCCTGGCCGAGCTGCAGATACGCGAGAACGATCTGCGCCGTCAGGTGGCCCAGGGCACATCCAGCGTGTCGCAGATTTCCTCGCTCGCGATCGACAAGGCAGTGCTGGAGCGCAACGTCTCGACCGCGGAGCAGACCCTCACGGCGATCCAGCAGAGCTACGACCAGGTGCGCCTGGCCGAGATGAGCGCCCTGCCGGATCTGAAGATCCTCGACCGGGCGGTGGTCCCGATGCGGCCGGTGGGGAGTCTGGCGCCGGTGGTGATCGTGCTGGCCTTCCTGGGGAGCCTGGGCGCGGGCATCGTGGGGGCCGTGCTGCTCGACCGGACCGACACGCGGTTCCGCTATCCCGAGCAGGTCACGACCGACATGGGGCTCAACATCCTCGGCGTGGTCCCGCGCGTCTCTCGCGAGAACGGCAATGGCCGCAACGCTCCGCAGGTGATCGAGGCGCTGCGCTCCATCCGGCTCGGGGTGCAGAACGCCTACGGCGCCGGACCGATGGTGCTGACCATTACCAGCCCCGGCTCTTCGGACGGGAAGTCGTTCATCACCTCGAACCTCGGCCTGGCCTTCGCCGACGCCGGACTGCGCACCATCGTGATCGACGGCGACATCCGTCGCGGCCTGCTGCACCGCGTCCTGAACGCGAAGCGCAAGCCGGGGCTCATCGATCACCTCAGCGGGAACGCGGGGCGTGAGGACATCATCCAGAAAACCGACTTCCCGCAGCTCAGCTTCATCGGATGCGGGCAGCGCACGCCCAACGGGCCCGAGCTGTTGAGCTCCCCGGCGATGGGGCAGCTGCTGACCGCGTTGCGCTCGCGCTTCGACGTGATTCTGGTCGATTCGGCTCCCATGGCGGCCGGGGTGGATCCCTACGTGCTGGGCACGCTCACGGGCAATCTGCTGCTGGTGATGCGCACGGGCGTCACCGATCGCGAGCTGGCCCAGGCGAAGATCGATCTGCTCGACCGGCTCCCGGTGCGTGTGCTGGGAGCCGTGCTGAACGACGTCGAGGCGGGTGGCGCCTACCGCTACTACGCCTATTACCTGGCGGGGTATGAAGTTTCCGAGGAGGACGCGGACAAGAAGCTGGTCCGCCCCGGCTGAGCGCTGGCCCCAATCTTGAAGTGACTGGCCTCGAACGGCTCGGGGGGACGTGGATCGATGTGTGGCATCGTAGGCTATAGCGGCACGCGAGAAGCGGCGCCGATTCTCATCGAAGGGCTGCATCGCCTGGAGTACCGCGGCTACGACTCGGCGGGCGTGGCGGTGCAAAATGGCACGGGTGTGGTGCTGCGCAAGCTCGCCGGTCGAGTCGTGCGGCTGCATCAGCTGCTCGATGCCGAGCCGGTGCGCGGTCAGAGCGGCATCGCGCACACCCGCTGGGCGACACACGGGGCTCCCACCCGCACCAACGCCCATCCCCACACCGACTGCAGCGGCGGCCTCGCGCTCGTCCACAACGGCATCATCGAGAACGCCGACGCGCTCCGCACCAAGCTGCAGGAGGCCGGCCACGAGTTCGGCACCGAGACCGACACCGAGACGCTGGTGCACCTGATCGAGGAAGCGCCCGGCGCCACGCTCGAAGACCGCGTGATCGCGGCGCTGGCGCACGTCGAGGGGACCTACGGACTCGCCGTCATCTCGTCGAGCGAGCCGGGCAAGATCGTGGTCGCGCGCCAGGGGTCGCCGGTGCTCCTGGGGATCGGCGACAAGGAATACTTCGTCGCGTCGGACGCCTCGGCGATCCTCGAGCACACCCGCACCGTCGTGTACCTCGACGACGGCGACATCGCCGTCGTCACCCCCGAGGGCTACCGTGTCCTGGACCGCGAGCAGCGGGACCAGGAGCGGCAAGTCAGCGATATCGAGTGGGATCTCGCCGCCATCGAGCTGGGCGGCTACCCCCACTTCATGCTGAAGGAGATCTACGAGCAGCCCGAGACAGTGACGGCCACGCTGCGCGGCCGCCTGCTGTTCGACGAGGGCAGCGCCCGCCTGAACGGCCTCAACCTCACCCCCGAGGACTGCGCGGGGATCCAGCGCATCCTGATCGTGGCCTGCGGGACGTCGTGGCATTCGGGGCTGGTGGGCCGGTACGCGCTGGAAGAGCTCGCCCGCATCCCGGTGGATGTGGAATACGCCTCGGAATACCGCTACCGCCCCCGGCTGCATCAGCCGGGAACGCTGGCGATCGCGATCTCCCAATCGGGCGAGACAGCCGATACGCTCGAAGCGATGCGCGCGGCACGGGCGGCAGGATGCCGCGTGGTCGGCATCGTGAACGTCGTCGGCAGCACGATCGCCCGCGAGTCGGATGGCGGCATTTACCTGCATGCCGGCCCCGAGATCGGCGTCGCGTCGACGAAGGCGTTCACCTCGCAGATCACGGCGCTCCTCCTGCTCGGCCTCTATCTCGGGCGACAGCGCGGTGCGCTGTCGGAAGAAACCGGCCGCAACTTCGCCGTCGAGTTGTCGAACCTCCCCGAGCTGGTGACGCGGACGCTGGAGATGTCGGCCGGGGTGGCCGAGCTGGCCAAGAAGTACGCGGACACGCACAATGCGCTGTATCTGGGGCGCGGGGTGAATTTCCCGGTGGCGCTCGAAGGGGCGCTGAAGCTCAAGGAGATCAGCTACATCCACGCGGAGGGGTATCCCGCGGCGGAGATGAAGCACGGGCCGATCGCGTTGATCGACGAGAACATGCCGGTCGTGTTCGTCGCTCCGCACGATCAGGTGTACCAGAAGGTTCTCGCCAACATGCAG
>DATGDT010000103.1:0-27521 GCA_035310725.1 Gemmatimonadales bacterium
AACTCCGACTTGACGCCGCGGTACTGCGGCAGCCACCCGGTGTGCAGGTTCAGGAACCCGCGGGGAAGACGCGCCAGGGTCCGCGCGGTGACGTACGAGGTGCCGAAGCCGAGCACCAGGTCGTCGGGGCCGAACGGGTACCCGTTGATGTTCCGTACCGTCTCGTGGGGGGGAAGCGGCAGCGTGGGGACGTGCTTCCCCGTCTGGGCCCGGAACCACCGGTTCAAGTAGAACTGAAACACGGCATCGACCGGTCCGACCCGCTCCAACTTGCGCCAGTAGTACCGCCAGGAAGGCCGGCCCGTTTCGATGACGAGGCGATCGAGCGTGCCGGCGCCGTGGAGGCTGGCCGCCAGGAATCGTCCCAGGGCGGTGTCGCGGGTGACCAGGATGATGTTCAATCGAAGAGAATGTTGGAGAGTTCCCGGACGTTCACGAACGAGAGCCGGTAGCCCTCATCCGCCGCGAGGTCGCGCAGCAGCCTGAGGTTGGCCACGAGGTGCGAAAACCGGTACAGCCGGTCGCGCCACCCGCCCGCGCCCCCCACGAGCTCATCGGCGTGGAAATAGGAGACGAAGAAGTCCGCTCCGCTCCGGAAGAAGTCCTTGAGGAGGTAGCGGTACAGGAGGGTGCTCGTCGTCGTGGTGAGCATCACACGCTCGGTGCGGAACCGGCGGGACAGGAGCCAGTGCGGGAACGTGTACACCGGGATCATGCGGACGCCATGCCAGAGCCTGGGGCGATAGGCGAATCCCGACCAGTCGAACTCCTGCACGCCCCCGTTGCCGGCGAACGCCATTCTCGGCACGGGGCTGTAATCCACCCGCACGCCCGCCTCGTAGAGGCGGCGGATCGAGAAGTCGTTCTGGAACGTCCAGCCCATGTGCACGACATCGGGCCGCCCCAGCGCTGCCGAGCCGATCGCGATGTTCTCGAGGATGTTGGCGTCGGACGTGTCCTGCCGCCCCGTGCGGTCGTAGTAGTGCAGGTGCCAGGCGATGGCGCTGCCCTGCGCGCGGGCGGCGTCCCAGACGGGACGATACCGCTCGTAGCAGTACGCCGCCGAGCCGCAGTAGTCCCGGACCTGGGTGTCGGCGCGGATGTTCAGGGTCCACTTGATCTCGGGTTCCGTTTCCAGGAGGCGCGGGAGCGCCTCCACGCCGCGCCAGGTCAGGCGGTGCGGATACGTGGCGCGATCGGGATCGCAGTCGATGCCGATGGCGACGTAGAGCTGCTTCACGCGCGCCGCGGCGCGTATGTGCGCGACATGGAGAGGATCCCTGCACGATCCGGTGTGCAGGGCCATACCTCTCCACCGGCGGGGGCGTCACGCGCGGCGGGCGCGCCGCCGTCCGGTCGCCGTCAACGCGCGGTGAGAAACCCGTGGAGCGCCGGGCGCCTACCGGTTGGGCGTGTTGTCCAGGAACGGCCGGTTGGTCGCCGTCGTGGACACGACCGTAATGTCTCCCCGGGCGCCGACCGTGTAGACCCGCCCCCCCACGAGCGACACGCCGGTTCGGGTGATCTTGTTCGTCGTCGAATCGGTGTAGCGGGTACCCAGGTCGTACACGCCGGGAGCGATGGTCAAGAACGCGCCCGCTCCCTTGTAGGACACCGCGCCGCCGATGGCGGCCCAGTGAGCGGTCACCGTGTCTCCCGTGAGCCGGGCGTACAGCGTCAGCGGATCCGCGTTGCTGATCGCGTGGACCAGGCGGACATAGGCGACCGAGAAGTCAATCGTTGCCGGCAGCGGGTCCTCCGCCACGAACCCGTCCACCTTCTTGTTCACCGTATCGTAGAAGCCGCTCAAATAGAACGAGTAGGATTTCCCGTCGGCGAGCGCGGCGCTGACCGTGTCGATGGGGAGATCCTTGTCGGTTGCCGCCGCGATCCGCCCCGTGAGGGTGTAGGTGCCGGGTGCGATGGCCGAATAGAGGCCGCTGTTCCCCGCGCTGCCGTAGGCCACACCGGTGGTCAATTCCTGCCCCGTGGCGGAGAGGACGCCCGTCATCTTCGTCTCGTTGGCGTAGAAGTTCACTTGCGGCGCGTTCACGCCGAAGTTGAAGAACTTGACACTCGCCCCGGGCAGGGGCGCCACGGGGAGTTCCTGCACCGCATTCTTGTCGCACGCGGCGAGCGTGGCCGCGCACAGCAGCGCCGCGACGGAGAGGGGTCGAGTCATGGTCGCCTTCACGGTTCGGTGATCCACAACAGCTTGGTGTGATAGGCAGGGTCCAGCGCACCGATGGCGGAGAGACCGGCCTGGTTCCAGACGTACTCGGAGTTGTAGCGCGGCCGGATGCGCTGGACGACCTTGCCGCCGTTGTCGGGGTAGAGGTTCGTCGGCGGCGTGAAGCCGCGGAACACCTGGACGCCGCTCACCGGATCGAGATCCGTATAGTGATAGCGGCGCATATCCATCCAGATCTCGTCGTGGCCCCAGCCCCACAGCGCGATGAATTTCTGGGACATGATGTGCGACAGCGTCAGCGTGGCCGGGACGATCTCCGGAGACGCGAGGAAGGTGGATTTCTCGGTGCCCGTAATCTGCGTCGGGGTCTGACCGGCATCCAGATTCCGGGTGTTCACGAAATCGATGTCCGCCGAGATCCCGTTCGTGTAGGCCGTGAGGGCTGTGGCCTGATCGCCGGCCCGCAACGCCGCTTCAGCCTTGATGAACTGCAGCTCGGCGTAGGTCATCACCGGGAGCTTGGACTTGTCGGCGAAGATGAAGCGGGCGGGCAGGCCCAACCCCCCGGTGGTGGGATACCCGAAGAAGTTGTTCGGCTGCTGGGCGGCGGCGAGTCCCCCGAACCCCCCGACGTTCGGATCCAGCCCGCGGTACAGCCCGTCCGGAGCCGGCGAGAGCATGCGGCTCATCCGTGGGTCCACCACGCCGCCAAACTGCGTGCCGTTCATCAGGTTCACGATGAACTGGGTCTGCCGGTAATTGGTGATGTTGTTCCTGCTGCGTCCCCAGAAGTTGTAGTCCTGGAAGTCGGTGCTGGTCGAGGGATAGGCGAGCAGCGCGTCGTCGACGTTGCCGGTGAACGACTGATCCACCTCCGCGATCACCGAGTCCGGTTGATAGGTCGCCTTGTTGGACAAATGGTTCAGGACCAGGGCCTTCATGCCGTGCGCGAACCGGAGCCACTTGATCCGGTTCCCGCCGTAGATGTGATCCCCCACGGCGAGATAGGCCTGGTCCACGGCGCCGTCGGTGTGCTGGAGCAGCACGATCGCGCTGTCGAGCAGCCGCCGGACCTCCTGGTAGGCGTAGTCCTGGGTGTCATAGTCGAACGACGTGCGCGACTCGTCGAAGGCTTCCTTGATGATGATCTCGCCGTGGAGATCGGTCAGCACCTGCCAGCCCCACGCCTTGAGGATCAGGCCGACCCCGAGGAGGTCCCAGCGCTGCTCGGCGGTGGCCTTGGCGTTCATGTCGATCAGGTTCTGGCCCAGCGACCAGTAGACGTCGCGCCACTGCTGGCCGCCGTTGTCGCTGCCCGGATCGTATCCCATCCGGTCCCAGGTGGTGGGCGTGGTGCTGGTCTGGCTGAGCGGCAGGGTCCACTCCTGGGTGTAGCGGCCGACGAAGCGGCCGTCGAACTGAGGCGACGTCACCATCCAATGCAGCATCTGCGGCAGGTACAGATTCGCCGTTACCGACTGCGGGCCGTTCGGATTGGTGTTGACGTCCAGCCAGTCCCGGCACCCGCCGGTCAGAATCATCGCGCTCACCAGGAGCGCCGTCCGTCGCGTGGTCATGGTCAGAATCCCAGTCGCAGGCCGAAGTTGACGCCGGCGGGCATGGGGAAGTTGCCGAAATCGATCCCCACGCCGCTCGAACCGCCCACGGCGGCGCTGTTGCCGTTCACGATCGGGTCGAGCCCGGTGTAGTTGGTGAAGAGGAGCAGGTCGGTGCCCTTGACGAACACGCTGGCGCTGCGGGAGCCGAGGAAGCCCCCCGGCAGGTCGTAGCTCACCTGCACGTCGCGCAAGCGCAGCCAGTTGATGTTGCGCTCTATGAACAGCTCCTCGCTCATGTTGGTGTAGTAGGCCGTCTGCACGCCCGGCACGACGACGATGGTGTTGGCGGTCGGATTGGCGCTGTTCTCCTTGCCGTCGCGCAACACGCCCTTGATCACCCGCGGCTGGTCCCGGTCGTCCGTCTGCATACTGAGGCCGTGCGTCGTAAGGAAATGGTCGGTCGCGTCGAAGACGTCGCCGCCCTTGCGGATGTCCACCAGGAAATCGAGGGTGAGGCGCTTGTAGCGGAGCGTGTTGGTGATGCCGATCGTGAAATCGGGCTGCCGGTCGTACCCGGCGTCGATGAAGTCGGGCGAGCGAATCGGCAGGCCCGTGGTCGGGTCGATCAACAGATCGCCGCGCTTATTCCGCAGGTAGAAGGTCCCCGTGAGGGACATGGTGGAGAGGCCCGGCTTGGTGCCGTTGCGCACGTTGCCGTAGAGCCACGTGTCGGACACGTAGGACTCGGGCAGCGACCGGGGCAGGCCGGTCACGATCTGCCCGGCGCTCGTCCAGTTGGCCACGATGTCCCAGGAGAACTGGGGTTTCAGGACCGGCGTGCCGTGCACGGTCAGCTCCAGGCCGCGGGCCCGCGTGGAGGCGCCGTTCATGTTGAAGAGAATGAACCCGGTGCCGTAGGAGCCGCGGATGTCGTTGACGATCTGGTTGCGGGTCACCTTGCGGTACACCGTGGCGTCCACGGCGAGGCGGTCGTGCAAGAAGCCCAGCTCGACGCCCCCCTCGTAGGACCGGGCGAACTCGGGACGCAAGTCCAGGTTCGGGCCCCAGAAATTGTACCCGTAGCCGCCGTACGCCGTCGTCTTGTACTGGAGGGACGGCCGGTACGCGTACGGCCGGGCGTCCTTGCCGACCTCCGCATAGGCGACGCGCACCTTGCCGGTCACGAAGCGGCGGACCGCCGGAAACGCGTCGGAGAACACGAAGCTGCTGGAGATCGAGGGATAGAAGAACGAGTTGTGCCCGATCGGAATGGTCGACGTCCAGTCGTTCCGGCCCGTGACCGTCAGGTACAGAAAGTCGCGGTAATCAAGCACGGCTTTGGCAAAGACGCTCACCAGGCGGCGCTGCTCGATCGTCGACAGGGGGTTCCGGTTGGTCGTGTTGTTGATCGAAATGAAGTTCGGATCCAGGAATCCGGTGCCGACCACCGCGTCGGTCGAGCTCTTGTGGTCGGAAAGGGCCTGTCCCAGCGTGCCGCTGATCGAGAGGCTGGAGGTAAGGTTGTGCGGGTTGAAACTCAGCAGCGTCTGCGCATCGATGTTCCGCGTGACGACGTTCGCCAGGTCGAGGACGCCGTTCGACGTCACGCCGACCGCGCTCTGCGGATCGCGGACGATCAGGTTCTCGTTGGTGTAGTTGTCGGTGCCGATGTTGGTCTTGAGGCTGCCCCACGAGAACGGTGTGACCAGGAGGCCAAGGTTCACCATCATGCGGTTCGTGGCGGCGTGGACCTTGTTCTTCGTGACGTTGTAGTACGGGTTGTCCAGCTCCGCGGACGGATCGGCGAGGCCGGTGATCCTGCGCCGCAGGCCGGACGGCGTGAGATAGACCTTCGCATTGTCGGTCTGGGGCCAGAGCATCAGCCCGATGAGGGGTCCGAGCGAGCTGGCGCAGGTGCTGACCGCGCCGCACGTGCCCTTGAACACCTGATCGTTGTCGTCGTAGGCGTAGGCCATCGACAGCTCGGTGTTCAGCCAGGGTGTGATCTGCGCCTGGGAGTGCCCCGTCACGTTGGTGCGGTGGTAGTCGCTGTTCGGCACCACGCCCGCCTGCCGGTCGAGCGCCGTGGATAGCCGGTAGCTGATCCTCCCGTCGGGCGTCGCCCCGCTGAACGACAGGTCGTGGGTCTGCGTGAACCCGGTTCGCAGGAAGCCGCTCACGTTGTCGTAGAACGTGGTGCCCGGGGCGTACGGCGGCCCGAAGTAGAAGAGGGAGCCGAGCGTCCCGTCGGACGCCACGCTGGTCGGCCCGTAGACCCGCTGGAGTTGGGGCTTGGCGCGGGTCGCTTCGACGCGGAAGCTGTTGGTATACAGCCAGCCGCCGCCCGCCTGTCCCCGCTTGGTCGTGATGACGATGGCCCCGTTCGCCGCGTCGATGCCGTACAGCGCCGCGGCCTCCGGCCCCTTCAACACCGTCAGCGTTTCGATGTCGTCTGGATTGAAATCGGCCGCGCGATTGGTGAAGTCGACGCTGCGGTTGGAGAACGCGGTGTTCGAGTTCTGGTCGGAGGCGAGCAGTCCCGTGTTGAGCGTCCTATTGTCCATCGGCAGCCCGTCCACGATGATCAGCGGCTGGTTACTGCCGCTGATGGACGTCACGCCGCGAATGGTGATGGAAGACGATGCCCCCGGCACGCCCGACGTGCTCGTCACGTCCACGCCGGCGATGCGCCCCTGCAGCGCATTGACGAAATTCTCGCGTTGCGCCTGCGCGATCTGGGTGCCGGTGATCGTCTGCTGCGCCGTGCCCAAGGCGCGCTGCTCAGTGGTCTGCCCCAGCGCCGTCACGACCACGGCGTCGAGACTCAGGGCCACGCGCCGCAGCTCCACGTCGATCGCGCCGTCGGGTCCGACGGTGCGCTCGACCAGCGCGGTGCCGATGAACCGGAACTGCAGCATCTGGCCGACCTCGGCGCGGATCGAGTACTCCCCGTTGTCGTTGGTCACGGTCGCGATACTGGTTCCCTTGACGCTCACGGCCACGCCGGCCAGCGGCGGACCCTGCTCGCTCGTGACCCTGCCGGTGACGATACGCTGCTGGGCGAACGCCGGCCCGGCGACGAGAAGGAAGGCCATCAACACCAGGAGGAGGACTCTTTTCATAGGACGGCCACGCGGTTGGTGGACAGAATCAAGCCCGGACGGCCCGTCCGGGCGCCATTCGAGGCTGATTTATCGTCCGTTTGGGGGGGCCGCAAGCCGGGGGTTCCGCTCGTCGCGGCGCTTCAGGCCACTGTCAGGCGCCCTCCCGCGCCCGGTGCGCGGCCGCCACGCCAGGTGCACCACCGACCTGCGCAGTCGTAGCGCCGCGGCTACGCCGAGCGTCAGGGCTGCCGGGCGGCGGGCCATACCACCGCGACGTTTCACGGATTCTGATCGGGCATTCCGCTTGCAGCAGATCGGCGGGGGTGAACAGCGGGTGCGTGGTGTTGCCCCGACGCGACGGCTCAAAAAGAGGGGTGCGATATGCGGCAAACCGGGCTCTCGAGGTTCCTCTCGGTCGGCACGACGCTGTTCGTGATGGCGGCGGTCGGATGTTCCCTCGACTCGCCTGCCAGTCAACTGACCGATCCCGAGCGACCCGGGAGCAGCGCCTGCCCCAATCGCAACGCGTTGGGAAAATTCCAGCCGGCCGACAATGTGGCGGCCAGCTTCTCGGTCAACGGCAAGATTGCCACGTACTCGTTCGCTGCGGTGAACGAGAATTCGGCCGGGGGAGTACCCGGCCTGATCAAGTACTGCGTCTATTCGACTCCGGCCGCGAAGCCCACCGATCACGACGTCCAGGCGACGGGTGCCAACGGAGCCCTCTGGACCTTCCGGGGAGACTCGGGGGCCTTCTCGTTCGGCCGGCCGGACGGCGATCCGAGCAATATCCCACTGGACGGGAACACGACGGTGATCGGGACCGCGACCTGGGCTGAGGTTCCGGGCACCCAGACGATCCTCCTCCATATCAACGACCCGGCCGTGTGCGCCAACCTCTACGGCGGCGATCCGGGCACCTGCTTCGTCAAATCGGGTCAGACGTCGGCTTGTATTCTCGACAGGGGCGAAACCAACGTCGCGTACAACGCGATGCCCTTCGGGGCGGCAGATTGTGGCGCGTCCAGTCTGGGCTTCGAGGCCACCGGCACGAAGGAGTTCGGCGATGAGGTGCAGCTCGCGGGTTCCACGCGGCGGCTCGTTTCTCTGAAGGTGCTGTTCTCGAGCTGGGCATGCGAGAGCGGGCACTGGTTCGACGGCGCGTGTTCGACGAGCCCGGGGGCCACCTTCACACATGATGTCACCGCGAACATCTACGCGGTGGCCGTTTGCGGCGGGAACCCATGCCCGGGCGCCCTGCTCGCGTCTGTCACCGAAACGCAAACCGTCCCATACCGGCCGTCCACGGATCCCCAGTGCGCGGTCCTCAACCCCGCCGACCCCGACCCCTTCTACTACAAGTACGGGTGGTTCAACCCGGTCGTCGACGCCTGCAAGCCCCAGATCCCCACGGTGCTCACGTTCGATTTCACCTCCAAGAACGTCACGCTGCCCGATGAGGTGATCTGGACGGTCGCGTTCAACACGACGCACTATGGGGCAGCGCCCATTGGCCAAGGTGCCGCCTGCTTCACCGGCCCCGGCGGTTGCCCCTACGACTCGTTCAACGTTGGAGCACAGACCTACCCCGGTGCGCCATACGCCGGAATCGACGTCCAGCCGGATACGGCCTTTGTGAATGGTGTCGGTGAAAAGGACTGGGCCAATTACAGGCCGCTGGGGGAGATCATCACGAAGTAGCCCGGGCCCAGTGCGCGGACCGCAGGTCGGAAGCCCCAGTCGCCGCCGCGGCTGGGGCCTTCCTTCTGCCTGGTGCACAGAGGTGTGGGGCTAACCGATCAACCAGGCGCCTACGGAGACCATCCTGGGTCGAGGGACTGCGCCGAGGTGAGTCGGGTGACGGTGGTACCCGACAGCGTCGTGACGTACACCGCGTCCAATCCGTCTCGTGACGAGACAAAGGCCAGCCGTGTACCGTCCGGCGACCAGGCGAACTCTCCATCGTACGTGGGGCTCGCCGCGACCTGTCTCCGCTCGCCGCTGAGAACGTCGATCACGTCGACATCATAGTTGTCCCCACGGACGGCTTGCACGGCGAGCTGCCTGCCGTCTGGGGACCAGGTCGGCCGCCCATCGACTGCCGAGCCCGCAGTGAGCCGACGAAGTCCGCGGCCATCGGCGCGCATGAGGTAGATGTCCCGGTTGCCACTCCGAGTGGAGGTGAACGCAAGGAGCTGGCCGTCGGGGGACCAGGCGGGGTCGTCGTCTGCGGCGGGGTGATTGGTCAGTCGAACCTGGGTGTGGGTGACCAGGTCCAGGACCCAGATGTCGGCGTTTCCATCGCGCACGGAGGTGAAGGCGATGTGGCGTCCGTCCGGAGACCAGGTCGGATTCAGATCATCGGTGCTGTCCCCCGTGAGCCTCATCAGGCCTGTGCCGTCGATCCCCACAACGCAGATGTCCCCGCTGCCCCGCCGGCCCGCCGCGAAAGCGATGCGGCGACCGTCCGGGGACCAGGCGCGGGGGCTCTTGGCAATGACCTCCGGGGCGAGGCGTATCTGGTGCGTCCCGTCCGAGTCCATGACCCAGAGCTCCCAGCGGTCGGCACCCAGGGAAGCAAAGACGAGATGCGTGCCATCCGGGGACCAGAGCGGGAATCGGTCCTGGGTCGGGCGGGTGGTGAGGCGGACGGGCCGCGGGTCATCCGGATCCACCAGGAAGATCTCCCAGTCGCCGGCGGGCTTGGAGGCGAACGCGATCCTCGGGTGCCGGAGACCAGGCTCCGTGGGAGTCACTGAGTATCGGAGAGACAGGAGCAGCATCCCGAAGCAGCAGACGCCGAGGCGTGGCAGGAGTGTCATGGCGGCATCCGTGGAAGAGTGGAACACACGAGCTTCCCCTTGAGATGCCGAGCCAAACGCTTGGGTTTACACCTAGCCGATCAGACTCTTCGCCAGCAGCGCCCCGCCGTAGGCGAGGGCGAGCATGTAGCTGAACTGCAGGAGGGGGTAGCGCCAGCCTCCGGTCTCTCTTCGCGTCACGGCGATCGTGGACACGCACTGCATCGCGAACGCGAAGAAGACGAGCAGCGCGATCGCGCCCCCCGGCGTGAGGTCGTGGCGCAGCGCCTGTTGCAGGCCGGCCGAGCCGGCGTCGCTCTCGATGCCGTGGATGGTGCCGAGCGTGCCGACGATCACCTCACGCGCGGCGAGCGAGGTGACCAGCCCCACCCCGATCTTCCAGTCGAACCCGAGCGGCCGGATGGCGGGCTCGATCGTCCGGCCCATCGTCCCGGCGACACTGTGGGTGAGATCGGGAGCCTGCCCGTTGACGAGCGGCAGGTGACACAGGAGCCACAGCCCCACCGTCACGCCCAGAATCACCGTCCCGGCCCGGGTCAGAAACGCGCGCGAGCGGTCCACCAGCCGCAGCCCGAGCGAGCGCAGCGTGGGCCAGCGGTAGGGGGGCAGCTCGAGCAGGAATGGCGCGCGGTCGCCCTTGAGGATCGTGGACCGGAGCAGCAGCGCCGTTCCCACCGCGGCGAGGAACCCGAGGACGTAGAGGCCGAGCAGCGCGGCGGCGCGGACCCCGAACACGGGACCGAGCAGCGGGGTGTTGGGCAGGAAGGCCGCGATGATCAGGGCGTAGACCGGCAGCCGCGCGGCGCACGTCATGAACGGGGCGACGAGGATCGTCGCGAGCCGGTCGCGTTTGCTCTCGATGGTGCGGGTGGCGAGGATCGCCGGCACCGCGCAGGCATAGGCGGAGAGCAGCGGGATGAAGGACTTCCCCTGCAACCCGATGCGCGCCATGGTGCGGTCGGCGATGAGCGCCGCCCGGGCCAGGTACCCCGAGTCCTCCAGAATCCCTATAAAGAGGAAAAGGACGGCGATCTGCGGCAGGAACACGATCACCGATCCGACGCCCGCCAATACTCCCTGCACCAGCAGGTCGCGAACGACGCCGGCCGGCAGCAGGGCGCCGGCCCATTGACCCGCGACGCCGACCACTGCTTCGAGTCCGTCGGAGAGGGGCGCCGCGGCGGCGAACATCGCCTGGAAGACGCCGAGCACGACCGCCAGGAGCAGCAGCGGCCCCACGACCGGATGGAGGAACACGCCGTCCAGGCGGCGCGTCCAGAGCGGCGGCGCCGGCGCCCGGTACGTGGACTGGGACGCAAGTCGCCCCGCCCATAGCCGGCATGCGGGGATATTCTGAGCCACCGGTAGCGGGATGCGGGCGGGGACGGCGAAGCGACCCGCTAGGAATTGGCGTATCGTGTCGAGTCCCCGCCCGGTGGCCGCGCTCGCCAGCGCGACCGGCGCGCCGAGCTGCTCGGCGAGCGCGGCGGGGTCGAGCGAGCCACCGCGCCGCTCGAGGTCGTCCGTCAGGTTGAGGACCACGAGCGTGGGGAGGCCGAGCGACAGGACCGGCGCCGCCAGCACGAGGTGGCGCGCCAGGTTGGTCGAGTCGAGCACCAGGAGGATCGCGTCGGGCCGCGGGATGCCCGGCATCCGGCCGTGCAGCACGTCGTCGGTGATGCGCTCGTCCTCGGAGCGCGATTGCAGCGCGTAGGTGCCGGGGAGGTCGAGCAGCTGGATGTCGCGCCCCGCGCCGAGCCGCACGCGGCCGTGCCGTTGCTCCACCGTGACGCCCGGGTAGTTCGCGACTTTCTGGCGCAGGCCGGTGAGCCGGTTGAAGAGCGAGGATTTTCCGGAGTTGGGCGGCCCGACGAGCGCGACGCTCACGACTCCGGACGCCGCTCCGGAATCGACGTGGGCCGCGAGCGCGCAGTCGTGGCAGCCGCTCACGGGACCGGCAACAGGTGCAGCAGGCGCGCCGTTTCGCGCCGCAGGGCGATTTCGGCGCCGTCCACGCGGAAGACGCGCGGGTCCCCTCCGGGAGCGGCGCGCACGGCGTGGACCAGCGAGCCGGGGAGGAAGCCCAGCTCCATCAGGCGCGCCGCGTCATCGGCCGGGACCGCGAGCTCGGCCAGCACGGCGTCACTACCGAAGGGGAGGTCGGCCAACGTGTGGGTCACGGCTACAAACAAAGTGAGGAAGGGCTCAAGGCTTCACGAAGCCGGCATGAAGAAGCCTTCACTCGCGCTGTGTCTGGTGGTCCTCCTCGGGGCTCGGGCGATCCGCGCGCAGGACAACTACGAGATCCAGGTGTACGGCTCGGAGCTCGTGCCTGTCGGCGCGACGATGCTGGAGCTGCACAGCAACTACACCTTCGACGGCCAGCCTGGATCGGCCGGTGTGCTCACCAGCCGTCACGCGCTGCACGAGACGGTCGAGATCACCCACGGATTCAGCGAGTGGTTCGAGGTGGGGTTCTACCTCTTCACCAGCACGCAGTCCGGGACGGGCCTGGAATGGGTGGGCGACCATGTGCGGCCGCGGCTCAGCGTGCCCGCGCGCTGGCACTGGCCGGTGGGGGTGAGCCTGTCGCAGGAAATCGGCTACACGCGCCGGTCGTACTCGGAGGACACCTGGAGCTGGGAGATCCGGCCGATCGTGGACCGGCACTTCGGGCCCCTGTACGTCTCGCTCAATCCGGTGTTCGATCGGGCCCTCAAGGGACCGGGCGCCGGCGCGGGCTTCGAGTTCTCCCCCAACGCCCAGGCGGCGATCGACGTCTCACCCCGCGTGAACCTGGCGCTGGAGTACTACGGCGGGTTCGGCCCCGTGGACGATCCCGTCGGTCTGAATCAGAGCTCCCAGCAGATCTACCCCGCGGTGAATCTCGACTTCGGGGACGACTGGGAGTTCAACCTCGGCATCGGCGTGGGACTCACTCCGGCGACCGACCGGCTGCTCGTCAAGATGATTCTAGGGCGGCGGCTGGGAGGGGAGCGGTCGCGCCAGCCTTCCGCCGGCGCGTCCACCAGATGAGGGGCCCGGTCAGCCCCATGAGCGGCAGGCTGAGGCTGAAGAGCGCCGCGAGGATCCGCGTGGGCCACCCGAGGATGTCTCCCGTGTGCAGCTCGCGGTTCCACATCGCGGTGTAGCGCAAGCTCAGCGGCATCGTACGGGCGTTGCGCACCACCAGCGGTTTTGCCGAGCACGGCTCCAGGAATACCTGCGTGCGGCCCGCCGGCGTGCGGTCTTCGGGAAACTTGAACACCACGCGCACCGGCGCCGCGGGGTCCGGGGCCATCTGCAACACCGTGGGCCGTGCGCCAGGCACCGCCGCGATCGCGGCGGCGAGCAGCTGGTCGGCTGGGACGGCGGGCCGACCGGCGCACGCGGGCGCCTGGCGCGGGAAGGGCTGAGGTGGGGTGGAGCCCGTGACTCGGTCGATCCACCCCGCGGTCAGGCCATCCCAGTGAATCACCGCGCCCGTCACCGAGAACAGCAGCAGGAACACCCACGAATAGACGCCCAGCGCGTTGTGCGCGTAGAACACGACCCGCTTCGTGGTGCCGCTCCAATGCACACGGAAGATCTTGGCAGGCCACCACAGGATCAGCCCTGAAAGCGACAGGAACAGGAGCACGAGGCCGAGACTCCCCACGATCGTGGACCCCGTCCGGCCGGCCTGGAGGTGCGTATGCAGCCCATGAATCCATTGCGGGATGCCGCTCTGCTCCGCCGCCGTCCCCAGCACCTTCCCCGAGTAGGGATCGACGAACAGCGCCACTTCCGTGCTGTCGTCCGGCGCCAGTGCATCGACGCCCACCGAGTGCTGCGCGTCCGGGGGAAGCCTGACCCTCAGCAGGCGGTATCCCGGATATCTCGTGCGGATCCTCGATTCCAGATCGCCGAGTGAGAGGGCCGGACCCGCCGGGTGGACGCGCACCAGCTTTGGGTTCACGGCATCGGCGATCTCGTTCTCGAACACCATGATGGCGCCGGTGAGCCCGAGGACGAACAGGAACGGGGCGGCGACCAGACCGACCCAGAGATGAATCGTGACGAGACTGTTGCGGATTCGCACCGACGGTCCCTCCTCCGTGCGCGCCTAGTCCTGGCGGGGGAGCATGAGCCCTTCCAGGAAGAACGCCCCCAGCTCCGCGCGTCCCCCCAGCCCCGATTTCTGGTAGACGACGACCCCGTGCTGGCGCACTGTGCGCTCGCTGCGTCCGGTCGCTGCCGCGATTTCCTTGTGACTCCGCCCTTTCAACAACTCCAGCGCGATCTCCCGCTCTGTCGGAGTGAGCTTCCAGGTCCGGAACTGCTCGTCGATCGCCCCCGACAAGCCCGCGAGGGCGGTGTGCGCCCGCGCCCGCCACGCATCGGCCTCGGCGCCGCGTTCGGCCAGCGAGCGCCGCATCGCGGCCACCGAGCGCTCCGCCCGGACCCACCCGAGCCATAACGCCGTCGCCGTGACCAGTGCGCCCGCGACGACAACCAGCTCGTAAATCGCGTGGAACGATAGCCAGCTGCTGGGGGCGTCCAGCGCCAGGTCGATCCCTGCCGCGACCGCGATGCCGAACAGCACGAACGCCAGCACGAGCCGCAGTCGTCTGTCGGTTCCTTCATCCATACCAACCCTCTGTCTTTTGCCGGAGGTGGGAAATTGCCCCGCGAGGCTGTCGAACGTCGGATACCGCGGCGCGGCCGCCCACTGCATGTTGCGCGCTCAACCAGACAGAGGATACCCGTATGATTCCCAACCCGCTGCACCCGTCGCTGGTGCATTTCCCGATCGTGTTCGCGGTGCTGTTGCCCCTCGTGGCGATCGGCGCGCTGTGGATGATCCAACGAGGCGCCGCGGCCCGCCGCGCCTGGTTGCTCCCCGTCGCCCTGGCCGCCGCCCTGACGCTGTCCGCCTTCCTCGCCGTGCAGACCGGCAAGGCCCAGGAAGAGCGTGTCGAGGACGTCGTCGGCCGTCAACCGTTGCACTCGCACGAAGAATCCGCCGAGCTGTTCATGGTGCTGTCCGGCGTGCTGGTCGTCGTCACCGGCCTGGGCCTCGCTCCCGGGCTGACCGGGCGGGCGGCGCGCATCGTCGCGACGCTCGGCGCGTTCGGCCTGCTCGGCGCGGGCTACAACGTCGGGCGCTCGGGCGGCGAGCTGGTCTATCGGCACGGCGCGGCGAGCATGTACGCGAGCCAGAGCGGCCCCGGTGAGGTCCAGCCGGCACGGCCGGCCGAGGCCCACGAAGAGGGGAAATAGCCCGTAGATTTCCGGGATGAGCGGGTCTCCGGCGTTCCTGTTCGATCTCGACGGCACGCTGGTGGACAGCGTGTACCAGCACGTGCTCGCCTGGCGCGAGGCGCTGGAGCGGGTCGGGGTTCCGTTGTCGGTGTGGCGCATCCACCGGCGCATCGGCATGAGTGGCGGGCTGCTGGTGAACGCGTTCCTGCGGGAAACGGGACGCGAGATGAGCTCCGAGGAGGCGGAGCAGGTGCGCCGGTTCCACGCCCAGGCCTACGCGCGGATGGCGGGGACGGTCCGGCCGCTGCCCGGTTCCCGCGACTTGCTGGCGCACCTCACCCGCCTCCGCGTTCCCTGGGCGGTCGCCACCAGCGGCTGGATCGAGAGCGCCCGGCCGACCCTGGAGATGCTCGGCGTTCCTGCCGGAGTCCCCGTCGTCACACGCGACCAGGTGGAACACGCCAAGCCCGACCCCGACCTCTTCCTTGCGGCAGCCGAGCGGCTGGGGATCCCGATCACGGAATCGGTGGTCGTCGGGGACAGCGTCTGGGACCTGCTCGCCGCGCAGCGGGCCCGGGCGCTCGGCGTCGGATTGCTGTCAGGCGGTTACGGGCAGGACGAGCTGGAGCGCTCGGGCGCGTACCGGGTCTATCAGGATCCGGCTGACATGCTGCGGCACCTCGATGAGCTGGGAGTCCGATGAAGCCAGCATGAAGTCGCGCTGACGTAGAACTACGGAGGAAACCCTCCGAATAGTGCTTCATGAAGACCGGGCCTAGCATGCGGGCATGCCGCTCGCATGCACCGGCATCAACCACCGCACCGCGCCGCTCTCCCTGCGTGAGCGGCTGGCCCTCGGTCCCGAGGCGCAGCGAGACGTGCTGCGCGCCCCCGAGGTTCGCGAGCTCGGGTCCAGCGCGGGTCTGGGCGAGCTCGTCATCCTCTCCACCTGCAATCGCACGGAGCTGTACGCCGCTCCGGTAGACGGCGCGTCCCACCCGCCGGACATCTCCGATTCGCTGCTGCAGCTGCTCGCGGCGATCTCCGGCCTGCCGCTCCCCATGTTGCGCCCGCACACTTACGGCGACACCGGGCTGGCCGCGTTGCGCCATCTGTGCCGCGTCGCCGCGGGGCTCGACTCGATGGTGGTCGGGGAATCCGAGGTGCTGGGTCAGGTGGCGACGGCGTTCCAGACGGCGGCGAGCGAAGGCGCCACCGGACCGGTGCTCGAAGCCGCCTTCCGCGCCGCGACCCGCGCCGGACGGCGGGCGCGCACCGAGACGGGGATCTGCCGGCACCCGGCCAGCGTGAGCACCGAGGCGGTGCGGCTGCTGGCGGAAGTCAGCGGCGATCTCGAGGGCATGGCGGTGCTCGTGGTCGGCACGGGGAAGATGGGCCGGCTCGCGGGGCTCGCGCTGCGCGAGAGCGGCGTGCGGCGGCTCAGCGTAATCAGCCGCACCGCGGCCCACGCGGAAGCGGTCGCCCGGGACTGGGGTGGCGCGACGCCGCTCGGCTGGCACGATCTCGAAGCCGCGGTGCGCGCCGCGGACGCGATCCTCTGCTCGACCGGGGCGCCGCACGCGGTCGTGACCCGCGAGCTGGTGGAGCGCGCGATCGGGCCGGCCGGCGACGGTCGCCGGCGCTGCTTCGTGGACATCGCGGTGCCGCGCGACGTGGAGCCCGAAGTCGCGCAGCTGCCCGGCGTCCAGGTGTACGACCTCGATGCCCTGCAGGAGCGGCTGCGCGACAACCTGGACCTGCGACGCCGCGAGATCCCCGCCGTCGAGCGCATCGTGTCCGAAGAGGTGCAGCACTTCGAAACGTGGCGCCAGGGGATGACCCTGCGGCCGCTCCTCACTCAGATCCACGCCCGCGGGGAGACGATCCGGCAGCGCGAGATCGAGCGGCTGCGGCGCCGTATCGGTCCCCTGCCTCCCGAGCTGGCCGCCGAGCTGGAGTCCTTCTCACAGTCGCTCGTCACGAAGCTGCTGCACGAGCCGACCCGGCGGTTGCGCGAGACGCGCGACCCCGAGCAGGCGCGCACCTACAGCGACGTCACCCGCAGGCTGTTCGGTCTGGACGGCGGGCCGCAGGGCTCGGGAATGGGCGCCGCGTGACGACCGCCACGACGCCCCCCACACTGCGCGGCGGAACCCGGAAGTCCCGGCTGGCGCGCTGGCAGACCGCCCGGGTGATGGAGGCGTTGCGGCAGTCGGTGGGCGCGCGCTGCGAGGAGGTCCCGATCTCGACCGAAGGCGACCGCGTGCTGGACCGCCCGCTTCCCGAAATCGGCGGCAAGGGCGTGTTCACCGAGGCACTCGAAGCCGCCCTGCGCGAGCGTGCCATCGACTTCGCGGTGCACTCCCTCAAGGATCTGCCGGTCGAGATCGCCGACGACCTCGTGATCGCGGCGGTGTGCGAGCGCGCCGATCCGCGCGATGTGCTGATCGCCCGCGCCGGCCACACGCTGGCGACCCTGCCGGGCGGCGCGACCGTCGCCACCTCCAGCACCCGGCGCATCGCCCAGCTGCGCGCCGCGCGGCCCGACCTCCGCATCGTGCCGCTGCGCGGCAACGTCGACACCCGCGTGCGCCGCGCGCTCGCCGGGGAGTACGACGCCATCGTCATCGCCGCGGCCGGCGTGGAGCGGCTCGGGCTGCAGAACGCGATCACCGAGTACCTGCCCTTCGACGTCATGCTCCCGGCGCCCGGACAGGGCGCGCTCGCGATCCAGTGCCGCGCCGCCGACGCAACCACCCGCGCGCTGATCGCCTCGCTCGACGATCCGGTGGCCCGGGCGACGACCACTGCGGAACGCGCGTTCCTCACGGCGCTGGGTGGCGGCTGTGCGGCGCCGATCGCGGCGCTCGGCGAAGTCGGCGCGACGGCCGCCGGGACGCGACTCCGCCTGCGGGGCCTGGTCGCGGCGCTCGACGGCGGCCGCGTCATTCGGGTGTCGGGCGAGGCCGCGCCACAACAGGCGCTCGAGCTCGCCGCGCGCCTCGCGCGGGAGGCCGCGGCGCTCGGGGCGGGGGCGCTGCTGTGCTGAGCGGCCTGGTGGGACGCCGCATCCTCGTCACGCGCCCGCGCGCGCAAAGCCATGAGCTGGAGACGGCGCTCGCAACGCTCGGCGCGCGCCCCATCTCGTTCCCGACGATCGACATCCGCCCCGTACAGGACCTGGCGCCGCTCGACCGCGCGATCGACGCGCTCGACCGCTATGCCTGGATCGCCTTCACCAGCGCGAACAGTGTCGCCGCGTTCTTCGAACGGCTGGCGCTCCGGGCGGGAGCCATACCACCGGGGGTGAGGATCGCGGCCGTGGGGCCCGGGACCGCACGCGCACTCACCGCCCGCGGCGCACGCGTGGACTTCGTTCCCTCGGAGTTCCTGGGGGAGCGGCTCGGTCAGGAGCTGGCGGAAGTGAATGGGCAGCGCGTGCTCTTCCCCCGCGCAGCGGGAGCGCGCGAGGCGCTGGCGCTGGAGCTCACGCGGCGTGGCGCCGCCGTGGAAGACGTCATCGTCTACGAGACGCTCCCCGCTGCTCCCGATCCTCTTGGCCTGGCCGAGCTCGAGCAGGGTGTCGATGCGGCGACGTTCACCAGCGCGTCGACGGTGGACAACTTCTTTCTCCTCCTCAACGGACGCGCCGCGCGGCTGCTCGACGGCGTGGTGATCGCCTGCATCGGGCCGGTTACGGCGGACGCGGCCCGGGCGAACGGGCTTGCCGTCCACGTCCAGCCGGTGGTGCACACGGTGCCCGGGCTGGTGAGCGCCCTGGTCGAGCGGTTCGCATGATCGCGCGCCCGCGTCGCCTGCGGTTGACCGAGAGCCTGCGTGCGCTTACGGCCGAGACGCGACTCGAGCCCTCCCTCTTCGTCTACCCCCTGTTCGTGACGGAAATCGCCAACGCCCCGGTGGCGGTCGCCTCGATGCCCGGAGTGTCGCAGTGGCCGGTGCAGGCCGTGGCTGAGGAAGCCGCGGCCGCAGCCGCGGCAGGGATTCCTGCGGTCCTGCTGTTCGGCCTCCCGGCCGAGAAGGACCCGGTGGGGAGCGCCGCGTACGCGGCCGAGGGCGTGATCCAGCGCGCCGTGCGCGCCATCAAGGCGGCGGCGCCGCACACCGTGGTGATGACCGACGTCTGCCTGTGCGAGTACACCGACCACGGGCACTGCGGCCTCCTGAACGGCTCTGCGCCCGGTCACGTCCACCGCCACCTGCCGGCGGGCTACCTGCTGAACGACGAAAGCGTCGAGGTGCTCGGGCGCATCGCCGTATCGCACGCCCGGGCCGGTGCGGACGTGGTGGCGCCCTCGGCGATGCTCGACGGCATGGTCTCAGGGATCCGTACCGCGCTCGACGCGGCCGGGTTCGAGCACATCCCGATCATGTCCTACTCGGCGAAGTTCGCCTCGGGGTTCTACGGGCCGTTCCGTGACGCCGCGCAGGGCGCCCCGCAGTCCGGCGACCGCAGGAGCCACCAGATGGACCCGGCGAATGCCCGCGAGGCGCTGCGCGAAAGCGAGCTGGACGTGGCCGAGGGCGCCGATCTCCTGATGGTGAAGCCGGCCCTGCCCTACCTCGACATCGTGCGCAGCACCCGCGACCGCTTTCCCGGCCTCCCGCTCGCCGCCTACAACGTCAGCGGGGAGTACGCGATGGTGAAGGCCGCCGCCCGGGCGGGGTGGCTCGAGGAGCGGCGTGCGGTGCTCGAGATCCTCACGGGAATCCGGCGCGCCGGCGCCGACCTGATCATCACCTACCACGCCAAGGATGCCGCGCGCTGGCTGCGCGAGGGCTGAAGGAGCCGAGCATGGCCGAACCGACCCCACAGACCTTCAATCATTTCGCCCTGATCGGCTTCACCGACGAGCATTGGGCGCAAGGCCCGGCGGAGCGGCAGCGTGCGCTGTGCGGCGCGATCGAGTCGCTGCGCGGGACGGTCGATGCACTGCATCTCTACCAGACGTTCGGCGTGGAGTCGGCGAGCGATCTGCTCGTCTGGTCGGCGATCGCCGGCGACGGCCTCGGCATCCCGGCCCGCTTCTTCGGCGACTTCGCCGCGCGCCTCGCGCCGTTGCGGCGTACGCTCACCCTGCGCACCGCGCTGTGGGGATTCACCCAACCCTCGCAATACACGCGCACGCGCTCGCGCCAGGAAATCGATCCCTTCGCCGCGGAGCGGCAGCCCTACCTCGTCATGTACCCGTTCACCAAGACCGACGACTGGTACCAGCGCAGCCGCGACGAGCGGCGCGACATGATGATGGAGCACATCAAGCTGGGGAAGCAGTACGAGGACATCACCCAGCTGCTGTTGTATTCGACCGGGCTGCAGGACCAGGAGTTCGTCGTCGTCTACGAGACGCAGAACCTGCTGCGTTTCTCCAGCCTGGTCACGGACCTGCGCAGCACCGCCGGGCGGCCCTACACCGAGCGCGACACGCCGCTCCATACGGCCATCCACCAGCCGGACTTCGACGCCCTCGCGAGGTGGGTGTGAGTACCACGAAGACGGCGCCCGCATTCCTGGCCGCGGCGCAGCGCGAGCCCACGGCGCACACCCCGGTCTGGTTCATGCGCCAGGCCGGCCGCTACCTCCCCGAGTACCGCGCGATCCGCGAGCGGCATTCGCTCCTCGAGATCTGCGCCGACCCGGAGCTCGCGACCGAAGTGACACTGCAGCCGGTGCGCCGCCTCGGCGTGGACGCCGCGATCCTGTTCGCCGACATCCTGCTGCCGCTCGTGCCCATGGGCCTGGATCTGAAGTTCGCGGCGGGCGAGGGTCCCGTGATTGCGAATCCGGTGCGCGACGCCGCCGCGGTGGCGCGCCTCGCCCCCGTAGACGTGCGCGACGCTCTCTCCCCGGTCCTCGAAACGGTGCGACGCGTGCGGCGCGCCCTCGACGACCAGGTGCCGCTCATTGGGTTCGCTGGAGCGCCCTTCACCGTCGCCTGCTACGCCATCGAGGGCGGGTCCACGCGCCACTTCATCGAGGCCAAGCGGCTGATGTACGGCGCCCCCGAGACGTGGGATGCCCTGATGGCCCGCCTGACCGGGGTGCTCGGCGATTACCTCACGGCACAGGTCGAGGCGGGAGCGCAGGCGCTCCAGGTGTTCGACAGCTGGGCCGGCGCCCTGGGACCCGACGACTATCGCCGCTACGTGCTCCCCTGGTCCCGCAAGTTGTTCGAGCGACTCGCAGCGACCGGCGTTCCCCTCATTCATTTCGGCGTCGAGACGGCCACGCTGCTCGAGGTGATGCGCGACGCCGGCGGCGACGTGATCGGCCTCGACTGGCGCGTACCGCTCGATGAAGGGTGGGCGTGGATCGGAGAGGACCGCGCCGTGCAGGGCAACCTGGACCCCGTGGCCCTGTTCGCCCCGCGGCCCGAGCTCGAGCGCAGGGTGCGCGACGTCCTGCGGCGCGCCGGCGGGCGACCCGGCCACATCTTCAACCTGGGACACGGCATTCTGCCGGGCACGCCGGTGGATCAGGTGCGCGCCGTCGTGGATCTGGTCCACGAGCTGACGGTCTGACGATGGGTGCACCGGTCGGGGTCCTGGTGATGGCCTACGGAGGGCCGAGCTCCATCGACGAGGTGGAGCCCTATCTGCTGGACGTGCGCGGCTTCCGGCCCACCCCTCCCAGCGTCGTGGCAGAGATCAAGTCCCGCTACGATGCGATCGGCGGACGCTCTCCCATCCTCGAGCGCACCGAGGCCCAGGCGCGCGCCCTCCAGAGCGCGCTCGACGGCAACGGGGGCGGGAACGCGTTCACGACCATCGTCGGCATGCGGCACTGGCGTCCCCGCATCCGGACCGCCCTGGCGCGGTTCGACAACATGGGCACGCGCGGCGTGGTCGGCCTCGTGATGGCGCCGCACTACTCCCGTATGAGTATCGACCTCTATTTCCAGCAGGTCGAGGAGGCGCGCGGCGGGCTGGAGGTGGCGCCCATCCGGGAGTGGCATCTGCTGCCCGGCTACCTCGATGCCCTGACGGCGCGGATCCACGACGGGATCGCGCTGTTCCCCGCTGAGGTGCGGGACGACGTCGCCGTGATCTTCACCGCGCACAGCCTGCCGCAGCGGATTCTCGAATGGGGCGACCCGTACCCCGAGCAGCTCGCGGCGACGGTGCAGGCCGTGCTGCCGCGGATCGGCGCGCGGGAACACCGTTTCGCCTACCAGTCCGCGGCGCTCACGCGCGATCCCTGGCTCGGGCCCGACGCGACCGCCATGCTCGACGAGCTGGCCGCATCCGGCCACCGCTGTGTGCTCGTCGCCCCGATCGGTTTCACCTGCGAGCACGTGGAAGTGCTCTACGACCTGGACATCGAGCTGCGGCGGCACGCCGAGCAGCAAGGTGTGCGGCTCGAGCGAACCGTGATGGTGAACGACCATCCGGCGATGATGGCCGGTCTGGCCGGGCTGGTGCGCGACACCGCCCGGCAGCGGGGGTGGGTGTGAGCACCCCACGGCCCGTCGTGACCGGCACGCTCATCGTGGGTGGGGGCATCACCGGACTCGCCGCGGCCGAGCGGCTGGCGGAGTCCGGCGCGCCCTTCGTGCTCGTCGAGTCATCCCCGTGGCTCGGGGGCAAGATCGCCACCGAGCAAGTGGACGGCCTGGTGATCGAGGGGGGTCCCGACTGTTTTCTCGCGGCGAAGCCCGCCGGCCTCGCCCTCGCGCGCTCTCTGGGACTGACGGAGCGGCTGCGCGGCACGGATCCCTCCCACCGCCGGACCTACGTCCGCCGCGGCGGCCGGTTGCACGAGCTGCCCGAAGGACTCACCGGTCTCGTGCCCTCCCGCATCGCACCGCTGCTCAAGACCCGGGTGCTCTCGCCCCTCGGCCGGCTGCGTGCGGGTTGCGAGGTATTGCTGCCCGGCCGCAGTACGGCGAAAGACGAAAGCATCGCACAGTTCGTCACGCGCCGGTTCGGCGCCGAAGCCTACGACTGGCTGGTGGAGCCGCTCCTCTCCGGCATCTTCGCCGGGGACGGATCGGCCCTGTCGCTCGCCGCCACCTTTCCGCAGCTCGCGAGCCTGGAACGCGAGCAAGGGAGCGTCCTGCGCGCAATGCTGCGCCGCTCGCCGCCGCGTCCCTCGGGTTCGAACGACGTCCCGATGGGGTTCGTCACTCCGGCGGGCGGCCTGGGCGAGCTCGTGGATGCGCTCATGGCGCGTCTTCCCATCGGCGCGGTGCGCTGCGGCATCGGCGTGACGGAGATCGGCACCCAGGGCGCCGCCTATCGCATCGTCCTGGGTGACGGCACCGTCATGGTCGCCCGGCGCCTGCTGCTCGCGACGCCGGCGCACGTGAGCGCGCGGCTGCTCGAGGCACTCGACCCGGCTCTCGCCCGCGAGCTCGCCGACATTCCATTCGTGTCCACCGCCACCGTCTCACTCGCCTTCCCCGCGTCGGCCGTGCCGCGCCCGCTCGACGGTTACGGCTACGTGTCGCCGCGCGCCGAGGGCGGGCCCATCGTGGCCTGCACCTGGACCTCGAACAAGTTCCCCGAGCGTGTCCCGGCGGGGAGCGTGCTGGTGCGCTTCTTCATCGGACGCGCCGGTGACGAAGCGATCGTCGGCGCTCCCGACGACCGGCTGGTGGACCTCGCGAGGCACGAGCTGGCGCAGCTGTTCGGCGTGACCGCCGCGCCGGCGCTGGCGCGCGTGTTCCGCTGGCCACGGTCCATTCCACAGTACGTCGTGGGTCACCTGGCGCGGCTGGAGCGGATCTCCATGCTCGCGGCCGGCCACCCCGGGCTGTTGCTCGCCGGCGCGTCGTATCGCGGCGTCGGCATCCCCGACTGCATCGCCTCCGGCTGGGCCGCGGCACAGGCGGCGCTCGATTCGATGGGCGCGGCCGCATGAGCGCGTCTCCCGCGGTCACCACCCGCTCGGCGGAGCTGTTTCGCGAGGCGCTCGACCTCCTTCCCGGAGGCGTGGACTCACCGGTGCGCGCGTTCCGCGCCGTCGGTGGCGAGCCGCGATTCATCGCACGGGCCTCGGGGGCCTGGCTCGAGGACGTGGACGGCCGGCGCTACGTGGACTACATGCTGTCGTGGGGCCCGTTGATCCTCGGTCATGCCCCCCCGCGCGTCATCGACGCCTTGCGAGCGGCGCTGGAGCGCGGCACGAGCTTCGGTGCGCCGAGCCCGCTCGAGCTCGACCTGGCGCGCCTGGTGCGGCGCTTTGTGCCGAGCATGGAGCTGCTGCGCTTCGTCAGCTCCGGCACGGAAGCCACGATGAGCGCGCTGCGCCTGGCACGGGCGTTCACGGGCCGGACCAAGCTCGTGAAGTTCGCCGGCTGTTATCACGGGCACGCCGATCTCCTGCTCGTGCAGGCCGGGTCGGGAGTGGCGACACTGGGGCTTCCCGACTCCCCCGGCGTGCCGGCGGCGACGGTAGCCGACACGCTCGTCGCCCCCTACAACGACCTCGTCGCGGTGGAGCGGCTCTTCGAGACGTTCCCGCGCGACATCGCGGCCGTCATCGTCGAGCCGGTCGCCGGCAACATGGGCGTGGTGCCGCCCGCTCAGGGCTTTCTCGAGGGGCTGCGCTCCCTGACGCGCGCGCACGGGGCGTTGCTCGTGTTCGACGAAGTGATGACGGGGTTCCGCGTCCATCCGGGCGGCGTCCAGGGGCTGACGGGCATCGTCCCCGATCTCACGACCCTCGGCAAAGTCATCGGCGGCGGCCTGCCGGTGGGAGCCTACGGAGGCCGCCGGGAGATCATGGAGCTGATTGCCCCGGCTGGACCCGTGTATCAGGCCGGCACGCTGTCCGGCAATCCCCTCGCGATGACCGCGGGAATCGCCACGCTCACGGCGCTCGAGCAGCCCGGTGTATGGGAGGGCGTCGACCGCACCACCGCCGATCTCGCGCGGCGTCTCGTCGATGTGGCCCGCGCCACGCGCGTGCCGGTGGTCGTGAATCGCGCCGGCACGATGCTCACGGTCTTCTTCACCGCTGCAGCCGTGACCGACTGGGAGAGCGCGCGGCGTTGCGATACTGCACGATTCGCCCGGTTCTTCCAGGCGATGTTGTCCGCTGGCGTGTACTGGGTGCCGGCGCAATTCGAAGCGGCATTCCTGTCGGCGGCGCACGGCGCGGCCGAGCTGGATCTCACCGAAGCGGCCGCGCGGCAGGCCTTCGCCGCGGCCAGAGAGGCGGCAGTATGATCGCGGATGCGACGCTGGTCGGCGACTCCTATCCCGGCTTCGTTTACGCCGGAGCGCCCCGCAACGTCTACTGGGAGATGACGATCGCCTGCGATCTGGCGTGCCGGCACTGTCGCGCCGACGCCATCCACTCTCGCGATCCGCTCGAGCTCGATACCGCCGAGGCCCGGGCGCTGCTCGACGACATCCACAGCATGGGCAGCATGCTCATCCTCACCGGCGGCGACCCGATGAAGCGCCCCGACCTGTTCGAGTTGATCGCCTACGGCCGGAGTATCGGCCTGCCGGTGTCGATCACGCCGAGCACGACGCCCACGGTGACTCGCGACGCTATCGCCCGGTTCAAGGAGCTGGGGGTGGCCGCGCTCGGCGTCAGCCTCGACGGACCGACGCCCGAGATCCACGACGCGTTCCGCGGCGTCCCGGGGACCTTCGACCGTGCGCTCACCGTCCTGGGCTGGGCGCGCGAAGTCGGGCTGCCGGTGCAGGTCAACACGACCGTGACGCGTCAAACGATGGAGCATCTGCCGGCGCTGTACGAGCTGCTGCGCGATCGCGCCGCGCCACCGGTGCGCCGCTGGAGCCTGTTTCTGCTGGTCCCGGTCGGTCGCGGCGCCGCGCTCGGTATCCCCAGTGCCGAGGAGGTGGAGCGGCTGTTCGGCTGGGTCTACGAAACGGGGGCCGAGGCGCCGTTTCACGTCGGGACCATCGAGGCGCCCCACTATCGCCGCTACTGGATCGAGCGCAAGTTGGCGGAGGGAATGCCCCGGGCGGCGCTCGGCTCGGCCGCCAAGCGGATGGGCTTCGGTGCCCGCGACGGCAACGGTGTCGTGTTCGTCTCGCATCGGGGAGAGGTCTACCCGGCCGGCTTCCTGCCGCATCCGCTGCTCGGCAACGTCCGCGAGCGGCGCCTGTCGGAGATCTACCGGGAGGCGCCGGCCCTGCTGGCGCTGCGCGACATGAACGCGCTCTCGGGCAAGTGCCAGGGATGCGACTTCCGCTGGGCGTGCGGCGGCTCCCGCGCCCGCGCGTACTCGATGACGGGCGACCCGATGGGGTCCGATCCGTTCTGCGCCTACCAGCCCGCGGCCTAGGAGGGCCCGTGCATCGTCTCGCCTGCGCGCTCATCGCCATCACGATCCCGGCAGTCCCCATTGCGCAGGCGCAGCAGCCCGCCCCGGACTCGGCGTTCGTCGCGACCGACACCATGATCCCGATGCGCGACGGGTTGCGGCTGCACACGATCATCGTCGCCCCGCGCGACACCCTGCCGCACCCGATTCTCATGCAGCGCACGCCCTACGGCGCGGACGGCCCGGCGGCGGGCGTTCCGCACGCCGCCGCCATGCTCGGCCTCGACGGCTACATCATGGTGTTCCAGGACATCCGCGGCCGCTTCAAGTCCGAGGGAACGTTCGACATGAATCGCCCGCCGCATTCCGGACACGCGGGCACCGATGAGAGCACGGATACCTACGACACCATCGACTGGCTCGTGAAGCACGTGCCGTTCAACAACGGCCGCGTCGGGATCTTCGGCATTTCCTATCCCGGCTGGCTGACGGCCGTGGGCGGCATCGGCGCGCACCCGGCGCTCAAAGCGATCAGCCCGCAGGCCCCGATGGGCGACACCTGGATGGGCGACGACTTCTTCCACCAGGGTGCGTTCCGCCTCAGCTACGGGCTCGAGTATGCCTGGATGATGGAGGCCTCGCCCGACCTGAGCGTCACGCCCTCGCCGGCGCGCTACGACACCTACGAGTGGTACCGGTCGTTCCCCACGCTCGGCGCCCTCGCGGCCGCCGTCGGCGCCGATCGCTGGCCCACCTGGCGGCGCTTCGTGGCCCATCCGGCGTACGACTCGGCGTGGCAGGCGCGTGCGCTGCCGCGCTACTTCACCCACACGACCGTCCCCACCCTCACGGTGGGCGGATGGTGGGACCAGGAGGACGAGTACGGGCCCCTCGCCTCCTACAAGGCGCTCGAGCGCAGCGACAGCACTGCGAGGAATTTTCTCGTGATGGGACCGTGGTACCACGGACAGTGGTTCGCGGATTCCGGGATCGCGCTGGGCAATATCCGCTTCGACCGGTCGACGGGGGCGGACTTCCGCGCCCTGCAATCGCGCTGGTTCGCCTACTGGCTGAAGGGCCAGGGCGACGGGAGGTTCGACGAGGCGACGGTGTTCGACGCCGGCACCAATGAATGGCGGACGTTCGATCACTGGCCCCCCGCCGGGGTCGCGCACCGACGTCTGTATTTCCAGCCGGACGGCGGGCTCTCCTTCCGGGCGCCGAGCGCCGCGACCGGCTGGGATCAGTACGTGTCGGACCCGGCCCGCCCGGTGCCCTACCGCCCGCGTCCGGTGGAGCGGACCTACTCACCCACCTCGCGCTGGCGGCGCTGGGAG
>DATGDT010000104.1:0-2325 GCA_035310725.1 Gemmatimonadales bacterium
CCCCCGCAGCTCTGACGGGATCTCGTTCGTCACGTTCACCCCGATGCCCACCGCCAGCCACTGCAGGGAATCACCTTGCCACCGTCCCTCGCACAACACCCCGGCCAGCTTCCGGTCGCTCAGCAGCACGTCGTTGGGCCACTTGATGGTCGCCAGCGACGCCCCCAGCAGCTCATCCACGACGTCGGCCACGACGAGTCCAGCGCGGATCGCCATCACGCCGAGCCCGGCGGTGTGCGGCCGCAGCAGCAGCGCCAGCCAGATGCCGCCCGGAGGGGAGTACCAGGTCCGGCCGTTGCGCCCCCGCCCCGCCGTCTGCGCGTCGGCCATCACGACCGTACCTGCGGGCGCGCCTTCCTGTCCAAGCATGTGCGCCGTGTCGAGCACCGAGCCGACCTCCCGCGCCAGACGGCACCCGGGGACTCCCCAACGGCGCGCCAGCACCGCGCCCGGCAGACCGTCGAGCGTCAGTCCCGTCCCGCTCACGCGAGTCCGCCGAGGACGAGTGCCGCGAGACCGACGACCATGGCCAGCTTGAGCAGCAAACTGGACCGGGCGAATCGCTCACGCAGCAACCCGCGCCCGGCGGCCAGCACGAGCAGCTGGGCCGCCACGGCCACACCGAAATACACCGCGCCATAACGCGCCACCAGCGGCAGGACGATCGACAGCGGTACGAAGGCAAGGCAGCACCACCACGCGATTCGGGCGGCGCCGGGACGCCCGAGCCGCACCGGGAGCGTGCGGCGTCCCTGAGCCCGGTCGCCCGGCTCGTCCTGGAGATCCTTTGCCAGCTCGCGCGTCAGGTGGATCCACGCCGCGAGCACCCACGGCACGAGACCGGCCGCCGGCCGGCCCACGGCGAGCGCGCCATAGAACAGCGGCAGCCCGGCGATGCCGGCCACCGCCAGGTTCCCCGGGAGTCCGTGTCGTTTGAGCAACGGCGAGTAGCCGAGCATCACCAGGAGCGCGCCGAGCCCGGCCACGACCTGCCGGCCGGAAACGAGAGCGGCGGCGCCCAGCCCGCCGAGCGCTCCGAGCCACACCAGCAAGTGCGCCGTCTCGCGCGGCATCCGCCCCGCGGCAAGCGGTCGCCCCGCCGCGGCGGGGTTCAGGCGGTCGAGCGAGGCATCGGCGAGATCGTTGGCGACGTTGCCCGCCGCGCCCAGGCCCACGCCCGACAACGCGGCGAAGGCGAGCAGTTTCGGCACCGCGACGGTCCCGAGGGCGATCCATCCGCCGGCCAGGACGCCGGCCGCCGCGATCGCCAGATTGTGCCCTCGCGTGACGCGCCACCACTCAGTCACGCAGGACTTCCTCGTAGAGCCGCTCGTACTGCGGGACGATCCGGTCGGCCGAGAAATCCCCCGCACGGCGCAACGCTTCGCGCTGCACCGCCGCGTAGCGGGCGGGATCCTTGAGCAGCTCGACCGCCCGCTCGGTCATGCCCGCGACGTCGCCGACCGGCATGAGGAAGCCCGACACCCCGTCTTCCACGACTTCGGGAAGCCCGCCCGTGCGGCTCGCGATCACCGGCACACCGCAGGCCATCGCCTCGAGCGCGGCCAGGCCGAAGGATTCGGTCTCGGAAGGCAGCAGGAAGAGATCCGCACCGCGCAGGATGTCCGCGACGTCGTCCACGCGGCCGGTGAACCGGACGTCCCGCTTCACACCGAGCCTGGCCGCTTCCCGCTGGGCCGCGTCGTGGTCGGGGCCATCGCCCGCCAGCACGAGCGTCGCCTTCATCGTCTTGCGGACCCCCGCGAACACGCGCACCACGTCCTGCACGCGTTTCACGGGCCGGAAGTTGGACACGTGCATGATCACCCGGTGGTCGGCCGGGGCGAGCCGGCAGCGCGCCGCCGCGTCGGACGCCGGAAAGTATTCGGCGCGATTGATGAAGTTGGGGATCACGACGATCTCGCAGGTGTCGCACCCGAAGAACTGGTGCGTCTCGTCGCGCAGGAACTCGGACACGGCCGTCACCCGGTCCGAGTGCTCGATCGAGAACTTGGTGAGGCTGAAGTAGGACGGATCCTTCCCCACCAGCGTGATGTCGGTACCGTGCAGCGTCGTGACCAGCTTGAGATCGCGCTCCTCGGCGAGCATCTGCTTCGCGAGCCACGCGGTGGCGGCGTGCGGGATCGCATAGTGCACGTGCATCACCTGCAGCTCCTCGCGCAACGCCACCTCGTGCTGCTTCACCGCCAGGGCGAAGGCGTACTGCGACTGCTCGAACAGCGGATAGTCCGCGGGCACGACCTCGTGAAACGTCACCCGCTCGGTGACGCCGCGCAGGCGAAACGGACTCGCGTAGGAGATGAA
>DATGDT010000105.1:0-9684 GCA_035310725.1 Gemmatimonadales bacterium
GCGCACCCGTTGAGCTGCGAAGCCCGGGTCTTGACCAGCTCGAGCAGCCCCGGCTCCAGCCCCGAGCGGTCCACGTATTGCTGGAGCCCGCGCATCGCGTCCTTGGCGCCGGGCGCCACCGCGCCGTAGTCCATCCGCTCCCGCATGATGCCCCCTTCGATTGTCGACGCCGCTCCCGTGCCGGATGAGCCATGCGCAGCACCCGCGCCGGGCGGTCGGACCTGGTCAGGCGGGCTCCACGGTTTCGATGTAATGCGCGTGGCAGGTCAGCGGTACGGCCGCGCCGTCGGGCTCGATCGTCACCACGGCGCCGTCCAGCGCCCGCAGCACTCCTATGAGGCGGCCCGTGATGCGGGGCCCTCCCGGCGCGCCGGCGGTGAGCCGCAACGTCACCCGCAGGCCGATCAGCTGCTCGAGCGCTTCGAGCTTCACGTTGCGTCTCTCACCGCTCGATCGGCGCGCCGACGAGGCTGCCGTATTCGGTCCAGGACCCGTCGTAGTTCTTCACGCGGGGATAGCCGAGCAGATACTTCAGCGTGAACCAGGCGATGGAGGAGCGCTCGCCGATGCGACAGTAGGCGATGACGTCCCGGTCGGCCGTGATGCCCCGGCTTTCGTACAGCGCCCGGAGCTGGTCGGCCGGCTTGAAGGTGCCGTCGGCCTGGACGTTCTCTCCCCAGGGAATATTGGCGGCGCCGGGTACGTGCCCGCCGCGCTGCGCGCCCTCCTGCGGCAGCGCCTCGGGCGCCAGCAGCTCGCCCGAGAATTCCTTGGGGGAGCGCACGTCCACCAGTGCCGCGGATTTCGCTCGCCCCGCGGCGAGGACTTCGTCGCGCACGGCGCGGATGGAGGGATCGGGTGCCTTGGTCTTGTAGGCGGTGGGCTTGGGGGCGGGCACGTCCTTGGTCATCGGCCGCCCCTCGTCCATCCATTTCTTGCGTCCGCCGTTCATGATGCGCGCGTCCGCGTGGCCGTAGTACTTGAGCAGCCACCAGGCGTAGGTCGCGAACCAGTTGTTGTTGTCGCCGTACAGAATCACCGTGCTCGCCGGGGTGATCCCGGCGACGCTGAGCAAACCCTCGATCTGTTCGGGACTGGCGATGTCGCGCGCCACGGGGGTCTCGAGGTCGCGCCTCCAGTGCAATCCGGCGGCTCCGGGGATGTGCCCCTCGTCGTAGGCCGAGGTGTCCACGTCCACCTCGAGGAGACGGACCTGCGGGTCGCTCAGGTGCTCGGCCACCCAGGCCGTATCGACGAGCACTTCGGGGTGTGCGTAGGAGCCTGGCATGGTCCCTCCTTTCACTGGGTCGGGAGAAATGCGTCGCTGAGCGGCCGCGCGCGGAGTCGTTCGATGAGGCTCCGGACAGCGGCGTCCACGGTCTCCGCCCGAATGATGTACTCAGGCCGGGTCACGAGCCGGGCGTGCTGCGGGCGGGCGACGCACCGGGCCGCCGCGGGCGCCTCGGCGTCGAGCGCTTCCTCGACGACGATGTCGACACTGCCCAGCGCGCATCCCTGGGCGCTGAAGAAGCGATAATAATGAATGCGCACGAGCTGCTCACCCGCGCGCAGGAAGGGCGGAGACGAAGGGACGGTCATAGGGTCAATACGATGCCCCGAGTGGGCAATGACGTCAACGAGCGCCGCCCATGAGGCGGGTATATTCCGGCCCCATGAAACGTACCCGGTGCTCCGGTGTGTTCGTGCTGCTCCTCGTGACGACCGGGGTGGGGCGCCTGGGCGCTCAGAGGCTCGACTCTCTGCGCGCGGCGATCGAGCAGCGCATCGCCCGCGCGCCGGCGCGGGCGGTCGGGGTGTATTTCCGGGACCTGGGCACGGGCGACACGCTGCTCGTGAACGCCGACGTCCGGTTTCACTCGGCGAGCACGATGAAGGTGCCGGTGATGATCCAGCTGTTCCGCGACCGGGATGCCGGCGCGCTCTCGCTCGACGATTCGGTCCCCATCACGAACACCTTCCGCTCGATCGTGGACGGCTCGCCCTACCAGCTCGACCGGGCCGACGATTCCGACTCGTCGTTGTACGAGCTGGCGGGGCGGCAGCTCCCGATCCGCCGGCTCATCGAGCTGATGGAGACGGTGTCGTCCAACCTGGCCACCAACCTCCTGATCGACCGCGTCGGGGCGAAGCGCGCCAACGCCACGGCCCATGCGCTGGGCGCCGATTCGATCCTCGTGTTGCGCGGCGTGGAGGATGGGAAGGCGTATCGGGCGGGGATGAACAACACCACCACGGCGCGCGACCTGGGCGCGCTGTTCACCGCGCTGGCGCAGTACCGCGCGGCATCACCCGCCGCGTGCCGCGAGATGCTGGAGATCCTGGGCCGCCAGGCCTTCACCGAGGGGATTCCGGCGGGGCTGCCGCCGGGGACGCGCGTCGCGCACAAGACCGGTTGGATCGGGGGCGTCGTCTATCACGATGCGGGAATCGTGTACCCGGCGCCCGGGAGTGGCTCGCCCTACGTCCTGGTCGTGCTGACGGGCGGAATCGAGCAGGACAGTGTCGCCTACGCCCTGGTATCGGACGTCTCGCGGATGATCGCCCGCAGAGCCGCAGGCGGCTTCTAGCGCTGTCCCACGACCCGCGTCGGCTCCGCGCGATCGACGAGGGTGCCGTCGCCCAGCTGCCCGCGGTCGTTCTTCCCCCAGCAGTACGCGATGCCGTCCACCGACAGGCCGCACGCGTGCAGATCGCCGACCGAGATCAGCGTGAACCGGAGGCCGCCGGCCACAGGGATCGGCGTGCGGCTGCAGAGCGTGCCGCCGCACGAGTCGTTCGAGGGCGCCCCGAGCTGTCCCGCGTCGTTCGCTCCCCAGCAGTACGCCGCCCCATCCGTGGCGATGGCGCAGGTGGAATGGGACCCGGCAGCGACGGCGGTGAAGGACAGCCCGCCGGCCACCGATTGCGGGGTGGCGCTGCTGTCGAGCGTCGCCGCCGCGCCCAGCTGGCCCGAGCGGTTTTCGCCCCAGCACCGGATCTCGCCCGATGACGTGACGCCGCACGCGTGCAGCCCGCCCGCCGCGAGCTGCAGGAACCGGAGCGAGTCACGAACCGCGACCGGCGCGGCCGAGGAGGATATCGCGTCCACGCCGAGTCGCGACGCGAAGTTCATCCCCCAGCAGTAGGCCAGGCTGTCGGCGTCGAGGCCGCAGCTGAACCCCTCCCCGGTCGCGATCTGCAGATAGCGGTGCCCGCCCTGCACGCTGACCGGAGTCCAGGCGATCGGCCCCGGTCCGCCCCCCACCTGGGGGAACTCTCCCCAGCAGATGCCGCCCTCGTCCGAGCTCACGCCGCAGCTGTGGTTCCAGCCGGAGTTGAGGGTGAGCAAGGGCATGGCGAGCGGTACGGCACTGGGCGTCGCGGACGTCGCGGCCGTGCCGTTCCCAAGCCGGCCCCGGGCGCCCGATCCCCAGCACTCGACCGCGCCGGCGGCCGTCCGGGCGCACGTGAATGTCCCGCCGGCCGATACGTCGGCGAACGCCGGAGCCGGGCTCGATCCGATCGCGTAGGGACTCTGCGTCAGGGCGGCGACGCCGAGCTGGCCCAGTCCGTTCTCCCCCCAGCACCAGACCCGGCCGTCGTCCCCGAGCGCGCACGTGTGGCGGAACTCGCCGGCGCTGAGCGACGTGAAGCGCACGCGGGCCACCTGGATCGTGACCGCGGCCCGCGCGCCCTCGACCGTGGCGGTCACGGTCGCGCTGCCGGCGGCGACCGCCTCGAGGAGACCGGTCGGGGAGACGCGGGCGACGACCGTATCGCTGCTGCCCCACGTCACGACGCGCCCGCCGAGCGCCAGGCCGCTCGAGTCGCGGGGAGAGGCGACGAGCGGGACCAGGCCGCCCGGCACGAGGGTGATGTCGCCCTGATCGATCGTGACGCGGGCGACCCGGCCGACGACCCGGACGTGCGCGCCACCGCTCACGCCGTCGACGGTGGCGCTGATCGTCGCCGCGCCGGCACCGATTCCCGTCACCAGCCCTGTGGCCGATACGGGGAGGTGTACGGGGTCGGAGCTCGTCCACAACACCGGGCGACCCGTCACGGGCCGGCCGGTGGAGTCCTGCACGGTCGCCGTGAGCTGCAGGTGCTCGCCTTGGGGGAGATCGGTTGACAGCGGCGCGACGACGACCGACGCAACCGGAGCAGGGAAGGTGAAGGGGGCTTCACACCCGAGCACTGCGAGCGAGACCAGGAAAACGAATGGCCGCACCGGGTTTGTGATACGCCGGGTGTGGCGGTCACGCAAGATGGCGGCCCGGCGGTTGCCGGAGTCATATTCCCGGACCCTCTTCTCCAAGGCTTTCGACTGCCCAAACGCACGCCGACCCGCCCTGCGCGGCGCGCCGCCGCTCGTACTCCGTCCCGCGATCGCGGCGCGGCACTGATGCGCCTCAGCACGGCGATCGCCACGGCGGAGACCGAGGCGGAGATCTGCCGCGCGGTGGCCGAGCGTTTGCGCGACGAGGCGCTGGGCTACGACTTCGTCGCGCTGTTGCTGGTCGATGCGCCCACGGGCGACCGCGTGCTGGTGGCGAGCGCGGGGTGGGCGGAGGCGCCGGAAGGGCTGCGCGTGAAACCGGGCCAGGGATTGAGCGAGCGCCCGCTGCTCGACGGCCAACTGCATTACACACCCCAGGTGACGCGCGACACCCGCTACCTGCCGACCCGAAACGAAGGGTCGGAGGTGGACGTGCCGGTGCTCATCAACCGCGAGCTGGTGGGCGTGCTGGTGGTGGAGAGCAATCGGCCCAACGCCTTCGACGCGCAGGATCTCGAGATCCTGACCGCGGCGGCTCACCAGACCGGGATCGCCATCGGACGCGCGCGGCTGCTGGCCGCCGAGCGTCAGCGCGCCGACGAGCAGGCAGCGCTGCGCGCCACGATGGCCGACCTCTCGGCGCAGCTCGAGTTGTCCACGCTGCTGCAATCCGTGCTGGAGCGCGCGGTCGCGCTGCTGCGGGTGAGCCACGGGGAGCTCGCGATCTACGACGCTCCCGCGCAGCAGCTCGAGATCGTCGCCAGCCACAACGTGGGCCACCGCGACACCACGGGCACCCGCATGGCAGTCGGCGAGGGGGCGATGGGGTACGTGGCGCGGACCCGTGAGCCGCTGCTCATCCCCAACTACCTCGAATGGGCCGGGCGGTCCGAGCAGTACGCCGCAGTGGATTTCCACGCGGTCATGGTGGCCCCGCTGGTCGTGGGCGGCGAGCTGGTGGGGGCCATCGCCTTCATGGACCGCGATCCGCACCGGCGGTTCGGCGAGGACGATCTACGCCTCCTGAACCTGTTCGCCCCGCAGGCGGCCATCGCGATCGCCAACGCGCGGTTGTTCACCGCGGCGCAGGAGCAGCGCCAGTACTTCGCGGAGCTGGTGTCGAACAGCCCCGTGGCGATCGTGACCCTCGACGTCGGGCACCGGGTCGTCTCGTGCAATCCCGCCTTCGAGAAGATGTACGGCTATCGCGAGGCGGAGGTGATCGGCCAGAATCTGGACGACCTGATCACCACGGAGACGACGCGCTCGGAGGCCGTGGGATACACCGAGCAGGCGCTGGCGCGCCGGCCGGTGAAGGTCATCAGCCAGCGGCGCCGCAAGGACGGCAGTCTGGTGGACGTGGAGGTGCTGGGAGTGCCGGTGATGGTGAACGGCCGGCGGGTCGGGTTGATGGCGCTGTATCACGACATCACGGAGCTGCTGTCGGCGCGGCGCGACGCCGAGGCGGCCAACAGCGCGAAGAGCCAGTTCCTGGCGAGCATGAGCCACGAGCTGCGCACCCCGCTCAACGCGATCATCGGCTACAGCGAGATGCTGCAGGAGGACGCCGCCGAGCACGGGGACGGCGCGGCGGTTCCCGATCTGCAGAAGATCCACGCGGCGGGGAAGCACCTGCTGGCGCTGATCAACGACGTGCTCGATCTGTCGAAGATCGAAGCAGGGAAGATGGAGCTGCACCTCGAGACGTTCGCGCTCGCGCCGCTGCTGGAGCAGGTGACGACGACCGTGCGTCCCCTGGTCGCGAAGAACGGCAACCGTCTCGAGCTGCGCGCCGCGCCGGACCTGGGCTCGATGCAGTCCGACGAGACGCGCGTGCGCCAGGTGCTGCTCAACCTGCTGTCCAATGCCAGCAAGTTCACCGAGCGCGGCCTGATCACGCTCGAAGCCGAGCGGGACGGCGGGGCGATCGTGCTCCGGGTGCGCGATACGGGGATCGGCATGACGGCGGAGCAGCAGGCACGGCTGTTCCAGGCGTTTTCGCAGGCGGAGGCGTCCACGGCGGCGAAGTACGGCGGCACGGGATTGGGTCTCGCGATCAGCCGGCGTTTCTGCCAGCTGATGGGCGGCGACGTCACGGTCGCGAGCGAGCCGGGCAAGGGATCGACCTTCACCGTGCGACTGCCGGTGGACGGGCCGGTCGAGCCGGCCGTGGAAATCGCGGTGCCCGCGACGGCGGCTGCCGCGACGGTGCTCGTGATCGACGACGAGGCGACGGCTCGCGAGCTCGTGGCCCGGAGCCTCGAGCGTGAAGGGCTGCGCGTCGTGGCCGCGGCGAGCGGCGCGGCGGGGCTCGAGGCGGCGCGCACGCTGCGGCCGGACGTGATCACGCTGGACGTCATGATGCCCGGCATGGACGGCTGGACCGTGCTGGCGGCGCTGAAGGGCGATCCCGCGCTGGCCTCGATCCCGGTCGTGATGCTCTCGGTGGCGGACGAGCAGCGTCTCGGGTTCGCGCTCGGCGCGGCGGAGTACCTCACCAAGCCGATCGAGCGCGAACGCCTGGCGGCGGTGCTGCGGCGCTACAGCGCCCGCCCGCGGCCCGCCGGCGCGGCGCACCACGTGCTCGTGGTCGAGGACGACGAGGACGTGCGACGCGTGCTGCGACGCACCCTGGAAACCGAGGGGTGGGCGGTCGCCGAAGCCGAGCACGGCCGGGTCGCGCTCGAGCGCATGGCGCAGCGCGTTCCCGATCTGGTGTTGCTCGACCTCATGATGCCGGAGATGAACGGCTTCGAGTTCCTCGAGGCGCTGCGCGAGCGCGCCGCCTGGCGGGACGTGCCGGTCGTGGTGATCACGGCCAAGGAGCTCAGCGACGAGGAGCGCCGGCGCCTGAACGGCGACGTGGAGCGGGTCGTCACGAAGCGGGGTGGGGGCGGCGAACCGGGCGGCGGTCTCGAGGCCCTGGCCGCGGTCGTGCGCGAGCACGTCGCGGCCCGTGCGCGGGTAGAATCCTAGGCCATGGCGACGTCACGACGTGCGACCCCCCGGCGCTCGGGCCCCGCTCACCGGCGGGCGCAGACCGACGCCGCGCGACGGCAGGCCGCGCTGCTCCGGCTCACCACGGCGATCGCCGCCGCGACCGGCGAGCGGGAGGTCTACCGCTCGATGGTGAATGGCCTGCATGACGAAGCCCTGGGCTACAACTTCCTGGGCGCGTTCCTCCTCGACGAGGCATCGGGCGACCGCGTGCTGCAGGCGTCGGTCGGCTGGCCGGACGTGCCGCTCGACTGGCACGTGCATCGCGGACAGGGCCTGAGCGAGCGGGCGCTCCAGGACGGCCAGCTGCATTACACCCCCGACGTGACGCGGGCGGCGGGGTACCTCCCCAGCCTCGCGAGCGGCTCCGAGGTGGACGTGCCGCTGCGGGTGGACGGCCGGACGATCGGCGTGCTGGTGGTCGAGAGCAGCGAGCCCAACGCGTTCGGCGCGGAGGACTTCGAGATTCTCACCGCGGCGGCCAACCAGGCCAGCATCGCGATCGGGCGGGCGCGGCTCCTCGCCGAGGAGCGGCGGCGCGTGGACGAGCACAAGGCGCTGCTCGACACGATGGCCGACCTCTCCTCGGACCTGGAGCTCCCCCGGGTGCTGCAGGCGGTGCTGAATCGCGCCGTGACCCTGCTGGGGGTGACGGGGGGCGAGGTGGCGATTTACGAGGAGCAGGCGAAGCAACTGGAGGTGGTGGCGAGCCAGAACATCGGCAAGGACTCCACGGGGACGCGGCTGTCGCTGGGCGAAGGGGCGATGGGGCACGTGGCGCGGACGCGCGAGCCGCTGATCATCCCGTCCTATCACGAGTGGCTGGGGCGCTCCGGGCAGTACGCCGACGTGACGGTCCACTCGGTGATGGCGGCGCCGCTGCTGATCGGCCGGCGGCTGGTGGGGGCGATCGCCACGGTGCATTCGGACCCGAGCCGCATCTTCGGAGCGGAGGACCTGCGGCTGCTCAACATGTTCGCGCCGCAGGCCGCGATCGCGATCGAGAACGCCCGCCTCTACGCCGCCGCCCAGCGCCAGAAGCAGTACTTCGAAGACCTCGTGCAGAACAGCCCCGTCGCCATCGTCACGCTGGACCGCAACCACAACGTGATGGCGTGCAATCCGGCCTTCGAGAAGCTGTTCGGCTACCAGCAGGCCGAGGCGATCGGACGCAACCTCGACGACCTCGTGGCGACCGACGCCACGCGCTCGGAGGCGGTCCAGTACTCCCAGGAAGCGCTGAGCCGCCCGATCCACGGCATCGGCCGCCGCCGGCGCAAGGACGGCACGCTGGTGGACGTGGAAGTCCTGGGCGTCCCGGTGATCGTCGGCGGGGAGCGGGTCGGGCTGATGGGCCTCTACCACGACATCACCGAGCTGCTCGAGGCCCGGCGCGAGGCGGAGGCGGCCAGCACCGCCAAGAGCCAGTTCCTCGCGAGCATGAGCCACGAGCTGCGCACGCCGCTCAACGCGATCATCGGCTACAGCGAGATGGTGGAGGAGGAGATCGAGGAACTGCAGCAGCCGCAAATCGCGGCGGACGTGACCAAGATCCGGACCGCGGGCAAGCACCTGCTGTCGCTGATCAACGACATCCTCGATCTCTCGAAGATCGAGGCCGGCAAGATGGATCTGTACCTGGAGCCGTTCGCGGTCGGCACGCTGATCGAGGAGGTCGCCACCACCGTGCGGCCGCTGGTCGAGAAGAACGCCAACCGGCTGGAGCTCCGCTATGCGGCGGACGCCGGCGCGATGCACGCCGACCTGACCAAGGTCCGGCAGATGCTGCTCAACCTGCTCTCCAACGCCTGCAAGTTCACGCGCAACGGCACGATCACGCTGGCGGTCGCGCGCGAGCCGGGGGGGGAGAGCGACGGCCCGGGAGCGAGCGGCGACCGCATCGTGCTCCGGGTGACCGATACCGGCATTGGAATGACCCCGGCCCAGATGGAACGGCTGTTCGAGGCGTTCGCCCAGGCCGATGCCGCCACGGCCAGCAAGTACGGCGGGACGGGGCTCGGGCTCGCCATCACCCGCCGCTTCTGCCGGATGATGGGCGGCGATGTGTCGGTGGAGAGCGAGCCGGGCCGGGGATCCACCTTCACGATCTGGCTGCCCGCTGTCACACCGGCCGTCGCCCCCGCGCCGCGGAGCGACGCGTGAGCGCCCCGTCGCTGCGCTCCGCTCTGCTGGCCTTGAGCAACCACATCGCCGAGGCCCAGGACGAGGACGCGGTATGCCGCGCCGTGGTCGAGAGCCTGTGCCACGAGGCGTTCGGCTTCGACGGCGTGGGTCTGTATCTCGCCGGCGCGACGGCGTTCGAGCCCGCGCTGCGGGCCAGCGCCGGCGCGTTCGCCGCGGGCGAGCGGACGCGTGCCGAGCTGAAGCTGCCGCTGCGGGTGGAGCAG
>DATGDT010000106.1:0-2541 GCA_035310725.1 Gemmatimonadales bacterium
GTTGTGCAGCTCGAAGGGCGCGCGCGCACCGGGCAGGTGCTTGATCGGCGCGTAGCGGCGGCCGTTGACGGCGTCGTGCAGCACGAGGTGCCGCTGGCTGAACGTGCCGCGCTCGGTGTCCTGCCCCGTGAGCCGGACGGGCACGCCTTCGGCGACGAGCGACGCGAGCGCCAGCGCTTCGGCGTGGGCCCATTCGATGCCGCCGCCCGCTCCGATGGTCTCCCGCCGCCGCTCCAGCTGCTTCTTCAATTTGGGGTTCACCGTGAACCCTTCGGGCACGAGCAGCAGCTGGTCGTTCAGGGTGGTGAGCAGCTCCGCCCGCACCGCCGTTTCCGGCTCCGCCACCGCGTTCGTCGAGATGCGGTGCGGCTCCTCGCCGGCGCCCCCGGTCGCGAGGCTCGCCTTCAGCGCCTGCTGGATCTCCTGGAGGTGCGTCGTGGCGGCATCGGCGCTCGCCTGGGCGGCCGCGGCGTCGAGCACGCCCTCGGCAGCCAGCTGCTCGGCGTAACGCTGGCGGACTGTGGGCGTCTGCCGGATGCGCTCATACATGAGCGGCTGCGTGTACGACGGCTCGTCGCCCTCGTTGTGCCCGTGACGCCGGTAGCCGACGACGTCGATCACCACGTCGCCGCGGAACTTGTCGCGGTACATCATCGCCAGCCGCACCGCGGCGAGGCACGCCTCGGCATCGTCCGCGTTGACGTGGATGATCGGCGCGTCGAACCCCTTGGACAGGTCGCTCGAATAGTCGGTGGAGCGGCCCTCGCGGGGGTCGGTGGTGAATCCGACCTGGTTGTTGCCGATGAGGTGGATCGTGCCGCCGGTGCTGTAGCCCTTGATGCGCGCGAGGTTGAAGGTCTCGGCCACGCTGCCCTGACCGGGGAAGGCCGCGTCGCCGTGGATCAGCACCGGGAGGGCAACCGTGACGTCGTGATGCGCTTCGGGACCGCGGCGGCTCGTCTGCTCGGCGCGTGCCCGGCCCTCCACGACCGGATTCACCGCTTCGAGGTGACTCGGATTGGGCGACAGCGTCACCGTCACCGTCTTGCCGAACTCGGTCCGGTAGGTGCCCTCGGCGCCGTGGTGGTATTTCACGTCGCCCGTGCCGCCCTCGGGCGTGAGCGTTTCCTCGACGTTCCGGCCGCCCTCGAACTCGGCGAAGATCGTCTCGTAGGGCAGGTTCACGACGTGCGCGAGCATGTTGAGCCGCCCGCGGTGCGCCATGCCGATGACGACCTCGCGCGCGCCGGAATTCCCGGCGAGCTCGATCGTGAGGTCGAGCATCGGCACCAGGATGTCCAGTCCTTCGATGGAGAACCGCTTGTGGCCCAGATACGCTTTGTGGAGGAACCGCTCGAGCGTCTCCACGGCCGTGAGGCGCGACAGCAGCTTCCTCTTGTCGTCGGGCGACAGCGGGCGGCGGTGCAGGCCCGACTCGATCACCTGCCGCAACCACACGCGCTGCTCGTGGCTGCCGATGTGCTCCACCTCGTAGGCGATGGTGCCGCAGTAGATCTCGTGCAGGTTGGGATACGCCTCGGCGAGCGTCTTGCCGGGGACGTAGATGCGCAGCACCTCGGCCGGAATGCGGGCCATGACCTCGGGGCTGAGGCCGAGCGGCACGGGATCCAGGGCCGGGTCACCGGGGGGCTCCGAGCCGAGCGGGTCGAGCCGCGCTGCCATGTGGCCGAAGTGGCGGTGCGCCTTCACGAGGCCCATGGCCGCGGCGACGTGCTTGAGGTCCTCCAGCCCCACCCCGACATCCCGGGGGAGCGGGGAGCGGGGAGCGGTCGGAGTCGCAGCGGTCGCGGCGGCGCTTGCCCCCAGTACGACATCGACCGCTCCCCGCTCTCCGCTCCCCAGTCCGAGGCTCTCCGCTACGAGATCGTAGAACCGATCCTCTCCCTGCAGCAACGCCTCCAGCTTGCGGAGGAACATTCCCGACTCAGCGCCCTGGATCACCCGGTGGTCGTAGGTGCTCGTGATCGTCATGATCCGGGCGCCGATCGAATCCCGGATCGCGCCGGTCGCGATGATCGATCCCTGGCCTTTCATCAGGCGGGGCACCGAGGCCACCGTACCGATCGTGCCGGGGTTGGTCAGGGTGATGGTGGCGCCGGCGAAGTCGTCGGGGAGCAGCCGGTTGGTGCGCGCCTTTTCGACCAGCGTTTCGTACGTGGCGTGAAAAGCGGCGAAGTCCATGGCCTCGGCGTGCTTGATCACCGGCACGACGAGGGTGCGGCTGCCGTCCTTCTTCTCCACGTCCACGGCGAGGCCGAGGTGGATGCCGTCGGGGTCGAAGCGGTGCGGCTTGCCGTCCACGTCGTGGAAGGCGCGGACCATCACCGGGAACTGCTTCACCGCCTGGACGATCGCGTACCCGATCAGGTGCGTGAACGACACCTTGCGACCGGCGCCTGCGAGCGCGGCGTTCAGCGCCTTGCGCCGAGTGTCGAGCACCGACACGGGGACATCGCGGAAGGACGTCGCCGTCGGGACGCCGAGCGACTCGCCCATGTTCTGGACGAGGCGGGCGGCGGG
>DATGDT010000107.1:0-2097 GCA_035310725.1 Gemmatimonadales bacterium
TTGGCGACGCAGTACGACGTGTCGAGACCGCCCGAAAACGCGAGGGCGAGCGGGCCGAGGCTAGTTTGCATAGTGCATAATTATGCGATTAAGGGGGAGAAGATGCAAGGGGAAGGAGGACGGTGGAGGGAGGTGGAAGACAGTGGAGGACGGCGGAGGTGGTGCGCGCTACCTTGTCCCCCCAATGGCGACTCTCCTCCACCGACGGACCATCGCGACGCTCGCCCTCGCGACCCTCGGCCTCCACACCCTCACGAACATCGTCACGCCCTACGGCTTCCATCGCGACGAGTTCCTCTACTTCGCCATGGGACGGCATCTCCAGCTGTTCCGCATGGACTTTCCTCCGGCCATCGCCATCCTGGCCGAAGCAGTACGGGGAACGCTGGGGGACGGCCTCGTCGCTATCCGCCTTGTGCCCGCGCTGTGTACCACGCTGCTCGTGTTGCTCGCCGGGCTCTTCGCCTGGAGGTTGGGCGGTGGTCGCTATGCCCAGTTCCTGGCGGGACTGGCGGTGCTCGGCTCTCCGCTCTTCATGCGGTCGGGGAATCTGTTCCAGCCCGTGGTGCTGGATCAGGTCGCCTGGACGCTGGCGCTCCTCGCACTCGCGTGGCTCGCCGCCACGGGCGATGGCCGCTGGTGGCTCGCGATCGGCGCCGCCTGCGGCTTGGGCCTGCTCGCCAAATTCAGCATCGCGCTCATCGGGTTCGGGATCTTCCTCGCGACCCTGGTGACTCCGCTACGCCGGCAGCTCGGCACCCGCTGGCCCTGGGTGGGGGCGGCGCTAGCCTTGGGCGTCGGGGCGCCGAGCATCGTGGGGCAGATCCGTCTCGATTTCCCGATCGTGCTCCAGATGCAGGGTTTGTCGCAGTCGCAGCTCGAGCACGTCTCGCCGCTGGGATTCGTGATGACACAGCTCCTGTTCGGACCGGGGACGCTGCTCGCCGTCGCGGCAGCGGTCGGATTCGTCGTCGTGCCCGCGTTGCGGCCGTTCCGGATCGTCGGATGGGCCTGCCTGGTCGTCTTCCTCGTGCTGCTCGGCCTGCGCGGCAAGGCGTACTACTTCGGGCCCGCGTACCCGGCGCTCTACGCCGCCGGAGCCGTCACGCTGGAGCACATCACCCGGCCGCGGCTCGGCACGGCCCTGCGCTGGGGCGCCGTCATCCTGGTCGTCGCGTTCGGCCTGTTCTCCCTCCCGGTCGGACTTCCCATCCTCCGACCCGAGGCCATGGCGCGCTACGCCGGCAATATCGGCGCCGCGCGAAGGAACAATCAGGGCCAACTCGGGCGCTTGCCGCAGGACTACGCCGACATGCTGGGATGGGAAGAGGAAGTGCGGGCCGTCGCCCAGGTCTATCACGCGCTGCCCGCGGCCGAGCGGGCCGAGGTCGTGATCGTCGGCGACAACTACGGGGAAGCGGGAGCGCTCGAGTTCTACGGCCCGCGCTACGGTCTGCCGGCGCCGATCAGCGCCGCCGGGACGTACTGGCAGTTCGGGCCCGGCGACAAGCCCGGAACCGTGGTCATCGTGCTGGGCGAGGAGCCGGAGAGCCTGCGCCAGCACGCCGATTCGGTGGTGCTGGCGGCGCGCGTCACCAACCCGTGGGGCGTGGAGGAGGAGCAGGACGTTCCGATTGTGGTCGGGCGGCGGCTCAACACCACGTTGCAGGCCCTCTGGCCTTCCCTAGGGGGACGATACCGCTAGGGAAGCTCTACATAAGTGTGGCGACGCCGGGAGTGGGGGCGAGGACGCGAGGCCGCACGGACTTGCGCAGAGCTTCCCTGGACGGTCGCTACGCCCGTGCCGCCCACATGCGTGGCAGAATGCGCCATAGCCCGACCCCGCTGACCACGAACACGACCGCCCAAACGAGCGCCTGGGGCGCTCGACCGTAGAGCGCGCTTCCCACGCCGAACAGCGCAGCATAGATGAATGCGCACCCCAGCACCCAGCCCAGCAGCGACTGCGCCAGGCTGTCGGGCGAGCCGCCCACTCCCGCTTCCTGCGGGATCGTGCCCCACCCGGTCCCGGCGGGACGCACCAGCTTGTAGAAGTTGACCAGCGTCGTGCGCTCGGTCGGCGCGGTGACGAACGCC
>DATGDT010000108.1:0-4311 GCA_035310725.1 Gemmatimonadales bacterium
CATCCAGGAGTACGCGGACTTCCTCGAGTGTCACGTGGAGGACTGGACGGTCACCACCGACGGCTCGCTGCTCCCGGGGATCCGGCGTCACTTCATCCGGATTCACCCGGTGGACCCGGACGACCCCGACGCGGACGAGGAACCGAACCACGGACTGCTGGCGGTGCGCAACCGGGCGCCGGGGGCGCCCTGGCAGTTCCCCGCGAAGGAGGTCGTCGACGCCGGTTTCCTGGAGCTCGTGCGCTACGGGATTCGTACGCCCGGCGATCCGCTCATCGAGGATTCCCTGCAGGTCGTGGATGCCCTCCTCAAGGTGCACACGCCGTTCGGCCCTGCGTGGCACCGCTACAACCACGACGGCTACGGACAACAGGAGAACGGCGGACCGTACCGGGGGTGGGGGAAGGGACGCGCGTGGCCGCTGCTCACGGGTGAGCGCGGGCATTACGAGCTCGCCGCCGGCCGCGATCCGCGCCCGTTCATCCGTGCGATGGAGGGCTTCGCGAGCGCCACGGGGCTCCTCCCCGAGCAGGTGTGGGACGAGGCCGACCGCCCGGAGTTCTTCATGTATCTCGGCCGGCCCACCGGGTCCGCCATGCCGCTCATGTGGGCCCACGCAGAGTACGTGAAGCTGCTCCGCTCGGCGCGAGATGGCGCCGTGTACGACCGCATTCCGTCGGTCGCGGCGCGCTATCAGGGCGCCGGGGGGCGCATGGCGCGGCAGCTCGAGGTCTGGAAGTTCGGCCGGCAGGTACGTGCGGTGCGGCCGGGCTGGACCCTCCGGGTGCAGGCCGATGCGCCGTTCCGCCTCCATTGGACCATCGACGAGTGGCGGGAGCCGCGCGACTCACCGTCGGACGCGACGGCCCTGGGGATTCACTTCGTCGACGTGCCGGTCCCCTCCGGCCAGCGGGCGCCGATCCGCTTCACGTTCTTCTGGCTCGATGCGGAACGATGGGAGGGCAAGGACTTCATGGTCGCCGTGTAGCGGAAATCTGCGGTCACGACGATCCCACGGCGCGCGTCGCATCACGTGGTGAGCCACCCCACTGGCGATGCCACGCCCGGCGCAGCTGGAGTGCGGACCGGAAGCCCGCGACGTCGGCGGCGCGCTTGACGCTGGCACCGCACTCGATCGCGAGTCGCGCGCGCTCCAGGCGGATCAGCCGCAAGTAGTCCAGCGGCGAAACCCCGGCGTGGTCCATGAACAGCCGCAACAGGTGACGCTCGGTGGCATGCGCGACCGCTGCCAGCGCGGCCATGTCCCAGTCGCGCTCCGGGCGCGTGACGATGGCATCCTGCACCCGGTGGACCGCGGCGTGCAGATGGCGGCGGTGCACCAGAAACGGCGACAGCTCGGGGTCGCGCGGCGAGCGCCGGAGATACACCACCATGTCCTCGGCGACGCTGGCCGCGAGCGCCTCGCCGCATTCCTCCGTGATCATGTGCAGCGCGAGGTCGATGCCTGCGGTGATGCCCGCGCTCGACGCCAGCGGTCCGTCCACCACGAACACGCGGTTGTCGATCACCTCCGCCCGGGGCGCCAGAGCCCGGAGCGCCTGGAGCAGCTCGTGGTGCGTGGTGCAGCGACGACCCGCGATCAGGCCCGCGCGCGCCGCGAGCAGCGCCCCCGAGCAGATCGCGAGGATACGGTGGGGGCTGTCACCGACGAGGACGGGTTCGTGCAGGCGCTTGAGCCACTGCGTGATCGCCGCGATCGGCGGCGTGACACGAGCGAGGTTCGCCGCCGGCTGGCCGGTCAGCACGATCCAGGTGGGCGAGTCCAGTCGATCGGGCAATGGCTCGAGGCCGGCCAGCGCGAGGCCGACCGAGGTGGGAGGCGTCGCGATCGGGCCGGCGAATCGCAGGCGGAAGCGCGGCGCCTGGCCGCGCCGCTCACGATGCAGGTTCGCGAGGCGAAAGGCCTCCGCGGGCCCCGCGATGTCGAGCAGCAGCGAGTGCGGCGCGATGACGAACAGGCAGTCGATCATGACGCGTTCGATCATTTCAGGACATCCCCCCGGTCCGGAGCATACGGCAGGCTCGTCGGGAACGCCACGGCACGCCCCCGTATTGGTCCGAAAATGATCTAAGCCTGTCGGCCCGCGGCGCCGACAACCGGTGGGTCCTGCCCTAGGTTCGCCCCGATGATCACCCATCGATGGACCACCGTGGCGGGCGCGCTGACCGCGATCCTCCTCTGCACTCCGACGGTCCCGGCGTTCGCGCAGGACGTGGAGCAGGGTGTGGACACGAGTGTCGCGCCCGGCGACGATTTCTTCGCCTTCGCCAACGGCGCGTGGCTCCGGAGCACCGCGATTCCGGAGGGCAGGGAACGCTGGGGCGTCCGGAACGAGATCGACGAGCTGACGCGCCGGCAGATCGTCACGCTACTCGAGGGCGCGGGCGAAGCGGCCCCGGGATCGACCGCGCGCAAGGTCGCGGATTTTCGCGCGGCCTGGCTGAACGACAGCGCCATAGAGGCGCGCGGCCTCGCGCCGCTCCGGCCCATCCTCGACAGCATCGCTCGCGTGCGCGACAAGCTCGCGCTGACGCGCCTGCTGGGCCGCTGGATCGGCGCCGACGTGGACCCGCTGAACTACGGCATCTACCAATCGTCGCGTCTCGTCGGCTTGTCGGTCGAGCCCGGCATCAACGGCGAGCGGACCTACCCCGCATTCCTGCTGCAAGGCGGGCTCGGCCTGCCCGACCGCGACTGCTACGTCAGCGCCGAGCCTGGCATGCAGGCGCTGCGGGTCCGTTATCAGGCGTACGTCGGCCGCCTGCTCACGCTGGCCGGATTCGACCACGCCGACCAGCGCGCCGCGGCCGTGGCGGCCTTGGAGTCGCTCCTCGCCCGCAGCCAGGCCACGCACGCCGCTTCGGCCAACGACCATAACGCCGATCATCGGTGGACCCACGCGGAGTTTGCCCGAGAGGCGCCGGGGATGGACTGGTCCACGTTCCTCGATGCGGCGGGGCTGGCCCGTCAGGACACGATCGGCGTCTGGCAGCCCGGCGCCATGACGGGTCTCGCCGCGCTGGTGGCGTCGACGCCGCTCGAGACCTGGAAGGACTACCTGCGCGTGCATCTCCTCGACGAAGAAGCCGACGTGCTGCCGCGCGCCTTCGCCGATGAGGCGCTGGCCCTGCACAGCGCCGCATCGGGCCAGCCGCCGGTGCCGCGGGCCCGGCGGGCGCTCGAGGCGACGCAGCGGGCGATGAGCGACGCCATCGGCCGGATGTACGTCGACCGACACTTTTCGGCGGTCCAGCGGGCGCGCGTGGAGGGAATCGTCGCCAACGTCGCTGCGGCGTTCGTCCGCCATGTGGAAGCGGCGACGTGGCTGTCGCCCGAGACCAGGGCGATGGCGCTGGCCAAGCTGCAGAGGCTGTATGTCGGGATCGGCTTTCCGGAGCGCTGGGAGGACTATGCCGACCTGGGCGTCGATCCGGCGGACGCGCTGGGCAATCATCGCCGCGCGCTGGCGCGCGCCCACCGCCGGGCCCTCGCGCGGCTCGGCCAGCCCGTCGACCTGACGCAATGGTGGATTGCGCCGCAGGCGGTGGGCGCGGTGCTCGTCTTCCAGCAGAACGCCTACGACTTCGCGGCCGGGCTGCTGCAGGCGCCGAAGTTCGACTCGACGGCGTCCGATGCCGCGAACTACGGCGCCATAGGGGCCATCATCGGACATGACATCAGCCACTATGTCGACGTGCTGGGGGCCGACTATGACACGGTGTTCGCCGAGCGCCACTGGTGGACCGCGGCGGACATGGCGCGGTTCCAGGCGGCGGCCGAGCCGCTGGTCCAGCAGTTCAACGGCTACCGGCCGTTCCCGGACGTGGCCGTGAACGGCACCCTGTCGAGGACGGAGAACGTGGCCGACCTGGCCGGCCTGACGGCGGCGTTCGAGGCGTACCGGCTCACGCTCGGCGGCGACGCCCGCGACGCGGCTTTGGTCAGGCAGCGCGACCGGCAGTTCTTCATCGCGTGGGCGCGCAGCTGGCGGGTCCGGATCCGCGAGGACGCCTTGCGCACCCAGGCCGCCGGGGATCACGCGCCGGAGACCTACCGCGTCGACACGGTGCGGAATCTGGATGCCTGGTACGAGGCCTTCGACGTGCGGCCGGGACAGCAGCTGTACCTCGAGCCCGCGGCGCGGGTCCGGGTGTGGTAACGCGTTCCGCAGTTCGAGCTCTTCACGCCATGGGAGGGTGTCTCATGACTCATCGTGTGCGAAGCGCCTTCGGTCGCTTCCTCGCGCTGGGCGCAGTGGTCGCGCTCGCGACATTCGTCGCGGTCGCTCC
>DATGDT010000109.1:0-1716 GCA_035310725.1 Gemmatimonadales bacterium
GGCGGTCGCTTTGAGCCGTGACGACATTTGGGGTGCCAGCGCGACCATGGCGGAGGCGGCCTGCGGGGAGACGCCCACCGACCCGGGCAGCTCGCCCGTGCCGCGCGCCATCTCCGCGGCGAAGCCGTAGGCGATCTGGCGTTCGGCCGGCTGGGCGCGGGCGATCACGACCCGGGCGCCGCCCGCGGCGAGGCGGTTGTGCACGTCGCGCAGCAGCCGCGTCTTGCCGAGTCCCGCCGGAGCCACCACGCGCACGTGCCGGCCCGGGCCGATCTTTACCTGCCCCCATGCCGCGAGGATCGCGGAGAATTCCGCTTCCCGGCCGATCAGCTCCGCGCCGAGGCTGCGTCGCTCGACCGGAGCCGGGGCCGGGTGCGATTCCCGCGTTGCCGCGAGCAGCCGCACCGTTGCGGGCTCCGGCTTCCTCCCGCCGTCGGCCAGCATGCGCTCGAGGCTCGCCGCTTCGATGCCGGCGGTCCACGAGTCGCCCGAGGCGAGCAGGCATTCGAGCAGCAGCCGCCACGAGGCCTCCCGCGCCGGATCGTCGTCGCGCAACGTCGCGGCGTACTGGCGCGCGTCGCGGAACCGCGCCGCCGCGAGACAGCGGCGCGCCAGCGACTCGAGTGCCTGACGGTGGTTGGCGCGCAGGCGGTGTCGCTCGAGGTCGGCCCAGTGCTCGAACTCCACCGCGCCGGGCGCGGCGAAGCTGGCGAAGAAGGGACCGGTGTAGAGGCGCACCGCCTCTTCCAGCTCTCCGGCCGAGAGCGCGGCCAGGAACTCGTCGCGGTCGCTCGTCAGGTCGATGCCGAGGGACAGCTCGTCCCGTTCTCCGGTCAGCGCGTCAATGCCGAGCCGGTGACGGATCAACCAGACCGTCTGCCGCAGCGTGCGGCGGGCCTGCTCGGGGTCCGTGTCGCTCCAGAGGAGGTCGACCAGCCGGTCGCGGCTGGCGCGGCGGCCCACGGCGAAGGCGAGGTAGGTGATGATGGCGAGCGGCTTGGAGGGTCCGAAGAGGAGCTCGGGGTCGCCGGGCGCAGTGCGCCACAGGGCCGCGGAACCCAAGGTGACCAGGCGAAGAGATTGGGGCATGGGTGAAGGTCTGATCTAACGCATGTTTGACGCTGCTGACAAGAACTTGCGTGACCAACCATGGGACCCGGGGCGCGACCAGACAGTAGCGGGGCTTCATTGCCCGATGCCCCCGTCGCGGCCGCCGTGGAGCTGCACGGCCTCCCCGTGCGGGACGCCGAGCGCGTGGTGCGGGGCATCGTGGAGACCTGGCATCGCCGCGGTGGTGGCGTGCTGCATTTCATCACGGGGACGGGCACGCGATCCCTGGTGCGTCTGACGCTCGAGGACAGGGTCGCCGCGCTGCTGCGGCGCGACCTCAGTGCCTACGTGTCCGAGTGGCTGCTGGACATTGCCACCGGCGGGTTCAAGGTCCGGGTGCGCTAGGGGAAATCGATCCCCAGCTCCGGATGCAGCTCGATGAAATTCGGCGCCGCCCCGAACTGTCCGTGCGGCCGGTCGAAGAACCCCACTCCCATGATGCGCACGCGCAGCGTGTCGGTCGTCCAGGTCTTGAGGCGATTCAGCATGTCTATATGGCGATGAGTTACGGGTTTGCCAAAATCCAGACGTCCGACGGGGCGCAGGTCGCGCGGGCGCTGCTCCCGTACCAACCCTCGATGATCTTCGTACTGCCCAATGAGGCGC
>DATGDT010000110.1:0-21131 GCA_035310725.1 Gemmatimonadales bacterium
GCTCGAGGCGGCGGCCGGGCTGGTGCGGGCGGGCGGCGTGCTGATCTACGCCACGTGCTCCCTCGAACCGGAAGAGAACGAACGACAGGTGGAGGCGTTCCTGGAGCGTCACCCCGAGTTTGCGCGGTCCACGGTGTGCGAGTCGGTCCCGGCGACGCTGCTGAGCGCGGCCGGGGACTTCCGCTCGCTCCCCCAGCGGCACGGCATTGACGGCGCGTACGCGGCGCGTCTGGTGCGGGAGACTCGATGAAGCTCCGGCGTCACATGCCGCCGCTCAAGGACTGGCACTTCCCCCGGTGGCGCGGATTGCGCCGCCTGCCGCCCATCACACAAGACCAGGCACTGCGTTGGGCGTTCTGGCTCGGTGTGGCTGCGGTGGCCGGCTACCTGATCGCGGCGCTGCTCGTGTTCCCCGCACCGATCTTCCCGCACCATCAGCAGGTCCCGCGCGTACTCGGCCTGCCGCTCGACGAGGCGCGGCGCGTCCTCACGGGCTCGCGGCTCGGCACCATCGACAACGGGTCCGCGACGCACCCGTCAGCCGCCGTGGGGACCGTGATCTGGCAGGATCCGCCACCGGGGGTCGAGGCGCCCGCCAACCTGAAGGTGGCGCTCGTGACGAGCGCCGGACCGCCGCGCGTCCCGGTGCCGGACGTCATCGGACTGAGCGCCCCGCTCGCCACGCGGTTGATCGCGGCGGCGGGGCTCACGGTGAGCCGGGTGGAATCGGTGCAGGCGGCGGCCCCCACCGGGCAGACGATGCTCACGCGTCCCGCCGCCGCGACCGCGCTCGTTCCGGGCAGCGGCGTGGGCCTCGTCGTCAGCCGCGGCGCCCCCACCATCACCGTCCCCGATCTGCTGGGACTCTCCCCGGTGGACGCGCGGGCGCGGCTCGAGGCCGCCGGTCTCGCCATCGGCGGCGTCACCCGCCAGCGTACCGCCAGCGTCACACCGGGAACGGTCGTGGCGCAGCGGCCCGCCGCCGGGACGCTCGCCGCCCCCGGGACCCTGGTGGACGTGGTGGTCGCCCGGAGCCCGCAATGAGCGAGACGACGGGCATCCGCATCGCGCCGAGCGTGCTGTCCGCCGACCTCGCGCGGCTGGCCGAGCAGGTACGCGCGGTGCTGGGCGGCGGCGCCGACTGGCTCCACGTGGACGTCATGGACGGGCGGTTCGTCCCGAATCTCACCTTCGGCGCCAACATGGTGGCCGCGCTGCGCACGCTCACCGACCGGCCGATCGACGTGCACCTCATGGTGGTCGAGCCGGAGCGCTACATCGACGCGATGGCGGATGCGGGGGCCTCGGTATGTACCTTTCATCCGGAGGCCACGGTGCACGTCCAGCGGCAGCTCGCGGCGATCCGGCAGCGCGGCATGCTCGCCGGGCTGGCCCTCAATCCCGCATCGCCGCTGGCGCTGGTGGAGGACGTCGTGACGGACCTGGATCTGCTGCTCATCATGACCGTCAACCCGGGGTTCGGCGGGCAGCGCTACCTGCCGGGTTCCACCGACAAGATCCGGCGCGCGCGCGCCCTGCTGCGGGCCCGCCGGTCGCCGGCGTTTCTCGAGGTGGACGGCGGCATCGGCCCCGAGACCATCGCGGAGGCCCACGAGGCCGGGGCCGACACGTTCGTGGCGGGCAACGCGATCTTCGCGGGCGCCGACCCGGCCCGCGACGTGCGCGAGCTGCGGCGTCGCTGCGCAGTGGAAGTCTGATGAGCCGCCGTTCGACTCTGTTCTTCGGGCTCGCGATCGCCGCCGTCGTCGCGGCGGCGCTGGTCATCCGCCTCATGCCGGAGATCGCCCTGGTCGGCGTGGGCTCCCGGGCCCCGGCGTTCCAGGCGATCGACCTCCGGACCGGGCGGCCCGCCCAGCTGTCCGACTATCGCGGCAAGGTGGTGCTGCTCAACATCTGGGCGACCTATTGCATCCCCTGCCGCACCGAAATGCCGGCGATCGAGCGGCTGTCGCACCGGCTTGCGGGAACCGACTTCCACGTCCTGGCGGTGAGTGTGGATGTCGACGATTCGACGGTCGTGGACGCGTTCGTGAAACAGTACGGCCTGACCTTCGGCATCTGGCACGATCGGCCGGGACTCACCAAGCGGCTGTACCAGACAACGGGCGTTCCGGAGACGTTCGTGATCGACCGCCATGGCGTGATCGTGAAGAAGGCGATCGGGGCGATGGACTGGGACGATCCGGTGAACGAGATCCTGATTCGCCGGCTGCTCGCGGAGGCGTCGTGAACCGGCGACGCCTGACCCTGCTCGCCGGGCTCGCGATGGCCGCCGTGTTCGTGGCCGTCCTCGTGATCCGCATCCTTCCCCAGATCGCGCTGGTGGGCATCGGCTCGGACGCGCCCGAGTTCAACGCGATCGACCTGCATACCGGACGCCCCGTCCGGCTCGCCGATTACCGGGGGAAAGTCCTGCTGGTCAACATCTGGGCGACCTGGTGCCTGCCGTGCCGCGTCGAAATGCCCGCGATGCAGCGGCTGTGGGGCCGCTTCCAGGGAAGCGACTTCCACATCCTGGCCGTGAGCGTCGATACCGACGACTCGAGTGCCGTGAGCAAGTTCGCCCGGGACCTGGGGCTGACCTTCGACATCCTGCACGACAAGTCGGGGAAGATCCAGCAGGCATATCAGACCACCGGCGTCCCGGAGAGCTACATCATCGATCGCCACGGCGTGATCGTGAAGAAGGTGATCGGCGCCATGGAATGGGACGCTCCCGTCAACGACGTGCTGATCCGGCGCCTCCTCGATGACCGCTGAGGTGCGCCGCGGCCTGTTCCGGAACTGGGGCCTCAAGATGGCCGCCCTGTTCCTGTCCCTGATGCTCTACGTGTTCGTGGCGGCGCAGGAGCAGGTCACCCAGGAGCTGCCGATGAAGCTCGAGGTCCGCGTGCCGCCCGGGCGCGTGTTGCTCGACGCGCCGAAGGAGCTGACCGTGGTGCTGCGCGGCAAGATCACCGAGCTCCTGCGGCTGCGGTTGTTCCGTCAGGTCATTCCGCTGCAGGTGCCGGACACCCTGAGCACCGCCGTCTGGAGCAGTCCGGTTCTTCCCGGAAGCGTCGACCTGCCCAAGGGCGCGGATGTCCAGGTGTATGAGATCCGCCCGTCGGTCGTCACCATCCAGCTCGATTCCGTGTCGAGCAAGGAGGTGCCGATCCTGCCGCGGTTCACGGTCGTCCCCGAATCGGGCCAGGCGTTCGAGGGCGGGCTGCAGATCGCGCCCAGCGTCGCCCGGCTCGTCGGTCCCGAGCGGCTGCTGTCGCGGATCGAATCGGTCTCCACGGTCCCCACCGCGTTCGATGCGGTGAGCGGCCCGTTCACCCGGATTGTCCAGCTCGATACGGCGCCGCTCGGCATCGTGCGCATCTCGCCGCACGACGTCCGCATCAGCGGATCGACCACCACGGTGTACGAGCGCATCTTCAACCTGCTCCCGGTGGAGAGCGGCGCCGGCCCGCTCACCGGCTACGAGTTGCGGCCACCGCGCGCCACCGTGGTCGTGCGCGGGCCCGAGGCGGTGATCCAGGGCCTCACCAAGGACAGTCTCAAGGTCATCGTCCACCTGACGGGCGCCGTCACGGATACCGCGACGGTGCGGGTGACGGTGCTCGCCCCCCGGGGCGTCACCGCGCGCGCCGTGCCCGATTCCGTCCTCGTAGTGCGACGCCGGGGCGGCCGTGGCTGACGTCGTTCTGGGGATCGAGACGTCCTGCGACGAGACCTCGGCGGCCGTGCTCGTGGGCGGCTCCGGCGGGAAGCCGCCCGAGCTCGCGAGCCTCGTGATCCTGTCGCAGGACGTGCACCAGGTGTTCGGCGGCGTGGTACCGGAGCTGGCCAGCCGGGCCCACCTCACAGCGCTGCCGTCGGTGGTCGAGCGCGCCCGCGCCGCCGCGGGCGTGTCGTGGAGCGCCGTGGACGCGGTGGCGGTCACCGCCGGGCCGGGACTCGTCGGCGCGCTGCTCACCGGCGTCGTGTACGCCAAGGCCCTGGCCTACGCCGGCGATCGCGCCCTGATCGGCGTGAATCACCTCGAGGGCCACCTGTTCGCTCCCGCCGTGGAGGATCCCGAGCTCGAGCCGCCCTTCGTGGCCCTCCTCGTCTCGGGCGGCCATACGCTGCTGCTCGACGTGCCCGCCTGGGGCCGCTACCGGCTGCTCGGCGCCACGCGCGACGACGCCGCCGGCGAAGCGTTCGACAAGGTCGCCACCCTGCTCGAGCTGGGCTACCCGGGCGGCCCGGCGATCGAAAAGCTGGCGGCGACGGGCGACCCCACGCGCTTCCGGTTCCCCCGCCCCATGCGGGACGAGGGCCTGGAGTTCTCGTTTTCGGGACTCAAGACCGCGGTGCGCCACGCGGTGCGCAACAGCACCGACCTGGCGCGCGATCGCGCCGACCTCGCGCGCGGGTTCCAGGACGCGGTCCTCGACGTCCTGGTCACGAAGCTCGCCCGCGCGGTGACGGCGACGCGGTACCGGACCGCGGTGCTGGGCGGTGGCGTCGCCTGCAGCCGCGCCCTGTCGGCTCTGGCCGCCGAGCGGCTGGCAGGTTCCGCGCGGGTGGCCGTCGCGAGCCCGCGGCTCAACACCGATAACGCCGCGATGATCGCGCGTGCCGGCTGGTGGCGGCTCGCGCGCGGCGAGCGCAGCGATTGGACTCTCGACGCCCGCGCGGATCTCCCGATCCCCGGCCTCGAGCACTCCTCCCCCGTCCCGCGTCCCTCGTCCCCTCGGGTTCCATGACCGTTTACCCACTCGTCGTGCGGATCGGCAGTTTTTCGATCACCGGGTTCGGCCTGATGATGATGCTGGCGTTCATTCTCGCCGGCTGGGCGATGCAGCTCGAGCTGCGGCGGCGCGGGCTGGACGAGGAATACGCCGCGGACGTGGTGATCGGCGCGGTGCTGGGGGGGTTGATCGGCGCCAAGCTGTGGTACGTGGCCCTCACGGGGGAATCGCTGTTCAGCCGCGGGGGCTTCGTGTGGTACGGCGGGTTCCTGGGCGGCGTGCTCGGGGTCGTGTTCAACAGCTGGCGGCGGCGCGTGCCGATCGCGTTCACCGCCGAGCTCGTGGCGCCGGCGCTGACCCTGGGCTACGCCATCGGCCGGGTGGGGTGCTTTCTCGTGGGCGACGACTACGGCGTGCCGTCGTCGCTCCCCTGGGCGGTGAAGTTCCCCGACGGCCTCCCCCCCACGACCATCGGCAACCTCGCGCAATTCCACGTGGCGTTCACGCCGGGAGTCGACCCGACACAGGTGGTGGCGGTGCATCCCACGCAGGTGTACGAAACGGCGCTGATGCTGCTGGCGACGGCGTGGTTGTGGAAGCGCCGGGACCACGCTCATGCCGTGGGATGGCTGTTCGCCTGCTACCTGGTGATCGCGGGGGTGGAGCGGCTGCTCATCGAGTTCGTGCGCGCCAAGGACGACCGCGTGCTGCACGGGTTCACGATCGCGCAGGCGGCGAGCGTGGCGCTGATCGCGGCGGGGATCGTCCTGGTGAATCGATTGAAGCAGCCGTCAGCCGTCAGCGGCCAGCCGTCGGCCCTGATGAAACGACATGGGGCTCCCGCGGGTCAGGCTGACGGCTGACGCCTGATGGCCTGAGCTTGGCAATCAGAGCGACCAGCAGCAGCAGGATCAAGACCCCCTGCAGGGCGAGCGACTGCACCGTCGGGTAGATCCCCAGGAACGGCACCCGCAGCCACTCGAGCGACGGCAGCACCGTCGTCCCCACCATCCCCGCTTCCTGCAGCTCGGCGATTCCCTTCCCCGCGAACACGAACGCCATGTAGTAGAGCAGCGCCCCGGTGACGGCGAAGAACGCCTTCATCGGAATGCGCACGCCGAGCCGCATCAACAGGATGTAGAGCAGCACCAGACACCCGGCGCCCAACGCCACGCCCGCGACCACCGCGCCGGCATCCCCCGGACCGCCCGAGGCGAGCAGCGCCTTGTAGAACAGGATCGTCTCGACGCCTTCCCGGTAGACAGCCAGGAACGCCACCGAGGCGAGCGCCAGCGCGGAGCCCGACGAGAGCGCCGCCTGCATCTTGCCCTTCAGGAACGCGCTCCACTTGTCGGCTTCGATCTTGGAGAGCAGCCAGTAGCTCACGTAGAACAGCACCGCCACCGCCGCGAGCATCGTGAACCCTTCCAGGGCGGAGCGCCGCCCCGGCGGGACCTTGAGCAGCAGCTCGAAGAGGACGGCGGTGAGACCACTCGCGACCACCGCGGCCCATGCGCCCAGGGCGACCTCGCGGCGCCGGGTGGCTGCCCCCGCCTTGGTGAGGAAGCTCATCAGCGCGGCGATGATGAGGATCGCCTCGAAGCCTTCGCGCACCAGCAGCATCAACGATTGCAGGAACAGGTTGGCGCCCGAGGCCCGGTCCACGAGCAGCCGCTCGGCGTGCTCGAGGTCGCCGAGCAGCTCTCCCTGCAGGGTCTGCAGCTCGGCGGGAGACGCACCGGCGGCCGCCCGGCTCCGCAGCCGGGCGAACTCACCCTCGAGCCGCGTCGCCAGCCCGGGGTCGTGCGCCCGCACGTCGGTCTCGACGCCCTCGAAGGTCAGGTACGCGTCGAAGGCCAGCCGATCCGAGCGCTGGGACACGGCGGAATCGAGCTGCCGGCGTACCGCCGCCATGATCGCGGCGGCCTGCGAGCCGCCGTATTGCAGCGTCAGCGCGTACGCGGCGACCGCCCAGCGGTCGTCCTCGGACAGCGTGCGCTCGAACGTGGGCATCGCCGTGCCCGGCACGCCGAGCAGGAGCTGCCGGTAGAGGTCGAGGCGCGACTTGGCGCCCATTACCTGAGGATCGGCGAGGTTCGCCGGCGGTGGAGTGAGTCCCCGCGCCCCTGGCCCGTCACCCCGCCCGGTTTCGCCGTGACAGGAAGCGCAGTGCTCCCGGAACACCTCCGCGCCGTGCGCCAGCGAAGGCGCGACCACGGGAACAGGGAACAAGACGCCGCTCGAGCGAGCCAGTCGCCCGGCCAGCGCCTCGGCCAATTCGCGGACCTGTGCCGGCGCGGCCGTACGGTCGACCAGGGCGGCCATCGCGGCGAGGGCACTATCGGCATCGGCCCGGGTGGCGGCCGGAAGCGCGTGGACGTCGAGGCGGGCCTGTTGGATGAAGAGCCCGGCCTCCTTGACCTCCTCGGCATCGGTGACGCGCCCGCCCTGCACCGGGACGCCGAGCGCGTACTCCTTGGCGGCCAGCTGAGCGGCCGCAACGATGCGCCGCGCGACGGACACGGAATCCATGACCTGAGCGGGCAGACGTACGCCGGCCGCGGCCAGAACGGTCAGGATGAGAATGGGCTTGCGGTAGATGAGAATGGTTCTCAGAAAGGGTGTGCCGAAAACTAGAAAGGCCCTTTCACGAAAGCTAGACCGCCTCCACGACCGCCGTCGCGACCGCCGCCGCGTGCGTGTGGGACAGTGAAACGAAGATACGCGTAACACCGAGCTCGCTCGCCCGCAGCGCCGCGAGCCCCGTGAGCACGACGTCGGGCCGGCCGTCCTCGTCCCGCACCACTTCGATCTCGCGCCACCCGATGCCGCGCGCCGCCGCACTCCCCTGCAGCGCCTTGTACACCGCCTCCTTCGTGGCCAGCCGCGCGGCCACACTCTCGGCGGGATCCGCCTTGGAGCGGCAGTAGGCCGCCTCGCCCGCCGTCAGCAGACGATCGTAGACGTGCGTTCCCTTCTCGGCGAGCATGCGCCGCACCCGCTCTACCTCGACGAGGTCGACCCCAATCCCGACGACGCTCATCGGGTGACGAACACGCGCCGCCGCGACACGCGCCCGTCCAGCTCGAGCACGACGAGATAGGCGCCGTTGGCGATGCGGTGCGGGCCGGCGGTGAGGTCCCACGCGTACTCGATCGTGCCCGCGGGCAAGGTCGTGGAGATCAACCGCTCGCCCGTGAACGTGTAGATGCCGAGGCGCGGCGCGCCCGTGCCGGCCGGCCAGGAGATCCACACCTGGTTCCCGTGCACCGGATTCTCCGACAGCGCGAGCTCCGCAGGCGGGGCCAGGCTCAGAAACGCGCCGGTGGAATCACTCGCGAACCCCACAGCGTCCACCCACCAGGTGAAGCCCACGGGGACGAACCGCACGCGGGCGCCGCGTGCCCCGCTGAGCAGCGGCAGGTCCAGGCGCACGGGATACCACGCCGGCCCGTCGCCCACCACGTCCGCCACGGTGAACCAGGTATTCCCGCTGTCGGCCGACACCTGCACCAGTCCGTGCTGTTCGGGCGTGTAGGTCGAGCCGCGATGCCTCGTCCAGAACTGCAGCCACAGCCGCGACCGGCCACCCAGATCGATGACTGGTGAGGTGAGTGTGTCCAGCACGCCGATGCTCGTGGTCCAGGACCACATGCCCGCGACCGCGTTCAGGGAGCGCTGCCAGCCGCGCCACCCGAGGTCGCCGTCCTCGGCGCCGGCGAGCGACAGCAGCTCGGCCGCCGGCCCTCCACCCTGACCCGCGCCGTCCACCCGTACCGCCCCCGGCAGATCGGCGCTCAGGTTCGCGTGCCATACCGTGCGGAGCGTGCCATGCGACAGCGAATCGGCGGTCAGCGACCGCTGGACGATGACGCCCCCCGCGCCCCGCAGCGACAGCGCGAATGGCTGGGGACCGGACGCCGGGAGACTCACCCGGGCTTCCGGCCAGATCGACTCGATGCGGGGCGGCGACGCGACCGCGCCGGCCGGACCGGCAGCCAGCGCGAGGTCTCCCGCCGCCGCGATGACCGACAGCGCGAAGGGCAGGTTGTCGCGGAACACCCGCCGCACCAACGACGCGTCGTCGGGAAACACGAAGCCGTAGTACAGCCCCGAGTCCGGCGTGCAGCAGCCGCTCGTCAGCTCCGGCGTGAACGCGATCGTGCCGTGGGTGCGATACGCCCAGTCGGTGTATTCGCCGTTCGTGGGGTAGAGATTCCACCCCGGTCCCGGGTGGTAATAGGAATGGAAGCTCGCCGGGACGCTGTCGTGCACGGCCGGGGCGAGATCGGTGCCCGCGAGGGCCCGGAACAGTGGCACGTCCGGCGCGAGCGCCCCCGGCAGGTAGCCGTAGGGGTAGATCACCAGTCCCGAGTAGGTGTGATAGGACACCGAGACCACGGGCGGATGCGCGGCGTGGAACGCGATCACGGCGCGCGTCTCCGGTTCGGACGCCGGCCCCGTTCCACGGTAGGTCTCCGCTCCCGTCAACCCGCTCGAGCCCGCGTCGTCGAAGGCCCAGAACGCCGGATAATTGCGGTTCAGGTCCACGCCGTAGGACCCGTCGCCGTTCAGGCGCCGGTTCTTCCTCCAGTAGCGATCCGTCGTGAAGGTGAACTGGTAGCCGTCGGGGTTTTCCACCGGGATCACCCAGATATCGCGCGACGCGGTCAGCGCCGCCGCCGAGTCGGCCAGCCAGCGGATGAGCGCCATCGCGACCTCGGTCGAGACCCATTCGCGCGCGTGATGCGTGCCCAGGAAGAGCACGTTGGGGCGCCCCGGAGCGTCGCCCGCAGGCCCGATCTTCACAGCGAGAATCGGCCGCCCTTCGACGCTCGCGCCGATCGAATCGAGATGAATCAGGGTGTCCGCCGCGGCCCAGGCGGCGAGCGTGGCCCGGATGCCCGTGATCGGTTTGTCGAAGGAGCGAAACACCGCGAAACTGTCCCCCGCGGGACCTGCGGCGGGGACCCCCACGGGCGGTGCGGCGAGGAAGCCGCGGCCCGCCAGCGCACGCTCGGACTCGGGCGACGCCACGACCAGTGCCTCGAGTCCTCCCGCCACGACCCGGGCCCCCGCGACTTCGAATCCCAACCGCGCCAGTGAATCGAGACCGGCCGGCCCCGACACGCGCACCGCCAGCGGACGCAGCTGCGCGGCCGCGGACCCCGCGGGCCCCGCGGCCAGCGCGAGAATCAGAATCCCAGCGCGGCGGCGAGCCATGCGGGTGCGGAGAGGTAGCCCCCCAGAACCAGGGCGAGCCAGATGATGGCAACGGCCGGCGGCAGCCACACCGCGAACACGGGCAAGAGGGACGGCCGCCAGGCGCGGATCGCATCGAGCTCCGCCGCCCAGCGGGTGCGCTCCTGATCGACCAGCGTCTCGAGGGCGAGCCAGGCGGCCTCGAGGCGGCGCGCCGCCAGCTCCTGCGTCTCCCGCCACTCCGCGATCAGTTCCAAATCGCCCGGCCAAGCACGGTGCAGCGCGTCCGTCGCCCGGGCCACGTCCTCCAGCGCCGCCTCGAAGCCATCGGCACCCGACGCGAGCCGGGCGGCGATGGCGCGCCGCTCGGCGGGCGACAACGGGAGCAGCCGGGAGCGCCGGGCGGGCATCCGGACGCGCCGCGCTTCGAGCGCCAGCGCCGCATCGAGCCCCTGCGCCACGCGCTCCGCAGCCCGGCGCACCGCTTCGTTCCACGCCTCGCTCCACGCGTCGCGGTCGAGCTGGCGCAACGCCCGGGCGGGAGCGGCATCCGCGGCATCGTGGCGGGCCGACCCGGCGCATTCCATCACCCGCGTGGCCAGTGCCTCGCGGACGTCGTCCAGCGGGACCCACGGATCGCTCAGCCGGTGAGGAACGATCAGCCGCCCCAGGGGCGGGCCGAGCTCGGGAACCGGCAGCGTCACCGCCATCTCCGCTCTCACGCGAGGCGCGCCCGGCGCCCGGTACGCCGCCGGTAGGCGGACACGAAATGCGGCAACGACTCCGCGAGAAACCGCTCGCGCGGCAATCCGGTGGCCGCGATGGCCCGCTCGATCGCGGCCGGCGGTCCCTCCACCTCGAGCAGCGTGTCCATCCGCGGGTAGCGTTCCAGCCGCAGCACCGCCGCGCCCAGCCGGTACACCTCGATACGGCGGTCAATCCGCAACGAGACGTGATAGCGCAGGCGGCCGAGCAGCAGGTTCATCATGTCCGCGTCGGCCACGGCGACCTCGAGCTCGGCGCGAAGCCGGTATCCGCCGCGCCGGCCGCGGCGCGTGCTCGCGGCACCCTTCCAGGCCAGCACCGCATGGCGTGCGCCGCGACGATCGGGGCGGTACACCCGCAGCCGCAGCACGTCGTCGCGGCGCGTGAGCTCGCGCGCACGGTCATAGCGGCGGTCGCTCATCCGGCCGCTGAATTCCAGGCGGGCGCCGGCGCGACGCAGCGCGCGCCGCAACGCCGCGACGTCGGTCACGCGGGCCTTGACCTCGAGCTCCGCGTTGAGCCGCGGGCCGTTGCGAGCGTGGCGGGGAGCCCTCACGCGAACAGCGCCTCCAGCACGGCCGCCGTGTCGGACAGGTCGGCGAACACGTGGGTGGCACCGGCCGCCGCGAGCGACCCGACGTCGTAGCGGCCGGTGGCCACCGCGACCGTGCGCGCGCCGATGGGCCGGGCGCAGGCGACGTCGTCCGGCGTGTCGCCGATGACGATCACGTCGGCCCCGGCGATCGTGCGTCCCGTGAGCGATTCGGCTCGGGTTCGCGCGATGGCGGGCAGGAGCGGGCGATCGGGGGCGTCGGACCCGTAGGCACCGACGGCGAACCGCGCGGGGTCGATGCCCGCCGAGCGCAGCTTGAGGGCCGCCCCACGCTCGAGATTGCCGGTGAGCAGGCCGACCAGCGCGGCACCGGCGGCTTCCGGACCCGCCAGCGCCGCCAGCAGCTCGCGCACACCCGCCATCACGCGCGTCTGCGTGGGCCGGGTGAGCTCGTCCTCCAGCAGCTCCAGGTACCGCTCGCACACCGCCTGAATCCGGTCCTGCATGCCGGTATCGCCGTGCCCCGCGAGGGACAGGAGCTCCCGCACGATCTGTGGATCGGTCTTGCCGTCGAAGCGATGGTCGCCGATCGGCCCCGCGGCCCCCACCAGCTCGAGCAGGGCCCGGTGGATCGCGCGGCGCCCGGCGCCGTCGGTCAACAGGATGGTACCGTCGATGTCGAACAGCACGAGGCGCATCAGGACTCCACGCGTCGCACGCCCACGACCTGGTCCCGCAGCCGCTGCAGGCGCGGCACGTCGGCGAGAAAATCTTCACTCACCACGCCGCCGCGCGACAGGGTCGAGTGCACGATGCGGCCGGCGCCGGCCCAGAGGGCGACATGGGACACCCGTGCCCGCTCGGCGAAGAACAGCAGATCCCCCTTCTCGTACCCCTCACCGGCGGGTGCGGGGGGAATCTCGCCGCCCACCGTGAATTGCTGATCGCTGTCGCGCGGCAGGGCCACGCCGCGCGCCGCGTAGGTCGCCTGGGCGAGTCCCGAGCAGTCCACCCCCCATTCGGTGCGCCCGCCCCACGCATACGGCGCGCCGGCGAACCAGCGCAGCGCGAGCGTCGACGCGTCGGTCGCCCGGGCTTCGGCCTCGAGCTCCGGTTGCGGCTGGACCACGCCGCTCGCCACGCGCGCCAGCCGGCCGTCGGCCGTCTCGACCTGTCCTGCCCCTCCGCGTCTGGAGGAAGACGCGAGCCGGCACCCGATCGGCAGCCGCAGACGCGTGCCCTGGTGCTCGAGCTCGCAGCCGAGCGAACGCGTGGTGGCCCGCGACAGCCAGTCCTCCAACCAGTCTTCCGTCCCGAGCCGGACGTAGCCCGAGTGGATCCAGGCGACGTAGCCGTCGGCGGCGCGGACGTGCAGCCACTCGCCACGCCGCTCGAGCAGCACGAGTGGCTCGCCGTGCAGCGCCTCGCTGACCCGCAGCGCGAGGACCGCCGGCTGGCCGAGCAACGGCGCCACCGCGGCCGTCACGATGGCCCTGCCGTCATCGTCCACCGAGGCGTCGGGGAGGAGACCGACCTCCACCGCCAGCCCCGCCTCGCCGGCGATGCGCCGCAGATCGGCGAGCGCCTCGCGGCTCGTGGTAGAGCCGGCCAGCGTCGTCCCTTCCTTCGCCATCGTCACGTCGAAGACTCCCAGCCGGAGATCGGGTACCCACCGGCGTCGCACGTCGTCGAGCGCGCGCGCCAGGCGATCGGTCACGGCGCGAGCCCCGGGGTCGTGGCGGTGCCCCGCGCCAGCCGCACGGCGCGCTCCAGCGCCTCGGGGACGACTTCCGCGGCCAGCGCCTCGACCTGCAGCGGCGAGGCCGGCGGCCGTGCCGCCGTGCTGACCGCGAACACCACATCGCCGTCGAACAGCGTCCCGTACGGCGTGATGCGGCGGGCCAGCGCATCGCTGCCGGCATGCGCCAGCTGCTCGAGCGCCACCTTGTCGAGCGCCGCGTTGGTCGCCACCACCGCGAGGGTGGTGTTGTGCGTCGACGGCGGACCGGCCCCGAACGGCGCTCCGCCCTGCGCCAGGTAGCGCTGGCTGTCGAGGAACCCACCCCGCTCGTCGCGGGCTCCCGCGAGGATCGCGCCGGTCGCGTCGCGCACGTCGCCGACCGCGTTCGTGACGACGAGCGCGCCCACGACGATGTCCCCGGCGCGGGCGGCCCATGTCCCCACGCCGCCTTTCATCGCCCGGAGGATGCCCGCCGCCTTTCCGACGGTCGCACCCGTCCCGGCGCCCACCGAGCCCTCCGCGATGTCGTTCCCCGCCGCGTCGCAGGCGGCGGCCCCCGCGTCGGCATCGGGCCACATGGGCGGGGCGCCGGTGTTGCCGAGATCGAAGATCACCGCGGCGGACACGATGGGGACGGCCAGCTCGGCGCGCACCGGGAACCCGCGGCCGCGCTCCCGCAGCCATCGCATGACGCCGTCGGCCGCGCCCAGCCCGAAGGCCGAGCCGCCGGTCAGCAGGATGGCGTCGGCGTGGCCGACCACGTGGCGTGGGTCGAGGGGGTCGAGCTCGCGGGTCCCGGTAGCCCGGCCCCGCAGGGCCGCGGCGGCGCGCATGCCGCCGGGCGGCGCCAGCACGACGGTGCAACCGGTCGCGCGGCTGGGATGGGTCCAGTGCCCCACCAGGATGCCGGACACGGCGGCGAGGTTGGGGGGGGGCGCGTCGGCAACGGCGGTCACGCGGCGAAGATAGTCGTGCTTGCTGGGGTTGTGCAGGTCAAACTAACTTCGAGAACCTCATGACGACGACCACGGCGGAGCCCACGACGATTCTCGTCGTGGATGACGAGAAGGGCATCCGCCAGGCACTGGACCGCTACCTGCGGCGGCTCGGCTACCGCGTGCTCCTGGCCGAGCACGGCGAGGGCGCGCTGAAGCTGCTCGCCGGCGACGCGCCGCAGGCGATGCTCTCCGACATCCGTATGCCGGGCATGACGGGCGTGGAGCTGGTGCCGAAGGCGCTCGCCATCCAGGCGGATCTCGCCATCATCATGCTCACCGCCATCGACGAGCCGAAGACGGCGATCGAGTGCCTGCGGCTCGGCGCCTCCGACTACCTGATCAAGCCGCTCGATCTGGAGGAGCTGGAGGTGTCGCTGCGCAGCGCGCTGCGCAAGCGGCAGCTCGAGATCGATCGCCGGGAGCTGGAGGGGTGGCTGGCGCGGGAAGTGGCGGAGCGGACGCAGGCGCTAGAGGAGCGGACCAACGCCATCGCGGAAATCGCGCTGCAGGCACTGGCGGCGGCCCCCCAGTGGCCGGGAGCGGCCGATGCGACGGCGCGGCTGGCGCGGGAGCTGGGAACGCCCGTGGATGAACTGACGAAGGACATCGAGCAGCGCCGCGCCTAGGCGCGCGACGCCGCTTTCGCTTTCTCCTCGCACGCCTTGCAGCGCGTCACCCCGCGGAACGTGCAAATCAAACAGATGAAAGTGCCGCAGTCGGCGCAGGGATACCCCTCCGACGCACGCTCCTCGTTGCCACAGGAGCGGCACACCATCGCGTCGTGTTCTTTCAGATCGGCTTTGCCCATGGAACACCTCAAAGGTCGAGCGCGTACGTCCTAATCTTATTGATCAGCGTGGCGCGCGAAATCCCGAGTTCCCGGGCCGCCCGCGTTCGATTTCCGGCGTGGTGCCGCAGGGCGCGCTCGATCTGATCGCGCTCCACTTCGGCCAGGGTGCGCGGCCGATGGACCTCGCCGGCCGCCCGGCGCCACCGCCCCGCTTCCGCCGCCCGGGCCACCGCCGCGGCGAGCAGGTCGGGATCCACGGGCCGCACCACCAGCTGCTCCGCCCCGTCGCGCAGCGCCCGGATTCCCGCCGGCAGCCCATCGCCCGCGGCGACCACCACGACGCCCGCTCCCGTCGCCAACAGGCGCGCCACGGCCGTGCCCCCCCCTCCACCGTCGCCCGAGCGGAGATCGCCGTCCCAGATCACCACGTCGGGGCGAACCCGCTCCGCGACCTCGACCCCCGTTCCGCCATCCCGCGCGTGCGTCACCTGGTCGCCCAGGGTCTGGAGGGCGCCGGCGGCGCGCGCCAGCGCCTCGTCCGCCGTCACCAGCAGCACGCGGTCACCCATCGCGCCGCGCTCCCTCATTCACGGGCACCGGCGAAGTGTCCGGGTCCACAAAGACCAGCAGCGCACCCGGGAGCACGCGGGCCGCGAGCGGGGTCGTGCCCACGTCCTCGCCGTCCAGCTGCGCGGGGAGCGGCGGCGCGCCCTCCTCGTCCACGGCGATCGCGATGTTCGCGCCGCGGCCGTACCAGACCAGGTCGCGACGTCCCGGGGCGCGACGCTGCATCAACTCCAGGAACGCCGCCATGCTCTGCCACATGCCGTCGGCGCGCATCGCGACGACGTCGAGAATGCCGTCGTCGGGCCGGATGTCGTGCCGCAGCCGCAGCAGGGGCGGCATGAGGTCGGCGCAGTTCGCCACCAGTACCATCGCCGCGTCGAGGTGCGTGTCCACGCCGTCGATCGTGATGCGCACTCGGCTGCTCTTCACCTGCGGCAGGGCGGTCAGCGCCGCCCGGACGTACGCCGCGCGCCGCCACCGACGCTTGGCGGCCGAATCGGTCCGCTGCATCAGCGCCGCGTCGAAGCCCGCGCCACAGCACACGGCGAAGTAGTGGGTGCCGTCGGCCCGCTCCACGGCCCCCAGGTCGATGCGCACCGGGACCGCGCGCAGGATGGCGCGCGCCGCCGGGAGCGGGCTGCGCGGGAGCCGCAGGTTTCCCGCCAGCACGTTTCCGGTCCCGCCGGGCAGGAGCCCGAGCGGGATGCCCGTGCCCGCGATGGCGGCCGCGATCTGCATCGCCGTGCCGTCACCCCCGTAGGAGAGCAGCGCGTCGAAGCCTTCGTCGCGGCCGCGCAGGGCGAGCCGGCGGGCGTCTCCCGGCTGCGCGGTCGCCGCGACTTCCACGGTCCAGCCGGCCTGCCGCAGCGCGTCCCGCACCACGGACACGGCGCGCGCGTCGGTGCGCGCGGCGGCGGGGTTGGTGATCAGCAGGGCGCGCGTCATCTCAGAAGCGCCGCTCCCAGAAGAGGTCGGCGCCGACCTGCGAGCGCGGTGACGACCCCACCGTCGAGGAGGTGCCGATCAGACAGGTCCCCACCGGCTCGACGCTCGCTTCGGTGCGCCATTCGGGGCTGATCCGGAACTGCAGGCTGGCGCCGAGCACGTTCGAGGATCCCGGACAGATGTTCGCGCGCACGATGAGAAACGTCTTCTGGCCGATCTGCCATCCCGCAGCGAAGCTCGCATTCTGGAGCAGGTTGCCCGGGTCGCCGGGACGGATCTCCACGTAGTCCAGGGGGATGCCGAGGTCGGAGACGACGCTGCGCTCCAGCTCGCCCGCGGCGAAGCTCGCCGCAGTGCTGAACAGCAGCGCCTTCCGGCCTGCACCGGCCGCCCCCGGCGCGTTGGCGACGTCGGCGCTGGCTTGGCCGAACATGAGATAGGAGAGGATGTCCGTCTGCGGCATCGTGCGCCCTTCGGCGCTGAGCGTGAGTCGCGGCACCAGCAGCGTGCCACCGATGTGCGCGATGACCGTGACGTCCCCGGAGCTGGAACCCGACGTGGTGGTCTGGTTCACCGTGCTCAACGGGTGCACCACGTGGCGCGCCTCGATATCCAACGCGGCATCCAGGTCCGGCGTGCCGAAATAGCGCACGGTTCCCTGGGTCACCACGAACTCGCGCGACACCGGACCCACCTGGAGACGATACGTCCCGCGCGGCGCCTGCAGCGTGCCGGTGAGCAGCCAGTTGCGGTTCACCTTGTTCACGTTGATGCGGCCCGCGAGCTGGATGTTGGCCTCGTTGGAGCGGAGCCACACGCTGCTCCCCATGCCGAGCTGCACGTCGCGGATTCGCAGGCTGTCGAGGAAGAGACTGTGAAACGACGGCCCCAGTCCCTGCCGGCGAATCACGGCCGCGAGCGCGGTGTCGATCAAGCCGGCCATGGAGGGATCGGGAGCGTCCAGATCGACGATCCGCTTCTCCACCAGGTCGGCGAAGTACAGTACGCCGTTGGTGACGGTGCCCGTTCCGGTCAGGGTCGCCCCGAAAACAGGCCCGCGCAGCGCGAGCTTTCCGCTGGCCATCAAGCTCAAGTCGCCCTTCACCTCGAGCGCCTTGAAGTCCTGGGACTCGATGTCCAGAGCCAGCACCGGGTGCGTGAGCCGCTCCAGCCGTACGTACCCGCCGAGATCGGCCCGGCCCCGTTCGCTGCGCACTCCCAGCGAATCCACGTAGATCGTGTCGCCGCCCAGGCGCAGCCGTCCGGCGATGCCCTCCCACCGCACGTTCAGGGCGGGGATGGCGACGCCGGCCGAGTCGATCCGCAGCACCCCGTCCAACCGTGGAGCGTCCCAGGTCCCGCGGATGCCGACGTCGGCGGTGACCTGCCCGCGCACGTCGCGCACCTGCGAGGTCAACGCCTCCAGTGCGTCCAGCCCGGCGCGGTCCGCCCGCGCGCGAATCGACAGCGTGTCCGGAAGCTGGCGGCGCGGCACCCGCACCAGGGCGAGATCGAGCGGCAGGTGCGCCGTGAACCCCACCACCTCCCGCTCGCCCCGCTTCAACGACGCCGCGGCGTCGAGGCGGCGACCCGCATAGGCGAAGGTCCCGTCCACCGACGGCGCCCCGGCCGAGTCGGGAACGAGCGCGAAGCGCCCGTCGTAGCTGGGCTCACGCCGCGACCCGCGCGCCGTCAGATCCAGCGACACGGTGCCCGTGGTGCCCAGGGTATCGCGCTGCAACAGCGCGTTGACGCCGGCGAGCGGGAACCCCTCGACGTGCAGCCGGCCGAAACCGCTGCCGCCGGTGGGGATCGTCCCGGCGAACGCGACCTGTCCGGGTCCGTTCACCCGCCGCAACGCGATACTGTCGACCGCCAGCACCGAATCGCCGAAGTGGAGCGTCGCCGGCGCCTCCAGGAACCAGACGCCCCCGGGCAGCCGCACGGCGAAGGAATCCACGGCGACTTGCCGGTCGCCGGCCGTGTCCCGCACGTAACGGCCGCCGGCCACGACGCCGCTCAACTCGCCGATGCGCGTACGGCCCGACCACTGCAGCGAATCGAGCCGCCCCCGCAGCCCCGCCCGGACGGCTCCGAATCCCATCGTCCCGTGCGCGATCGAGTCGGCGCTGCCGTCGGCGAACACCAGCGGCTGGTCTCCCGGCTCGTAGCCACCGCGGAAATCGGCCCCCGGTACCTGCCACGTTCCCACCGCAAGACGCTCGACCGTGCCGAACCCGCCGATCGCCAGCGAATCGAGCGCGCCGGCGATGCGCAGGTGCGCGACGGCCGCGCCGCTCGTGACCTCCGCGCGGGCCGTGTCGCGCCAGGTGCCGCTCACCCACGAGATCGCAGAGTCCAGGGTGACGAGGCTATCGGCGTCGAAGGAGAGGAACGCCTCCCCGGTGCGTGGACGGCGCCATCCCAGCGTTCCGGCTCCCTCGGTAATGAGCCCCGGCTGGCGCAGCCACGCGGTGTCCACGTGGATCAGTCCGTCCGCGAACCGGAGCCGCAGCGCTCCGCTGTCCACCACGGTGCCCGCCACGCGTGAGCTGCCGACCCGTGCGGCGATTACGCCCACCGGCGGAGCCCCGGTGGTGTCGGCGTCCAGCGAGACGGCGCCCGTCAGGTTGAGATCAGTGGGCGGCACCCCATTCCCCGTCACCCAGCGTTGCAGCGACATCCCTGCCGCTTCTACCGTGAGGCCGCGGGCGCCGCGCCGATCGGGCAGCAGGACGAGCGCGCCGTCGGCGCGGATCCGCCCACCGCCCCCCACGCGTACGACGTCGAGGTGGGTCACCACCGAGTCCAGGGGACCGGCGAGCCGCACCGCGCCCGCGACGGCGCCGCGCAAGCCAAGTCCCGGGAAGCTGCCGGCCAGACCGTCGAACGACAGGGTATCGAGCTGGGCATCCACGTCGAGGGCCACGGTATCGCGCCGCGCGTCGGCCCCGAAGCGCCCGTGCGCGACGCTTGCGGGACGGTCTCCGTCCACGTGTCGCAGCGCGCCGTCGAACCGCACGTTCCGCAGCGGCCCGCTGAGCATCCCCACCGCCCCCAGCGTGCCGTGCAACGGGGCCGGCACGAACTCGGTGAAGGTCCCGAAATCGATCGCCGCGGTGTCCACCGTGAACGGCAGGAAGGTGATGCCTTCGAAGGCGGTGAGATTCACCGCTCCCCGTCCCCGCACGCGGGACACGGGCCAGCCCGCCACCAGCGAGTCGCGGAAGGTCCAATCGGCGTCCAGCGTGAGGTCGGAGAGCTGTCCGTCGGCGACCGCCCGTCCGCTCAAGTGCCCGTAGAACGGGAGCGTGTCGAGAAAGGCCCGGGGGAGCGCGAGGTCCAGATCCGTCGTCGTGACGTCCGCGCCGCGCAGGGCCACGAGACCGGAATCGGCGGCGATGAATGCAGTGGCCCGGCCCTCGGCCCTCCCGCCGTTGTAGGCCAGGTCGAGCGTGTCGAGACGCACCTCCAGCATCCGGCTGCTGTGGGAGCGGACCGCCAGGGCGCCGCGCAACACGGCGCCTTCCGGGAAGCGCGGATCGATGAAGCGGGCATCCGCCAGGGTCACCGAATCGGCGCCGATGATGAGGTCGTACAGCAGCGGGCCGTCCGGCCAGGCGAGGCCGCCCCGCACCGAGAAGCGGGAGGCGGGAAGGCGCACCTCCGGGAGGTCGGCGTTCAGGGAATCGCCGTCGATGGTGACCCGGCCGCGCATGTTGGCGATGTCCACCGCGGGATCGCTGATCCCGACGGCCAGACCCGCGAGGTCCACCCGCAGGCCGCGCTGGCCCGGGGCCGAGATGCGGAACGCGGTGAGCCGCGCCGTGAGGTGCTGGAAGCGACGCACGCGGCGGCGCCCGTCGGACCCGAACGCGTCGATCTCGAGCAGCGAATCGCCGGGTGAGGGACGGGACTGGAGCCGCAGGATCAGATCCCCGTCGACGATCGTGACGTTGCGCAGCACCACCAGCGGCTTGGGCCCGCGGCGCGGCCCCGACGGCTCGCCCAGGTGGAGCAGCTCCTCGATGTTGAGGCGGCCGTTCTTGTGCTGGACGATGTTGAAGTAGGGGTGCTCAAGCCGGACCCGCTGGAGCACGACCTGCCCGGCCGCGAAATCGAGCAGGTTGTAATCGAGCTCGGCGCGGGGCAGCCAGGCGACGAGCGTCGTGTCGTGATCGTAGAGTTTGACGTCGGAGTACACGAGCCCCGTGAGCAGCGACCCCGACGTACTCCCCAGCTCCACGTGCCCCGCCACCACCGATTCGAGCGCCGCCGTGGACACCCGCGTCAGCAGCGCTCGGCCGGTGTTCGTGCCGACCAGGGCCGACAGGGCGCCCAGGAAACAGGCCAGCAGGCCGACCAGCGACCACAGTAGAGCCCCGAGCGAGCGGCGCACCATCAGAAGGCCTGTCCGATGGCGAACTGGAGCGTGAGGCGCTGGAAGAACGACGCCGAGAGCGGAGGCTGGTATTTCGGACGGTAGTCGATCAGCGCGTTATTGATCTCGACCTTGAGGACGCCGCTCTCGTAGTCATATCCATTGTAGGCGACGTCCACCCGCACCGGCCCGAGCGGCGTAGTGACGCGCACCCCGGCGCCGGGGGTGATCCGCAACGCCTGAAACGAGAAGACCTCGTTCTGATTCCGGTACACCTGCCCCACGTCCACGAAGGCGGCGAGGCGCACGCGGTCGGGCCAGACCGGGGACCGCACGCGCACTTCGGCGTTGGCCAGGACGAGCGAATTCCCCCCGGTGGCCACACGGCGCGCCTGGTTGTAGACCGTGTCGCCGCCGATGACGGTGACGTCGGTCGTGTCTTTG
>DATGDT010000111.1:0-22527 GCA_035310725.1 Gemmatimonadales bacterium
CTTGAGTCGCGGCACGCTGGAGTCGGAAAGGAGAATGCAGTGACTGGCGGCCGCGCCCCGGCCCACCCGGCCGCGCAGCTGGTGCAGCTGCGCCAAGCCGAAGCGCTCGGCGTGCTCGATCAGCATCACCGAGGCATTGGGGACGTCGATGCCGACCTCGATCACGCTGGTCGCCACGAGGATCTGCAACGTATTGTCGCGGAACGCACGCATCGCTGCGTCCCGCTCCTCCGGCTTCTGCCGGCCGTGCACCAGGCCCACCCGGAATGCCGGGAACACTTTCGCCAGATGCGCGGCCATGGTGGTCGCCGCCTTCAGGTCGGTCTTCTCGGACTCGTCGATCACCGGGTACAGCACGTAGGCCTGCCGGCCGGCGGCGCACTCCGACCGGATGAACTCGTAGATCTTCGCCCGCGCCGCGTCGGTCCGCAGCGCGGTCCGGATACTGCCCCGCCCCGGCGGCCGTTCCTTGATCGTCGTCACGTCGAGATCACCGTACAGCGTGAGCGCCAGCGAACGGGGGATCGGCGTCGCGGTCAGCAGCAGCACGTCCGGCGCATCGCCTTTCCCCACCAGCGCCGCCCGCTGCTCGACGCCGAAGCGGTGCTGCTCGTCGATCACGACGAGTCCCAGCCGCCGGAACCGCACCGACTCCTGGATCAGGGCGTGCGTGCCGACCACGATGCGCGCCGCCCCCTGCGCGATGCGCTCCCGCGCTGCGGCCTTCTCGGCCTCGGTCGCCCGCCCCACCAGCAGCTCGGGCCGGATCTCGAGCGGCGCGAGCAGCCGCGTCAGCGTCGCCGCGTGCTGCTCGGCCAGGAGCTCGGTGGGCGCCATGACCGCCGCCTGATACCCGTTTTCCACCGCCAGCAGCATCGCGAACAGCGCGACCACCGTCTTTCCGGTCCCGACGTCGCCCATCAGGAGGCGATGCATCCGCTCGGTCGCGGTCATGTCCGCGGTGATCTCCCGAATCGCGCTTTTCTGGTCTCCGGTCAGCTCGAACGGCAGTCCCTCGGCGAGTCGCGTCGTCAGCTCCCGCTTCATCACGAAGCGGATGCCCGCGCGCGATCGTTTTGCGAGGAATCGGGCGCGCGCCTGTACCAGCTGCTGATCGAAGAACTCGTCGAACGCGAGGCGCCGCCGTCCCGTCTCGGCCTGCGCCATGTCCGCGGGCCGGTGCACCGCGGCCAGCGCCGCCCGCAGATCGGAGAGGCCCAGCGCCGCGCGGCGCGCGGCGGGATGCGGATCGACCACGAGCGGGAGCAGCGCGTCCAGGTGCTGCTGCACCAGGGCGCGGATCTGCTTGTGGGACAACCCCTCTGTGGCCGGATAGACCGGGAGGATGATCCCGCGGTCCGGCGGCTCTTCTCCCGCGTCGGCCAGGATCAGGAACTCGCGGGGCACGATCTGACGGCCGTGATAGAACCGCACCGGGCCCGTCACCAGCAGGAGCTGGTCCTTGACGATCTGGCGCTCGAGAAACGGCTGGCCGGGCCAGGCGCACTCGAGCACCCCCGATGCGTCCCGCAGCATCGCCCGGAACACCCGCAATCCGCGCCGCGTGGGCAAGATACCGGTCGAGACGACGCGACCGACCGCGGTGACTTCTTCTCCGACGCGGGCGCGCGCCAGGGGGGTGAGCGCCGTCGCGTCGATGTAGCGATGGGGCGCGTGATACAGCAGGTCGCCCACCGAGCGGATGCCGAGTCGCAACAGCGCTTCGGCGCGGGCGGGACCGACGCCCTTCAGGAACTTGACCGGCGACCGGAGCTCGAGCGCCATCACCCGCTGACGAGGCGGTGCGCGTAGCGGACCGGATCGAACGGCTCCAGGTCGTCCAGGCCCTCGCCCGTGCCGATGAAGCGGATGGGGACCGGGACCGCCCGGCGCACCGCGACCACCGCCCCACCGCGCGCGGTGCCGTCCAGCTTGGTCACCACGAGACCGGTGAGCGGCACCGCGGCGGCGAACTCGCGCGCCTGTGACACGGCGTTCTGCCCCACGGTCCCGTCCAGCACCAGCAGCGACTCGTGCGGCGCCCCCGGATGTCGTTTGCCCACGACCCGCACCACCTTCTTCAGCTCGTCCATCAGGCGGGGCTCGGTATGCAGCCGTCCGGCCGTGTCCACCAGCACGGTGTCGCAATCGCGGGCGAGCGCCGCGTCGATGGCGTCGAACGCCACGGCCGCGGGATCGCCGCGGCCGTCCTGCGCGCCGACGCACGGCACGCCGAGCCGCTCGCCCCACTGCCGCAGCTGCGACACGGCTCCCGCCCGGAACGTGTCCGCCGCCGCGAGCAACACGCGGCGCCCCTCATCCGCGAGCCGGTGGGCGAGCTTGGCCACGGTGGTGGTCTTCCCCACCCCGTTCACGCCGTACAGCAACACGACGGTGGGCGGTTGCGCCGCGCGCGCAATCATCCCGGCACCGGTCGTCGCTGCGTCGCCGCGCAGCAAGTCGGTCACCGCGCGCTCCAGGTAGGTCTCCCGCTCGGCATCCGGCGCGCGGCGCAGGCCCGCGAGCACCTCCTCGGTCGCCGGGACGCCGAAGTCGGCTTCCAGCAGAATCCGCTCCGCCTCCTCGAACGAGGCTTCGGCACCACGACCTCCCCCCAGGGCCCGCGCGATCCGTTGCCAGAGCCCCATCAAGGCAACCCCTGCCGCCGCCGCCACGCCCACTCCGCCACGAAGGCCGCGAGGGCGAGGACGTAGAGCCACCACTGATCGCGGGCCCCGACGTCCCGGCGCGAGCCGCCGGGCTCCCCCGCCTGCGCCTGCAGCGTCACCGGGGCCGGGCGCCATTCGTCCGAGTACCGCTCGACCGCCACGAGGCCACGCTCCGGACCATCGGCCGCATGCCACCGGTACACGGCCGGAGGCAAGCGCAGCTCCGCCCGGCCCGATGCGTCGAATCGCAGGGTATCGATGCGCGATCGACCGTTCGACTCGAGCTGGATCGAGACCGGTGCCGCCGTCCCGCCACCGCTCCAGCGCCACTCGAGCGGCAGTCCGTTCGCAGCTTCGAGCGTCACCGGGCCGAAGCGCTCCGTGCTCCCCACCCCACGTTCAGCCAGCAGGAAGTCGGAGACCGCGGCCACGAACGTCCGGTACGCTTCCGCCGGGGCGCCGCCGCGGAAGTCCCAGCGCCACAGACCGGCTCCCCCCACGGTGACAGACCGGCTCCCCGTGGAATCACGCAGCGCCAGGAGCGGCCGCGGCGAGCCGCGCCGCCCCAGGCGGACCGTCAGCGGCACGATGGCGGCGGAGTCGATTGCGATGTCGGTCAACCCGGCAGCGGGCGGCAGCGAGTCCCAGGCCACACCAGCGAGCGACCCGGCCAGCAGCGAGGCAGGCGGAGGGTCCACGTACCAGTCACCGTCGCGCGCGGCCGAGAGCGGCCAGAAGAGCACGCCGAAGCGGCGCCGGAACGGCGCGAGGGCGGCCGGGTCGCCGATCAGGGCGACGAGCCGGGCGCCGGCGACCGTGCGGGACAGGGCATCGGACGCGACCGGCGCGAGCGTCGCCGCGTCGCGCCACCGGCCCGGCTCGGTGCGGACGAACAGCCTCACCGGGACTCGCGCGACGTCCGACAGCGCCCTGGCGAAGAACCGCGCCTCCCAGTCGGGCGGCGCGGCGAGCACCACGGCCGTGGGCTGGGGGCTCACCTCGATCACGAACGTCCGCGCGTCGTCGCGGGGCTCGGAATCTCCGACCCCTTCGAGCCGCACCTCGAGCGCTTGAAAGCCGGGACGAGGGAGGAGGGACGAGGGAAGAGTGATCTCGCTGACGGCGACGCCGCTGTCGGGTAGCGTGACCGACGTCGTCAACAGTCGGCGACCCTCGACCTCCACTGCGAGAGCCCCTCTCGTCCCCCGTCCCCCGTCCCTCGTCCCCGCCGTGCCGTACGCCACCCTCAAGCGCACCGTGTCTCCCCCGACGACGCGACGCGGCCCGTCGATGGATGCCACGAATGCGTCGAAGGCCCGGGCCCGCGGCAGGACGAGGACCCGCGGACGCCGCCGCAGGTCGGCGGGGAGATCGGAGGCGTCGGCGACGGCGCCGTCGGTGACGACCACGACCGCACCCCCGCGGGCGGCCGCCGCGGCGAGCGCGGGCGCCAGACGGGTCGCGCCGTCCGCGGGCGGGCCGCTGTCGAACGCGGCGACGCCGCTGCCGAAACGCCAGATCGGCCCGCCCGCTGCCAGGCGGCGCGCGCTGTCGAGCGCGGCCTGCCACGGTCCGGCCGGCCCCGCCATGCTCAACGAGGCGTCCAGCAGCACGAGCGGCGGACCGGTCACCGGCTCCGGCCGCGACCGCGTCGGATTGACGAGCAGCAGCAGCACGGCGCCGATGCCCGTCGCGCGCAGCAGCGCGAGTCCGATGGTCAGGCGGTTGCGCACACCAGCGCCTCGGCCAGAGTGAACCGTCCCTCGTGCAGGGCTCGTCCGACGATCGCGCCCGACAGACGCGCCTCGCGCACCGCCTGCAGGTCGGCGAGAGAGCCCACCCCACCGCTCACCACCACGTCGAAGCCTGCCCGCGCGATGTCCTGCGCGCCCGCGACGTCCGGTCCGGTGAGCGTGCCGTCGCGTGCCACGTCGGTATACACCGCGGTTCGGGCACCCTGATCGAAGATGAGGCGAGTGAAGGACTGCGTGGGCATCCCGGCGGCCGGCCCGCCCCGCGGCGCCAGCCGTCCGTGCTTGCTGTCTACCCCGACCGCCAGACGGTCGGTCCCGTGGCGGCGCACGAGACGGCCGACCAGTGCCGGCGCCGTCGCGGCCGCGCCGCAGCCGATGACGACCCGTGTCGCGCCCCAGCTCAGCATTTCCGCGACGTCCTCATCGGTGCCCAGCGCCCCGCCGATCTGCACCTGGAGCGGAGCATCCGCGAGCAGCGCGCGCACCAGATCGCGGTTCGATCCGGTGCCGTAGGCGCGGTCGAGATCGACCAGGTGCACCCAGTGCGCGCCCGCCGCGGCCAGGCGCGCCACCGCGTCGGCGGGGTCCTCTCCGTACACCGACGTCGCAGCGGCGCCGCCCGTCCGGACGTGCGTCACACGCCCGCCCCGGATGTCGACGGCGGGAAAGAGATCCACAGGTGAACGGCGGGCGCCGGGTTAGTCTACGCTGGTGGCCGGGGTCCGTTGCGTGGGCTCGAGCTGGCGCGCCAGGCGCGTCCGCACCGAGTCGAACGCCGCGCGCAGCCCCGCGGGCACGGGCGCGCCGGCGCCGGCTGCGGTCCGCTGCGGATTGGTGGGCCGGCCATTGATGAGAAACTCGTAGTGCAGGTGCGGACCGGTGGACAGGCCCGTCGAGCCGACGTAGCCGATCGTCTCGCCCTGCCCCACGCGGTCGCCCACCTTCAGGCCGCGCGCGAACGCCGACAGATGCCCGTAGCGGGTACGGATGCCGTTGACGTGACGCAGCTCGATGAGGTTCCCGTAGCCGCCGTCGCGCCCGGCGCGCGTGACGATGCCGTCCGCGGTGGCGCGCACGGGGGTGCCGTAGTCGGCCGAGAAGTCCACGCCCTGGTGCTTGCGGTAGGTGTGGAGGATCGGATGCACCCGGCCGCCGAAGCGGCTCGAAATGCGCCGGAACTGCAGCGGAGCGCGCAGGAAGGACCGCTTCAACGAGCGGCCCTGGTCGTCGTAGTATCCGGCCGCATCGCCGTCGGCGTCCGCCGTGAAGTAGTAGGCGTACGTGGGAGCCCCGGCCACGTCCACCCGGGCGGCGTCGATCCGGCCGAACCGGCGTTCCCCGTCCGGCGTGACGAGCCGGTCGAACAGCACCTCGAAGCGATCGCCGGCACGGACGTCACGGGTGAAGTCGACTTCCCAGTCGTAGACGTCGGCGATAGCCCACGCCAGGGCCTGCCGCTCCCCGGCCGGGAGGAAGGAGTCGGGGATCGCGGAGTCGAGGGCGGCATACAGGTTCGAGGAGATCCGTCCTACGACCCGCAGGCGCTCGGGGGTCCAGGGGATCGCTTCCTCGCGCTCGCTCCAGCCGCTGTCGGTGCGGGCGTACCACAGACGGCGCTCGGGCCCGAGGCGCACCATCAGGCGATCCACGCTCGAATCGGTGAGGGGGCGGCGGAAATGAAACACGAGCCCCGGGCGCAGCCGCCGGGCGTCGAGGCGCCCCGCGGCCGCGAGGAAGGACGCGTAGGAGCTGCCGGTGAGGCCGGCGCGGGCCAGGACGTCGGAGAGCGTCTCGCGGCGCCCCAGCGTGTCGGTGAATTCCCGGTAGGCGGCGCCGACCTGAATCGCGGGAGCGCGCACCGGCTGGCGCCACGGCCCACCGCCGAGCGCGACCCACGCCGCCCCTGCCCCCGCGGCGAGCGCGAAGGCCGCCCACACCACACGTCGGCCGCGCATCAGTCCATCTGCCGCCGGATGAAGGTGGGGATCTCCATCTCGTTCACCTCGGGCTGCGCCCCGCCCGGTGCGGCGGGACGACGCACCGGCGGCGGCTCGCCCGGCTTGCCGTAGCCGGGAGGCGGCGTCGGCGTGGGACGCGGCGCCCGCTTCTCGAACGGCAGCACGCCCGCCGCGGGACGCACGGGGGGCGCGGCGGTTTCCGCGGGTGCGACGGTGCGGTCGAAACCGGTCGCGATCACGGTCACGCGCAGCTCACCGTGCATCGCGGATTCGGGAACGGCGCCCCAGATGATCTCGGCTTCGTCGCCCGCGGCATCGTGGATCGCCTCGCTGACCTGCGTCACTTCGCCGAGCGTGAGATCCTCGCCGCCGGTGATGTTGATCAGCACGCCCGTCGCGCCGGCGATCGAGATGTTGTCGAGCAGCGGCGAGGAGATGGCCTGCTGGGCCGCCTCCATGGCACGGTTCTCGCCGCGGCCGGTGCCGGTGCCCATCAGCGCCGTGCCGCCGTTCTGCATCACCGTGCGGACGTCGGCGAAGTCCACGTTGACGAGGCCGGTCACGCAGATGATGGACGAGATGCCCTGCGTCGCGTGCAGCAGCACTTCGTCGGCTTTCTTCAGGGCGTCCTGGAACGGAATGCCCTTGCCGACCACCGCGAGCAGCCGCTCGTTGGGCACGACGATCATCGTGTCCACGTGCTTGCGCATCTCGGCGATGCCCATTTCGGCCTGGCGCATCCGCTTGCGTCCCTCGAACAGGAACGGCTTGGTGACGATGCCGATGGTGAGCGCCCCCAGGTCGCGGGCGACCTGGGAGATGATCGGTGCCGCGCCCGTGCCGGTGCCGCCCCCCATGCCGCAGGTGACGAACACGAGGTCCGCGCCCTGCAGGGCGTGCAGCGCCTCGTCGCGGTTCTCCTCGATGGCCTGCCGGCCGATCTCGGGCCGCGCCCCCGCGCCCAGTCCGCGCGTGAGCTTCTTCCCGATCTGCACTTTCACGGTCGCGCGGTTCTTTTCGAGCGCCTGGGCGTCGGTGTTGACCGCGATGAATTCGACGCCCTGCACGCCCTCGTCGATCATGCGGTTCAACGCGTTGCCGCCGCCGCCGCCGACACCGACGACCTTCATCCGCGCGTTCTGTCCGGATGTTTCTTCCAGTTCGAAGATCATGGCTCCCTCGGGCCCTCGATCAGAAGAAATCCTGCAGCCACCGTTTCAGCGGCCCCAGTACCTTCTCGACTCCGCCGTCCCCCGCACTCGCGGCGTGTCCCGCCGCGCCCTGCATCAACCGCCGCGCCGCATACAGCACCAGCCCCACCGGAACCGCGTAGCGCGGCGCCTGTACGCTGTCCACCAAGCCGGAGATGCCCAGCTCGGGCGCCCCCGCCCGCACCGGCACCGCGAAGACCTCGCGGGCCAGCTCCACCAGACCGGGCAGATGCGCCGTGCCGCCGGTGAGCACCACCCCCGCGGGGAGCCGGCCGCCGCCGTATCCGGCGCGCTCGAATTCCCGCCCCACCAGCATGAAGATCTCGTCGAGCCGCTGATGAATGATGTGCGACAGCAGCTCGCGCGACGCCTGTCGCGCTCCCTGCCCCGGCGTGGACGGCAGGTTGATCATCTCCGAAGCGTCCACCAGTGGCGCGTAGGCGATGCCGTGCCGCTCCTTGAGCCGCTCGGCGTCGGCCTGCGTCACGCCAAGACCCTGCACGAGGTCGTTGGTCACGTGCGCCCCGGCGTATTTCAGCGACGCCACGTGCCGGATCTTTCCCTCGTGAAAGATCGCCACCCCGGTCGAGCCGCCGCCGACCTCCACCAGCGCGACGCCCAGCTCCTTCTCGTCGTCGGTCAGCACCGCGTAGGACGCCGCGAGCGGCTCGAGCACCAGGTCGGCCACGCGGTAGCCCGCCCGCTGCACCGCCTTGCGCAGGTTCTGGGCGGCGGTGGATTGCACCGTGACGAGGTAGGCTTCGACCTCCAGCCGCATCCCCGTCATCCCCACCGGGTCCGAGATGCCGCGCTGCTGATCCACCATGTACTCCTGGGGGATGTCGTGCAGCAGCTCCTGGTCGGGTCCAAGCGACACCGCGCGGGCGACTTCGTTCACGCGCGCCACGTCGGCGGGGGTGATCTCGTCGCCGTTGACGGCCACGACGCCCGAGGAGTTCCGCGCCGACACGTGCTCGCCGGCGATGCCGCACGTGACCGCCGCCGCCTTCACACCCGACATGCGCTCCGCATCGCGCAGCGCCGCCGTCACCGAGCGCACCGTCTCCTCGATGTCGCGCACCACGCCGCGGCGCACCCCGCTGTTCTTGGCGAGACCCACGCCCAGCACCTTGGCGAGCGGTGAGCGCGGCAGCTCGCCCACGACTTCCGCGATCACGGCGCACGTCTTGGTGCTGCCAAGATCCAGTCCGGCCACCAGGCGACGATCGCGGCTCATGTGCCCCCTCCCCCGTCCCCGCCCGCCACCCGCCGCACGACGACCTGGCCGGCGTAGCGCGCATCGAGCTCCCCGTAGGAGCGAGACCGCGACTGGAGATCGTTGGTGACCTGCTCCACCGCCCGGATGACCTCCGCCCCGGCGTCGCGCGCCACGAGCAGGCGCCGCGCCCCCATCTGCAGCACCACGTCGCCGCGCGAGGCGCGGGCCGCCGTGATCTCCTCGAACAGCGTCGGATCCATCGACTGCACCAGCGCCAGGAGCCCCAGCAGCCCCGAGTCGGCGCTCGCGGCCACGGGCAGATCCACCGCGACGCGGGAAGGATCGTATGGCAGCGGGTGTCCGGCGGCGTCCACCACCGCGAGCGGGCCGTTCGCGCCCGGCACCAGCGCTATCGGCTCGACCTCGCGCACGATCACCTTCAGGGCTCCGGGCAGATGACGCACGACGCGGGCATCGGCGATCCCGGGGAGCGCGCGCAGGCGCTCCCCGAGCGCATCGAGATCGTCGAACACACTGGCGTTCGGCTCGAGCCGGAGCGCATCGATCAGCGCGGCGGGCGCCGAGTAGCGGACGCCCACCAGCTCGACCTGGCGCACGCGGAAGAACCCCACGTGACGCAGCAGGTGCGGCAGGATGAGCCAGGCGCCCACGACCACGCCGGCCCCGATCAGGATGCGCCGCACGCGCGGGGTCACCGCTCGGCACCTCCCCGCGCCACGGCGTCGTGCGCCAGCAACGCCAGGAGCTCCGGACCGGTGCGGGTCACGTCGCCCGCGCCCATGGTGAGCACGACGTCGCCGGACCGCGCGACCCGGGCCACGCACGGCGCCAGCTCGGTCCGCTCACGCACCGACTCGGGAGCCGCGCCGGCCGCGCGCGCGCCCGCCGCGACCAGCTCGGCCGTCACGCCCGGGAGCGGCTGCTCGCGGGCCGCGTACACCGGCGCCAGGAACACCGCGTCCGCGGCGGCCAGCTCCCGGCCCAGCGCGGCGCCGTGCAGCGCGGTGCGGGAATACAAGTGCGGCTGAAACACCGCCAGGAGGCGCCGTCCCGGGAATGCCTGCCGCGCGGCGGCGAGCGTCGCCCGGACCTCGCTCGGATGGTGCGCGTAGTCGTCCACCACGGTCACGCCCGAAACCTCACCCACGCGCTCGAACCGCCGCGCCGCTCCGGTGAACGTCGCCAGCGCCTCGAGGGCCGGTGCCAGCTCCGCGTCGAGCGCCGCGGTGACCGCGAGGGCGGCCGTCGCGTTGCGCACGTTATGCAGTCCCGGGACGCGCAGCTGCAGCCGGACGGTGCGGCCGCCGGGCAGGGCGACGCGGGCCTGCGACCCCTCGGGCCCCAGCTCGACGTCGGTGATGCGGACGTCGAGTCCCGCGTCCGGTCCCGTCCCGACGCGCCAGACCGGTCCGGTGAGCGCCTCCGCGACGCGCGCCGCTCCGGGGTCATCCACGCCGACGATCGTCCGGCTCGCGGGCGAGGCGAATTGCGCGAACGCCCGCTCGAGCTCGGCTGTGCTGCCGTCGTAGCATTCCAGATGATCGGCCTCGACGTTGTTGATCACCGCCACCGTTGGTGTCAGCGAGAGAAAAGACTTGTCGTACTCGTCCGCTTCGACGACGTAGAGCGACGTTCCCCCCACGCGGGCGTTGCCGCCCCAGGCCGCCACGCGACCGCCCACGAGACCCGTCGGGTTCCGCCCCGCCGCCGCGAGCGCCTGCGTGCACATCGTCGTCGTCGTCGTCTTGCCGTGCGTCCCCGCGACGGCGACCACCGTGCTCCCGGCCACCACCGCCCCCAACGCATCGGCGCGCCGCAGCACCGCGACGCCAAGCGCGCGGGCACGGGCGAGCTCGGGGTGGTCGGCGGGAACCGCCGCCGTCACCACCACAGCCCGCGCGCCCTCCACGTGCCCCGGATCGTGCCCCTGCCAGACGGGCACACCGAGCGCCTGCAAGTCGGTAGCACCAGAAGTGTCGTTGTCACAACCAGTTATGGACGCCCCGCGCAGCTTCGCCAGCAACGCCAAGGCACTCATCCCCGCTCCAGCGATGCCCATGAAGTGGACCGGTCGGGTATCGCTGTCGGGTGTAAACAAGGTCATCTGTGGGAGGCTAATATAGGGATTTTACGCAACTTAGAAAAGACCGACGGGTTATGAATCGGCGAGTGTCAAAATATTTGACATGATCTCGGCGGCGGCGTTCGGTCGTCCGCGCAGTCGCGCCTGAGTGGTCAGCGCCGCTCGTCGCTCCGGATGTTGGAGCAGTCCGTGGACCGTCGCCGAGAGCGTGCGACCCGAGAGGTCGGACTCCGGCAGCAGCACCGCAGCGCCCGCGTCCGCCAGCGCACGTGCGTTGTAGCGCTGATGATCGGCGGCCGCCGACGGCAAGGGCACGAGCACACTCGCCTTCCCCCACGCGCACACCTCGGCCACGGTCATCGCGCCGGCGCGGCACAACACCACGTCGGCGGCGCGATACGCGCGCGCCATCGGATCGAAGAAACCCTGCACCACGACGCGGCCCGGCACCGCATAACGCGCGAACGTACTGGCGTGCACCGGCCCGGTGCCCCACAGCAGGTTGACGTCGCTCAATCCCTCGTGCTCCAGCGCGCCGGCGACCGCATAGTTCAGGGCGCGGGCCCCCTGGCTGCCGCCGAACACGAGCACCGTCGGGCGCTCGGGCGCGAGGCCGAACGCGGCGAGCGCGGTCGTGCGGTCGTCGGCGCCGAGCGCCGCGGGTGGGCGGATCGGATTGCCCAGCGTGAACACCGTGGTGCGCGCGCCGGGACGCAGGCGCGCCGCCGCTTCGGGAAAGCCGAGGTGAATCTGTCGCGCGCGGGGCGCCAGCCAGCGCGTGGCGATCCCCGGCAGGGCGTTCTGCTCCTGCAGCGCCGTCGGCAGCCCGGCGCGCTGCGCGCGCCACACGACCGGTCCCGCCACATAGCCGCCCGTGCCGACGACGATGGTGGGACGCTCGGCCGCCAGCACGCGGCCGATCGCGTGCCACATCCGCCAGACGACCACCGGCCAGCGCGCATTGCGCCACCACTGGTGGCGGTAGATCGGCTCGATCGGCAGCAGGTAGTGGCGAAACGGATAGCGCGGCAGCACCTCGGCCTCGATGCCCCGCTCGGCGCCCACCAGCACGGCTTCGGCGTCCGGGCGCGCCTCGCGCAGCGCCTGCGCCAGCGCGAGCGCCGGCATCAGGTGGCCGCCGGTCCCCCCCCCGGCGAAGAGAACCTTCACCGCGCCCACCCCTTCCCATTGCGGATTGTGGATTGCGGATTGCGGATTGTTGCAGGGAAGGTCGTGCGCCGACCGAGCCTCCTCCTTCCAATCCGGAATCCGCAATCCACCATCCGCAATTGCCTCACTCCCCCGCCGCCCGCCCGGTGCGCCGCTGGCCCACGCTGATGAGCATGCCCGTCGCAATGAGGGAGACGAGCAGACTCGATCGTCCGTAGGACACGAAGGGAAGCGTGACCCCGGTAGCGGGGAGCACGGCCAGGGACACGCCGATGTGCAGGACCGCCCCGATGCCGATGAGCGCGGTGAGCCCCGCCGCGAGCAGCTGTCCGAACGGATCGCGCGCCGAGCGGGCGATCCGGAAACCGAGCCAGACGAACAGGCCGAATCCCACGGCGAGCAGCAGCACGCCGAGGAATCCCCACTCCTCGCCAAGTGTGGAGAAGATGAAGTCTGAGTAGGCGTAGGGGAGATAGCCGAGCTTCTGCTGCCCGTGGCCGATGCCGACGCCCAGCAGCCGTCCGGCGCCGATGCCCACGAGCGACTGATGCACCTGCCAGCTCGCTTCGCTGGGCGCGCTGCCGGAATTGAGGAAGGTGAGCACGCGCGCCATCCGGTACTGCGCGGTGGCGACCGCCCCGAACGCGATGGGCGCGGCGGCGACGCCGAGCAGCAGGAAGTGGCCGATCCGGGCTCCAGCCGAAAACATCACCACCCCGGCGAGCAGCGTGACCAGCAGCGCCATGGAGAGGTTGGGCTCGAGGAAGATCAGCCCGACGACGGGCGCCACGATCACGAGCGTGGGGATCACGCCGCGGCGGAAGCTGCGCATCTCGGGGCCCTTCTTGGCGGCGAGCATCGCCGTCCACGCGACGATGGCGAGCTTGGCCAGCTCGGAGGGCTGCATGGAGAGCCCGGCGATCTCGACCCAGCGGCGCGCTCCGTTGCGCATCGGGGCGATCGCGTGGGTGAACGGCAACAGCGGCACGAGGAGCAGCAGGACGATGATCCCCAGGATGTGCCACGCCCACCGCTCCCACAGATGGTAGTCGAGCCGCGCGATGATCGTCGCGGTCAGGCCGCCGACCAGGAGCCCCACCGCCTGGTTCAGCGCGAACGACGAGCCCACGATCCCGCCGCCCCGCACCGTGATGAGGCTCGAGGCGCCGTACACCGCGATGATCCCGATCATCGAGAGCCCCATCGCGACCACCGCGATGAGCCGCGTCTCCCAGCGCCGCTCGCTCATGCGGCCAGCGCGAGCCGCCGGAACGTGGCGCCGCGCTCCTCGTAGTTGGCGAACATGTCGTAGCTCGAGCACGCCGGGGAGAGCAGCACCGCGTCGCCCGGACGGGCGGCACGGCGGGCCCGGGCGACCACGTCCTCGAAGTCGCCCCCGCGTTCGAGCGGGACCCGCCCGGCGAGGTCGTGCTCCACCAGCAGCCCCGCCTCACCATAGGCGACGACGAGGCGGCAGCGCGGCTGCAGCAGCGGGACGAGGCTCGTGTACGGCTCGCCTTTGTGGCGCCCGCCCAGCAGCAGCACGAACGGGCGGTCCATGGCCTCGATCGCCACCACGGTGGACGCGACGTTCGTCGCCTTGGAATCGTTGATCCAGCGAACACCGTTCACCTCTCCGACCGGCTCGAGCCGGTGGGGCAGCGGCCGGAACGTGCGCAGACCTTCGGCGATCGCCGCCGGACCGATGCCAGCCTCCTGCACCGCGAGCGCGGCCGCCAGCGCATTCGCGACGTTATGCAGCCCCAGGAGCTGCAACGCGTCACGGCGCAGCAGCTCGCCACCTCCCAGACGCAAGGACTGTTCCGCCGCATCGTACCAGCCGTCGCTGGGTCCGCGCAACGAAAATCGCACGCGACGACCGCGCGCATTCGCTGCGAGTTCGAGCGCGGCGGGGTCATCGCCGTTCACCACCCATACGCTGTCGTCCGTGGCGTTGCGAAACAGCAGCCGTTTGTCCGCATAGTAGGCGGCGACATCGGGGTACCGGTCCAGGTGGTCGGGGGCGAGGTTGGTCAGCACGCCGATCTCGGGCGCGAAGTGCGGGCTGTCGTGCAGCTGGAACGAAGAGACCTCCACCGCCAGCCACTGCGGCGGCTCGGCGGCGAGCGCCACGTCCGCCAGCGGACGCCCGATGTTGCCGGCGGCTTCGGCCCGGAGACCGGCCTGGGCGAGCAGATGGGCGATGAGCGCCGTGGTCGTCGTCTTCCCGTTCGTTCCCGTGACGGCGATGCACCGCACGCCGGACAACCCGCGAAACCCGAGATCGAGCTCGGAGACGATCGGCACGCCCGCCGCGCGCGCCGCGACGAGCGGCGGCGCATCGGGTGGCACCCCGGGAGACACCACGACGCCCGCGGCCGCACGGATCTTCGCCGCATCGTGACGCCCCAGCTCGACCTCGACACCCGGGAGCGAGCGCAGCGTTTCCGCCGCCGCGCCCGCGTAGGGCGCGGGACTGGCGTCGCTGGCGTAGACCCGCACGCCCTCCCGCACCAGCAGCCGCGTGGCCGCCGTGCCGCTCTTGCCAAGGCCGATCACGGCCACGCGCCCACCACGCCAGGCGTCCGGCAGCTTCATCGCACCTTGAGCGTGGCGAGCGCCAGCATGGCGCAGAAGAACCCGAGGATGTAGAACCGCATCACCACCTGCGGCTCCGCCCAGCCCAGCTTCTCGAAGTGGTGATGCAGCGGCGCCATGCGAAACACCCGATGGGCATCCGCATACGCCTTCCCCCGGGTCCGCTTGTACAACCGGTACACCGACACCTGGATCAGCACCGAGAGCGCCTCGGCGACGAACACACCGCCCGCGATGAGCAGCAGGAACTCCGCCTTGAGCATGATGGCCACCGTGCCGAGCGCGCCGCCGATCGCCAGCGCTCCCGTGTCGCCCATGAAGACGGATGCGGGGTGGGCGTTGAACCACAGGAAGCCGAGGGAGGCGCCCATGAGCGCGCCGCAGAAGATCGCGAGCTCTCCGGCGCCGGGGAGGTAGTAGACCAGCAGCCAGTGCGCCGCATCGGAACGCCCGAAGAGATACGCAAAGACCGCGAAGCACCCCGCCACGATGCCGGTGAGCCCGGTGGCCAGGCCGTCGAGTCCGTCGGTGAGATTGACCGCGTTCGAGCTGCCGGTCACGACGACGGTCACGAACAACAGGTAGATCCACGCCGGGAGTCCGACCAGGATGTACTTGAAGAACGGCAATTGCGTCGTCGCGGCGCCGAGCTGCGGGGCGAGCGGCGCCAGGACCAGATAGATGCCGAGCGCGAGGCCGAAGCTCACCTGGCCGGCCAGCTTCCATCGCGCCACCAGTCCCTGCGACTTCCCGCGGACGATCTTCAGGTAGTCGTCCAGGAATCCGATGGCGCCCATCCACAGCGTCGCCGCCACGGCGACCAGCACGTAGCGCGTGTCGAGCCGAGCCCACAGGAGCGTGGGGATCACCGTAGCCAGAATGATGATCAGACCGCCCATCGTGGGCGTCCCGCGCTTCCCCTGGTGCGCCGGCCCGTCGGCGCGGATGACCTGCCCCACGCCGCGCTCACGCAACCGCCCGATCACCCACGGGCCCGCCACGAACGCCAGGATCAGCGCCGTGACCGTCGCGCCGGCCGTCCGGAACGTGATGTAGATGAAGAGATTGAACGCGATGTGGTCCTTGGCGAGCGGCGTCAGCAGGTGATAGAGCACGGTGGTCGGGGTCTCCCTAACTGAGATGGGGCAGCACCTGCTCCAGGGCGACGCCGCGCGACGCCTTGAGCAGTACGACCTCATTCCCCCGCAGCGCATCCCGGAGGCGCGGGCCCAGCGCCGCGGCATTCTCCGCGACGACCAGCCGCTCTCCGAGGCGGGCGCGGTACGGCGCGAACGCGGCGGCGAATTCCCCGACCGCACCGATCAGCTGCGGCTCGCACCGCACGATGTCGGCCGCCGCCGCCGCGTGCAATCTCGCACTCTCGGGCCCAAGCTCCAACATCGTGCCCACCACGACCGCCAGGGGACGTCCCCGCGCCCGCGCGAGCTGCACCGCCGACTCCACCGCCCGCGCGAGCGAGCCCGGGTTGGCGTTGTAGGTGTCGTCGATGACCGTGAGATCGCCCTGCCGCGACACCCGCCCCCGTCCGCCCGGAACCGCGACCCGCGCCAGCGCCGCCAGCGCCGCCTCCGGTTCGACCCCTGCCTCCCGCGCCACCGCCAGGGCGAGCATCGCGTTGTCGCCCTGGTGCAGCCCGAACAGCGGAAGGGTGACCTCCCGGCCGCGCCAGCGGAGTACGCACCGCCCGTCCTCGTCCAGCCGGACCGAGTCAGCGCGCAGCTCGGCCGAGGGGGCGGAGCCCGCTACGATGGTGCGGGTGCGGCGCCGCGCCTCGCGCCCCAGCTCCGGAGGATCGGTGCCCACCACAGCGAGGGGCACGCCGTCGAGCAGCGACAGCTTCTCGTGCAGCACGCCGGCCAGCGAGCCGAATCCCTCGACGTGAGCGAAGCCCACGGTGGTGATCACCGCGATCGTCGGCTCGATGACGGCGCGCAGCCGCGCGATCTCCCCGGGAACGCTGGCCCCGGCTTCGATGACCAGCGCCAGCGCGTCGTCGGGCGCGGCCAGCAGCGTGAGCGGCACGCCGATCTCGTTGTTGAGATTGGCCGCGGTCGCGTGGACGCGATACCGGGGAGCGAGCGCCGCCGCCACCAGCTCCTTGGTGCTGGTCTTGCCGCTCGACCCGGTGATCGCCACCACCGGAGTGCCCGGCGCGAACGCCCGACGTCGCGCCCGTCCCAGGGCGCCGAGCGCCGCCAGCGGATCGTCCACCTCGAAATACGGCAGACCCGGCACCGGCGTGGTTCCCCGGCGCACCACCGCGGCCGCCGCTCCCCGGGCCCGAGCCTCGGCCAGGAAGTCGTGCGCGTCGAATCGCTCACCCTTCAGGGCCACGAACAGGTCCCCGGCGACGAGCGCCCGGGTGTCGGTGGAGATGTGGGGGAACTTCCCCTCCCCCGGTCCTGGAGCTCCGAGAACATCGGACACAACGCGAGCATCCCAGAACATCACCCCGCCCCGATTGTGGATTGCGGATTGCGGATTGTGGATTCGACGGGCGCACCAATCGCGGCTAACGCGACGACAACCGCCCGTTCAATCCGCAATCCGCAATCCGCAATCCGCAATTGTCTCACGTCGCCCCCAGCGCCCGCACCACGTCCCGCTCGTCGAATGGCTGCTTCACCGTCCCGATCACCTGGTAGGTCTCGTGGCCCTTGCCGGCGAGCAGGAGCGTGTCGCCGGGCTGGGCGAGCGTGAGGGCCAGCGCGATCGCCTCCCGCCGGTCGGCGGCCCGGTGGTGCGGCCGCGCCGACATGCCCGCTTCCACGTCGTCCAGGATGCGCTCCGGATCCTCGGTCCGGGGATTGTCGGATGTGGCGACGGCGATGTCGGCGAGGCGGACCGCGATCTCGCCCATCGGGGCCCGCTTGCCGCGATCCCGGTCGCCTCCGGCACCGAACACGACGATGAGGCGTCCGGCGGTCACGGGCCGCAGCGCCTCGAGCGCGCGCTCGAGGGCGTCCGGCGTGTGCGCATAGTCGCGCAACACGGTGCAGGGCCGCGTGGCGATCCGCTCCATGCGGCCCGGTACCTGCGGCGCGGCGCTCAGCCGCTCGGCGATGGCTTCGACGGGGAGGCCCATCCCCCACGCGACGGCCGCGACGCCCAGCGCGTTGACGACATTGAAGCGGCCGAGCAGCGGCAGCCGGACGGCGGCCGAGCCGAGCGGCGTGACCAGCTCGAAGCGCGATCCGAACCCGTCACTCGTGACCCGGCGCGCAGTGACCTCGGCCGTGTGCTCGCCGAAGGTGATGCGGCGGTGCGATCCACTGCGGCGCAGCCGCTGCCAGGCGGGGTCGTCGGCGTTGACGACCTCGAGGCCGTTGACGGCGAGACAGTCGGCGAGCCGCGCCTTGGCGCGGAAATAGTCCTCCAGCGTCGCGTGGTAATCGAGATGGTCGCGCGTCAGGTTGGTGAACACCGCGGCGCGGAACGCCAGCCCGTCCACCCGGCCCTGATCGAGGCTGTGGGACGACACTTCCATCGCCGCGCCCCGCGCGCCGCACGCCACGAGCGCGGCCAGGGTCGCCTGCAGGTCGATGGGGCCGGGAGTCGTGAGGTTCCCCGCTTCGCTCTCGACGGCCGTGCCATCCGGAGCGAAGGCGCCGAGTGTGCCGATCGAGCCCGTCGGCTCGAGCGCGCCGAGGACGTGCCGGATCAGCGTGACGGTGGTCGTCTTGCCGTTGGTTCCCGTGACGCCGATGAGGTCGAGGCGCGTGGCCGGCCGATCGTACCAGGTTTCGGCGGCGACGGCCGCGGCCCGGCGCCCGTCCTTCACGACGACCTGGGGCAGCGGTTCTTCCAGGGCGTGCTCGACGAGCGCCGCCGCCGCTCCCGCCCGGGCGGCGGCCGCGACATAGCGATGCCCGTCCTCCACCGCCCCGCGCACGGCGCAGAACAGCATTCCGGGTGCCAGACGGCGCGTGTCCGCAGTCAGCCCGGTGATCGCGGGCAGCTCCGCCGCAGGCTCCGCCGCGAGCAACCCCCCGCGCCGCAGCGCGGCCACGATTTCGGCGAGGGTCGTCACGGTCGGGCCCGAGCGGGAGGGGCCGCGAACAGGGTCACGACGGAGCCGGCGCGCGCGGTGGCCCCGGCGGCCGGCCAGGTATGCTCCGCGTTGCCCCAGCCGCGCAGCGCCACGCGAAACCCGCGCCGGTGCAGCGCACGCACCGCGTCGCGCAGCGGGCGGCCGCTCACGTCAGGCACGGTGCGATCCGCGCGAGCGGCGGCGGTGCCGGGGCGGTACGGCCAGGGGACGACGTAGGGGACGGCCCCCTCTTCGTCCTCGAGAGGCTGCGGCGCCGCCGCGGGCGCGGCCGCGAGCCGCGCCTCGTTCAGGGTGACGGTGCGGGAGGCGAGCGCCTGCTCGATGAGCGACCGGGTGACGGGCGCGGCGGTCTGCGCGGAGAAGTAGCCCTTCTTCCGCGGATCGGGGTCGTCGATCTTCACCACGACCACGACCTGCGGCGCATCGGCCGGAAAGAGCGCCGCGAACGACGCCGTGTACTCGTCGGGTGCGTACTTCCCGTGGACCACGCGCCGGGCCGTGCCGGTCTTGGCGGCCAGCTCGAAGTGGGCGATCGTGGCGCCGCTACCGGTGCCGCGCCGCACCACGCCCTGCAGCAATTCGCGCAGCTCCTTGGCGACCCGGGGCGAGACGACCCGGCGCACCGGCTCGGGACGATGGCGGTACAGCACGTCGCCGTCGGGATCGCGGATCTCGCGCACCAGCGCGGGCGCGAGCAGCAACCCGTCGTTGGCGATCGCGGCATACGCCACGGCGATCTGGAGCGGCGTGACGGCCACTTCGTATCCGATCGCGAGACTCACCTGGCTCGTCCCCGACCATTCCGAGGGCAGCCGCAGCCGACCCGGCGACTCGGTGGGGAACTCGACGCCTGTGGGGGTTCCGAGGCCGAAGTCGCGCAGCATGGCGAACTGCTCCCGCGGCTTGAGGCGCTGGGCGAACTTCGCCATGGCGATGTTGCTGGAGACCGCGATGGCGTCGGCCAGCGTCAGCGATGGCAGGGGATGCTCGTCCACCAGCACGGGCCGGCCCGGGAGCCGGTAGCGGCCCCCCTCGCCCGACACGTGGTCGCCGGCCCCCACGCGGCCCAGCGTGAGCAACGCCGCGGCCGCGAAGATCTTGGCGATCGAGCCGGGCTCGTAGGTCTCCGTGAACGCGCTGGGCGGCGTGCTGCCGTCGCGCCGCAGTGACGCCACGGCGAGCAGCTCACCCGTCTTCGGATCGAGAATCACCACGTCCCCGCCGGCGGCGTCGGTCTCCCGCACCGCCTCCGACAGCGAGCGCTGCGCGATCTCCTGCAGCTCGGCGTCGAGGGTCAGCACGACGTCGGCGCCGGGCACGGGGGCGGCGATGAGCCGCGACGGCGATTCGTACTCCCGTCCCGCGCGGTCCTTGAGCACGACGGCGGCGCCCGGCCGCCCCGCGAGCAGGCTATCGAACCATCGCTCCAGTCCCGAAGCGCCGCCGCCGTCCGAGCCCACCGCGCCCACCACCGCCCTGGCGAAGGTGGGGGACGGGTAGAATCGCTTGAGCACCGGTTCCAGGTGCACGCCCCGCAGGGTGCGGATGTGCTGGATCTCGACCGCGCTGAACGGGCCGCCGAAATAGGCGTATCGCTTCCGCAGCGCCGTGCGCAGGTCCTGTGCGGAAAGATGGAGCGCGGCGGCGATCGCCTGCCCGTCGCGCGCCGGATCGCGCAGCTCGTTCGGGGCGATGCCGACGTGATAATTCTCCTGCGTGAGCGCGATGGCGGTCCCGTCGCGGTCGTACAGACCGCCCCGGCGCGCGTCGAGCGTGAGTCGGACCGTGCGCTGAGCCCGCGCTTCCTCGCTGTAACGGCCGCCCTGGAGGATCTGCACCTGCCCCGCCCGCAGCACGACGGCGGCGAGACCCGCGAGCAGCGCTACCTCCAGCGCCTGGAGCCGAACCGCAGGCTTGGCCACGGCGCTAGGGAGCGAGAGGCGGAGGAATGCGGAAGATCTCGGAGTCCTTCGCCTCGCGCAGCCCGAGCCGCGCCGCGCGCGGGATCAGCTCATCGCGACTCGAGGCGGCGCGGATGCGGCGCTGCAGATCGGCCGTGCGTCCCTGGAGCATGGTGCGCTGGCTCCGCGTCTCGTCCAGTGCGCGCGCCAGGCGGAAGCTCGCGGTCTGCCGCCAGATCACGAGCCACAGCGCCGTGCACACGGCCAGCAGCCAGAAGAAGAACATGTGGCGGCCCCTGAGCTTCATGACACAGCCTCCCCCGTCTGGAACGCCCGGAACCGGGCCGAGCGCGCGCGCGGGTTGGCCGCCACCTCGTCGGCGGCTGCCGTGATCGCCTTGCGGGTGAGCACGACACCGAGCGACCGTCCCCGACAGGTACACACGGGCTGGCGCGGCGGACAGATGCAGTCCCGGGCCCACTCGCGGAACGCGTGTTTCACCACGCGATCCTCGCCGGAGTGATAGCCGATCACCGCCAGGCGGCCGCCGGGAACGAGCGCGTCCCGGAACAGCGGCAGCGCCCGCGCCAGCTCTCCCAGCTCGTCGTTCACGGCGATCCGCACGGCCTGGAACAGCCGCGCGAACTCCGGCGCCCCGGCACGCCGTCCCAGCACTTCGCGGATCGCGTTGACGAGGTCGTCGCTCGTGCGGAACGGGGCCCGCAGGCGCCGCCGGATGATGGCGCGCGCCAGCGCGCGGGCGCGCGGCTCGTCGGCGCCCTCCGTGAACGCCTCGGCCAGCCGCTCGGCGGAGGCGCTGTTCAGGAAATCCGCAGCGCTCGCCCCCTGGCCCGGGGTCATCCGCATGTCGAGCGGCGCGCCCGGGCGGAACGTGAATCCGCGTTCCGCTTCGTCGAGCTGGGGAGACGAGACGCCCAGATCGAGCAGGATACGGTCGGGGCGGAAGGCCATGACGGCGGCCGCCGTTTCGGGCGAGCCGAACGTCGCGAGCAGATAGGTGACGCGGTCGGCGCCGAGGCGGTCCCGGGCCGCGGCGAGCGCGGCCGGATCGCGGTCGATCGCGAGCACGCTGGCGCCCGCGGCGCGCAGCAGCGCCGCATGGCCGCCGCCGCCGACGGTGGCGTCCACGGCGCGGGTGGCACCGGCGGCCCAGTCGCGCACCGCGCCGGCGAGGACGGGCTCATGAGAGAAGGCCATAAAACGGACGGCCCCGCCTGAGCGGGCAGGCGGAGCCGGACACTTCGTCCCGCGAGGCGGGTTCAGGCGGGGCTGACGGGGCTCGAACCCGCGACCTCCGGTGTGACAGACCGGCACTCTAACCAGCTGAGCTACAGCCCCCGATGATGGAAGTCTTCAATATATCGGCGACTCGAGGACAATTCAACGCGTCAGAAATTCCGGCACTTGAACGCCTGCTTCACCTTCGGCATCTGCGTAGCGTACTGCATCAGGATGTTGCGCATCTGGATCGCGACGCTGGGCGCGATGGTGCCACCCAGATCCAGCGCCTGCAGGGCGCGCTGAATGCGGTCGTTGATGGTCTTCGCCTGATCGCAGCTCTTGCTCTTCACCATGATCCCGTACGGCCCACCGAGCGTGAGCGTGGACGCGATGCCGAACCAGAAGCTCCCCTGCCGCCGGATCGCCTGTCGCGCCCCACCCGTGTCGGTCGCTGAACGTGGGGTGAGCGACGTGAGCAGCTGATCGAGCCAGATGTACGCCGGGTCGTAGGCGCCCGCCTGGGCGAGCTTCGAGCCACCCGACAGCCCGACCACGGCGGTCGCGAGCCGCAGCCCGGAATCGGGCGACGCGTAGCCCGCGGCCAGATACTGGCGGGCGGGATCCACCTT
>DATGDT010000112.1:0-3925 GCA_035310725.1 Gemmatimonadales bacterium
GGCAGCACGGCGCATGTCAGGCGCGCCGTCATGCCGACCGTCGCCCCACCCAGAATGACGTGTGGACGCCGAGCCAACACCACGAGTGTGACCGTTTCCGTTCCCATGCGGCGCGTGGCCCGGACAACATCGACCGCGACGCTCCGCGTCGGGACATCCGCAGTGCACGCCCGCCCATCGAGAGGTACAGGAATCGCCCGGGACTCGTGTCCCCCGAACCGCACGATGACATCCAGGCTGCTGTCCGCCTCGGCGTCCAGGACCGACACACGGACTTCCGGCGGGAGGTCGTCGGGGAGGGCCGCCAGCACCGCGGAGAGCATCTCGCGCGGAGCGACCCCCGGTGTGGCCTGACCCTCGTGCACGCCCTCCGCGGAGCTGTACCAGTATCGTTCCCCCTCGATGTGCAGCTCCCACGACACGGTCGGGATTGAGCGGGCGCGAGGCTTCAGAGTGAAGGCCGAAGCCGCGCGGTTGGACGCACCCACCACGTAGGTCGTGCGGATCTGCTGCGCGGCGAGCGGCGCATTCGCTCCCTGGTCCCGCCATTCCCTGTAATTGTGCCGCTCCACTGCCGGCCTGCCGTCCGGCGTCGAGGACACGACGTAGCCGGTGCTGTCGCGGACGCTGTGCAGGCCGGCATACTGCTCTTCGAAGTAGAGGACGACGCCGTTCAAGGGACGGAAATCCAGATCGAAATCGGAGCTGGGCCGCGCCGCACCGGCGGCAGCCACGATCGGCGGGTCGTACGACGACGGCGCTCCGCCGGGCATGGAGGCCGTTCCCGCATAGATCATTTCCGCGAACGGTGTCGGCGTCCGTCCGGTCAGGCGCCCCACCGCACCGCGCACGTCGTTGATCGGGATGGCCATGTCGAGAGGCTCCACGCCGCCGGGGGCGCCGACCACGACGAGCCCCACGACGTCACCCTGCGCGTTGACCACGGGACCGCCACCGGCGCTCGGGAACACCGGGACGGACATATGGAGCCAGCGAACGCCGTCTTCGGAGCGCACCGCACGGAGCAGTGTCTCGGTTGCCGTCGTGCCCTCGCCGAAGGGCACGCCGACGGCGAGCAGCCGCTGTCCCACCACCAGACTGTCGGAGTCGGCGAGCCGCGCGCTCGGCAAAGCGATACCCGGGATGAGGATGAGGGCGAGATCGAGCCGAGGCGCATAGGAGAGCATCCCCACCGCATCGAACACCTCACCGGTGGAGAGCCGCACGCGCACCCGCTGCGCTCCCGCGATGACGTGCGCGCTGGTCGCGATGAGACCCGTGGGCGTGAGCAGCAGGCCGGTGCCGCTCGCGCCGCAGCAGGCGCCCTGCACTTCGAGGGTCACCGTGGCCGCGCTGACTCTGGCGAGCGCCGCGGACCATGTGGCGTCGGCTTGGGGGGATTGGACGCCCTGTGCGAGCACGCTCGTGGCCGTGAAGAGACTAGCGGCGATCGCCCAATACGCCCTGGAAGCCATGAATGGAAGGTCATGCCGAAGGGGGCAGGCGAACATCGGGCAGTGGGATGAGAGGCGACTTAGCAATTTGGGTTGAGAGCGCGTGCATTGGTGTCCGTGGCATGGCAGGAAGCGGAGGCCATGACCGGACGTACCTTCCGTGGGTGGAGCCCAATGAGAGGGGGGCGGAGTCGCGCATGCTCGATGCGATCCAGCGCCGCGCGTTCGCCTACTTTCTGCACGAGACCAACCGTGCGAATGGATTGGTGCTCGACAAGACATGCGCGGACTGGCCGGCGAGCATCGCGGCCGTAGGGCTGGGGCTGACCGCCTACCCGATCGGTGTGGAGCGCGGGTTCGTCTCGCGCGGCGAGGCCGCAGCGCGCGCGCTCACCACGCTGCGATTCTTCTGGCACAGCGAGCAAGGACCCGAGCCCGACGCGACCGGCTACAAGGGGTTCTACTATCACTTTCTCGACCTGCACACCGGCGCACGCGCCTGGCAGTGCGAGTTGTCCACTGTCGACTCAAGCCTCTTGCTGGCCGGCATGCTGACGGTGGCGGCGTACTTCGACGGCGACGCGCCGGCCGAGCGCGAGATCCGCGACCTCGCCGACCGCTTGTACACGCGGGTCGATTGGCGCTGGGCCCAGAACGGCGGCGCCACGGTCACCCACGGATGGAGACCGGAGAGCGGATTCCTGCCGTATCGGTGGGAAGGGTACGACGAGGCGCTGCTGCTGTACGTGCTCGGGCTCGGCTCGCCGACGCACCCGCTCCCCCCGAAGAGTTATCGGGCGTGGGCATCGACCTATCAATGGAAGACGGTCTACGATATTCCATTCCTGTACGCAGGCCCGCTGTTCACGCACCAGCTGTCCCACGTCTGGATCGATTTTCGCGGCATCCAGGACGCGTTCATGCGCGCGCACGGCAGCGACTACTTCGAGAACAGCCGGCGCGCCACGTTCGTACAGCAGCAGTACGCCATCCGCAATCCCAATGGCTTCGCGCGTTACGGGGAATTCTGCTGGGGGATCACCGCGAGCGACGGGCCGGGCGAGGTCACTCGCGTGGTGGACGGCGTCGAGCGGCGCTTCTTCGAATACCGGGCCCGCGGGGTGCCCGACGGCCCGGACGACGGCACGATCGCTCCCTGGGCCGTGGTCGCGTCGCTGCCGTTCGCCCCGGAGATCGTGTTGCCGACGATCGCGCACTTCAACCGGTTGCATCTCCACGAGGTCCATCGGTACGGCTACAAGGCGACGTTCAATCCGACCTTCCCCGATGACGGAGGCTCCCCGCTCGGCTGGGTTTCGCCGTGGCACTTCGGCATCAACCAGGGACCGATCGTGGTGATGATCGATAACTACCAGTCTGGGCTGGTGTGGCGATTGATGCGAGAGTGTCCGTATGTCATCGCCGGGCTGCGCGCCGCCGGATTCACCGGTGGATGGCTGTCGGATGACGACCAACCAGCATGAGGGTCGATCTGCGATTCCGTCGCATCGTGCTTCCCACCGCCGAGGCGCTCGCCGAATGAAGGTCAGTCCGCTGGCCGGCCATCCGGCTCCCCCCGAGTTGCTGGTCGATGTGCCCAAGCTCATCGCGGCCTACCATGACGAGGTGCCCGACCCCGCGGTGGACGGACAAGGAGTCGTGTTCGGCACGTCGGGGCATCGCGGGTCCTCCTTCCATAAGACATTCAACGAATGGCACGTGCTCGCCATCACGCAGGCCATTTGCCGGTACCGCACGCAGCAGGGCATCGACGGCCCGCTGTTCCTCGGCGCCGACACGCACGCGCTGTCCGGACCGGCGTGCGCCAGCGCGCTCGAGGTGCTGGCGGCCAACGGAGTGGACGTCATGCTCGCCGAGCGCGACGAATACACGCCGACGCCCGCGGTGTCGCACGCCATCCTGACCTACAATTGCGGACGGACGTCCGGTCTGGCCGACGGTATCGTCGTCACACCTTCGCACAATCCGCCGGAGGACGGTGGGTTCAAGTACAACCCGCCCAACGGGGGGCCGGCCGATGCGCTCGTCACCAACCAGATCGGAACGGAGGCCAACGCCCTGCTGCAGCGCCGCCTCCAGGGCCTGAAGCGCATACCGGTCGAGCAGGCATTGCGCGCCGCGACGACACATCGGCACGACTATCTCCACGCCTATGTGAACGACCTCGGCGCGGTGATCGACATGGAGGCGATTCGCGGAGCACGTATCCGTCTGGGCGTCGATCCGCTCGGCGGGGCGGGAGTCCACTACTGGGCCCCGATCGCGGAGCAGTACGGGTTGAACCTCACGGTGGTGAGCGAGACGGTCGACCCGACGTTCGCGTTCATGTCGGTGGATTGGGACGGCCGCATCCGGATGGACCCGTCGTCGTCGTATGCGATGCAGCGGCTGATCGGCCTGAAGGACCGCTTCGACATCGCGTTTGGCTGCGACACCGACCACGACCGGCA
>DATGDT010000113.1:0-5484 GCA_035310725.1 Gemmatimonadales bacterium
CAGGCGCTCCTCGATCCACTCGCAGATCAGGTGCTCGATGGCGAGGTGCAGCTCCTGGATGCGCGCGGTGTCATCGGCCGGAACGACCAGCGCCAGATCGGCGAGCTCGCGGAGCGCGCCACCCGACTTGCCGAGCAGCGCGACGACCCCCATGCCGCGGGCCCGTGCGGCCTGCGCCGCGCGGATCACGTTGGGGCTCTCACCGCTGGTCGAGTGCAGCACCAGCAGATCGCCTGCCCGGCCCAACCCCTCGATCTGTCGGGCGAAGACCTCGTCGAACCCCATGTCGTTGGCCGCGGCCGTCAAGAGAGAGGTGTCGGTGGTGAGCGCCACGGCGCGCAGCGCCGGCCGCTGGGCGCGGTAGCGCACGATGTACTCGGTGGCCAGATGCTGGGCGTCGGCGGCACTCCCGCCGTTGCCGGCGAAGAACAGTGTTCCGCCCGCCCGCAGCGTGGCCTCATAGCGCGCGGCGATGCTGGCGATCGTGTCGGCCTGCCCCGCCGCCACTTCCCCGGCGAGCGCCGCCAGCTGCTGCAACCCGTTCCGCACGCGCTCCGGCGTCATGGGCGACCCCCGCCCTCCCGCACGGCCGCCACGAACCGCTCGAGCGCCGGTTCTCCGCTCCCCCCGCGCTCCAGCACGGTGCCGATCACGATGTAGTCCGCCCCCGCCGCGCGCGCGGCGCCCGCTTCGGCCGGCGTCCGGATGCCTCCCCCCACGAACAACAGCGCCGCCGGATCCCTCAGCGCGCTGCGACAGGCGGCGATCACCGGGGGCGGAACGGGACGCTCGGCCCCGCTCCCGGAGTCGAGATACACGGCCTGCATCCCGATCAACCGCGCCGCCCGGGCGTGTGCCGCCGCGAGCTCGGGCTTGTCCGCCGGCAGCGGCCGCGTCTGGCTCACGGCCTCGACGCTCGTCACCCGGCCGCCGTCGATCAGGATGTATCCCGTCGAGAGCGTCGGCACGGGATGCTGCTGCAGGAACGGCACGGCCCGCACCTGCTCTTCGATCAGGTACTGCGGGTTGCGGCCCGAGACCAGGGAGAGGAAGAGGATGATGTCGACCTGGTCGGTGAGCTGCATGGCGGAGCCGGGAAACAGGAGCAGCGGCAGTCCGGGCGCCGCGTCCCGGATCGCCGCGGCGACGCGGCTCGTCTCCTGCGTTCCGTCGAACGAACCACCGACCAGGACACCCGCCGCGCCCGATGCCCGCGCGGCCCGCGCGAGAGCCCCGGCTTGCCCGGCATCGGTCCGTCCCGGATCGACCAGCACGAGGAGTCCCGGGCGAATGCGCTGCAGATCGATCACCCTCCGCCTCCCGCGATCCGCTGCGCCAGCTCGACGAGGCGCCCCGGGTCCTCTTCGGCCTGCGCCTCAAAGGCATAGGTGACCAGGGCGTCGGCCGCCAGCAGGTCGAGCGCCAGCTCGCGACCGGCTCCGGGGCGTGCCAGCACGCGCGCCAGCAGATCGCGCCCGGCGGCCGCGAGGTGATCGGGGAGCGCACCTTCCCCGGTTCCTTCCGGCCCGGGGTTCATGCGCCGAGCCAGATGCGCCCGCAGCGTCGGCGGCGGGGCTGGCCGGCGCGAATCGAGCCAGGCCGACGGCGTCATGCCTTCAGGAACCTCCGCACGATGGCGGGCGCCTGGGCCCGCGCCGCTCCCAGCAACGCGGCATCGCCGACTCCCGCCGAAGCGAAGTGCGGACGGCCGCCTCCCTTTCCTCCGGTGCTCGCCGCCAGCTCCTTCGCGATGTCGCCGGCCTTCACCCCCTGGGCGACGAGGTCTTCGGTGACCGCCACGTGGATCCCGGGCCGCTCCCCCGTGGTGAACAGCACCCGGATGGCCCGGCGCTGCTTGTCGCGGAACGCGTCCATCGTGAGGGCGATTTGTCCGCGGTCATCCAGGTCCGACTCGTCGATGTGCAGCTCGACGTCGCCGATCCGTTCCACCGCTCCGGTCGCCGTCCCGGCACCACCGCTGCGCAGCAGCTCCTCCACCCGCTTCTCCAGGCGCCGGTTCTCTTCCAGCAGCGTCTCGATGCGCCGGCTCAGGTGCTCCGGTTGCGTCTTGAGCAGCCCCGACGCCTCGCCCAGCCGGCGCTCGAGATCGCGCGCCAGGCGGTACGCCGCCGGCCCGGTGATCGCCTCGATACGGCGCACGCCGGCCTGCGACCCCGTTTCGTGCGTGAACCGGAACAGGGCGATCTCCCCCGTCTTGTCGACGTGCGTCCCGCCGCACAGCTCGAGCGACACGCCCGGCACTTCCACCATGCGGACCACGTCGCCGTACTTCTCCGTGAAGAACGCCATCGCGCCCGCCGCGATCGCGTCCTTGTAGGGCATTTCCCGGGTCGCGACGGGGAGGTTCTGCCAGATATGCTCGTTGACCTCCTCCTCGATCCGGGAGAGCGTCGCCTCATCGAGTGGCCCGTGGTGCGTGAAGTCGAAGCGCAGGCGGTCGGGAGCCACGACCGATCCTGCCTGCCGCACATGCGTCCCGAGGATCCGGCGCAGCACCGCATGCACCAGGTGCGTCGCCGTGTGATTACGGGCGACGTTGTGCCGGCGCGACTCGTTGACGAGCGCCTCGGCGGGCGTCGGCTCGAACGGCTCGGCGAAATGTCCGACGACCGCGCTGCGTCCGTTCACCTTCTCGACGTCCTCGACCGTGAGCTCCCAGCCCGCGCCACGTACGACGCCGGTATCACTCACCTGGCCGCCCGATTCGGCGTAGAAGGGATTGTCCTCCAGCACCAGCTCCAGGGCGTCGCCCGACTGGCGGAACGCCAGCAGGTCGGTCTCGGCGCGCGTCCGCTCGTACCCGATCCAGCGCTGCCGCGCCTCGGGTTTCACGGTCATCCATTCCCCGGCGCCCGCGGCGCGCCGCACCACCGGCCCGCTGGGACGCGCGCGGCGCGAGCGCTCGCGCTGCGCCGTGAGCGCCCGCTCGAACCCCGCGGCGTCCACGGTCTGTCCCCGCTCGGCGGCGATCAGCTGCGTGAGATCGAGCGGAAATCCGTAGGTGTCGTACAGCTTGAACGCCTCCTCGCCCGAGACCCCGGACGCGCCCGCCAGCTCGTCGAGCCGCTGCAGGCCACCCTCGATCGTCTCGAGGAACCGCTCCTCCTCGGCGCGCGTGACTTTGGCAATGTGCGCCCGCTTGGCCTCCAGCTCAGGGTATACGCCGTGCATCTGGTCCACCACCCGGTCGGTGAGCTCGACCAATGTCGGCTCGCGACGGCCCACCAGCCAGGCGTGGCGCACGGCGCGCCGCAGGATTCGCCGCAACACATACCCGCGGCCGTCGCTCGACGGGTATACCCCGTCGGCCAGCAGGAACGCCACGGCGCGGGCGTGATCGGCGAGCACCCGGAACGGCGCGCCGGCCGGCCCCCGGTCATAGGGCCGGCCTACGACCGCCGCGGCGCGCTCGATCAGCGGGGTGAACAGGTCGGTATCGTAGTTCGAGGGGACGCCCTGGAGCACCGAGGCGATGCGCTCGAGTCCCGCCCCGGTGTCCACCGAGGGCCGGGGCAGCGGCTGCCGCGATCCGTCGGGCTGGAGATCGTACTGCATGAACACGAGGTTCCAGATCTCGAGCATCTCTCCGGCTTCGTTGAGGCGCACGAACTCGTCCTGCGTCACCTCGCCTCGCCCGCGGGCCGACGCGGCACGCAGGTCGACGTTGAGCTCGGTGTTGGGGCCGGCCGGCCCCGTGTCCGCCATCTGCCAGAAGTTGTCCTTGTCGCCGAGCCCGTAGACGCGCGAGTCCGGGATCTTGGTGATTTCCCGCCACAGCTTGCGCGCCTCGTCGTCGGAGTGGTGCACGGTGACGTACAGGCGGTCGGGGTCGATCCCCAGCCAGCGCTCGCTCGTGACCCACTCCCAGGCGTACTCGATCGCCTCCCGCTTGAAGTAGTCGCCGAAGGAGAAGTTGCCGAGCATCTCGAAGAAGGTCTGGTGCCGGGCCGTGTGGCCCACCTGCTCCAGATCGTTGTGCTTCCCACCCGCCCGCACGCACTTCTGGCAGGTCACCGCCCGCGCGTAGTCGCGGTGCTCCAGGCCCTGGAAGACGCGCTTGAACTGCACCATCCCCGCGTTGGTAAAGAGGAGCGTCGGGTCGTCGGCCGGCACCAGGCTGGAGCTCGGCACTTCCCGGTGGCCCCGGGGGGAAGCGGAGAAGTATTCGAGGAACTTGTTGCGGATCTCGGCAGACTTCATCCCGAGCAATATAGCGCCACCACCTGCTCCACCACCGTCCGCATCTGGTGACCGGCATAGCCGCGCCGGGCGAGATAGGCGCGCAGACGGCGCCGCTTCACCGCCGGTGGCAGGTCACCGAGCTGCGCGGCCCGGCGCTCCGCAACCGCCCGCACCGCCTTGCCGGGGTCGATCCCCTCGGCCGACAACGCCGCCCGCACTGCGGCCTCGGCCGAGCGCCGGTCCACCCCCTGGCGCAGCAGATCGGTCAGCAGGCGCGCCGGCCCCCGGCCCCGCGCGGCCCGGGTCGCGGCGAAGTGCTCGGCGTATTGCCGGTCATCCAACAACCCCTGCGCCGCCAGCCGCTCCAGTGCGCGGTCGACCGCGTCGGGCGGATGCTGTTTCAGCACCAGGCGACGGCGCAGATCTCCGCGCGCGTGCGGGCGCCGCGCCAGCGCCCGCAGGGCGGCGCGCGCAGCGGCTTCTTCGTCGGCGGCCGCCTGCAGGTGCTGGAGTTCCGCCCGGGAAAGCTCCCGCCCGATGGCCAACCGCAACTCTGCCACGATCTCCGCGGGCAGCGACGCAAATCGCCCCCGATCCACATCCACCACGCAGTAGCCCGCGCGGTGCGGATCGGGGGCGAGACCGGTCACCATCGGCACGGCCTACTCCTCGCCGCTGGCAGGCTCCTCGTCGGCCGTGAGCACCGGCTTCACGCCGAGATGTTCTTTGACCTTCTCTTCGATTTCGGCCGCCATCTCGACATGATCCTTGAGGTACAGTTTGGCATTCTCTCGCCCCTGTCCGATACGGTCCTTGCCGTAGGTGTACCAGGCGCCGGACTTCTCCACGATCCCGGCTTCGGCGGCGATGTCCACGAGGAGGGATTCGCGGCTGATGCCTTCGTCGAACATGATGTCGAATTCGGCCTGGCGGAACGGCGGGGCGACCTTGTTCTTCACCACCTTCACGCGCACGTGATTGCCGATCACCACCTCCCGCTCCTTCACGGGCGCAATGCGCCGCATGTCCAGGCGGACCGACGCGTAGAACTTGAGCGCCCGGCCGCCGGTGGTGGTCTCCGGGTTGCCGAACATGATGCCGATCTTCTCGCGCAGCTGATTGATGAAGACCACGGACGTGCGGCTGCGGTTGATGGCCCCGGCGAGCTTACGCAGCGCCTGGCTCATCAGCCGCGCCTGCAGCCCGACGTGGGAGTCCCCCATATCGCCTTCGATCTCGGCCTTCGGCACGAGCGCGGCCACCGAATCCACCACCACGATG
>DATGDT010000114.1:0-12733 GCA_035310725.1 Gemmatimonadales bacterium
CGCGGGCTCCCGACGCGGCAGCGCGTCACCGCGAGCTACCGGGTCACGATCACCAACGCCAAGACCGACGCGGTGACCGTGGACGTGCGCGAGAATCACTTCGGCACCTGGCGCGTGACCGAGAGCAGCGTGCCGCCCGAAAAGCTGTCGTCCACCGAGAGCCGGTTCCGGCTCTCCGTGCCGGCCGGGGGGCAGGCCGTCCTCACGTACACCGTGCAGGTCGAATCGTGACGGTGCAGCTGCTCCACCTCGCCGATCTGCATTTCGGCGGCGTCGCCGACATCCGCCAGATCGAGGCGCTGGAGCAGATCATCCCCGATCTGCGCCCCGACGCGGTGGTCATCTCGGGCGACGTCGCGCAGCGTGCGCGGCACGGCGAGTTTCAGCGGGCCCGCGCCTTCGTGCAGCGGGCGCTCGAGACGGCGCCGGTCTACATCCTGCCCGGCAACCACGACGTGCAATGGTGGTGGCGGCCGTTCTGGCCGTTCGGCAAGGACGCCCTGTACACGAAATACCGCCGCTACTTCGGGGACGAGTTGACTCCGACCATGGAACTGCCGGGCGCGTTGCTCACGGGCGTCCTGACGTCGCACGGTTTGTCGTTCGCCTCGATCACCCAGTTCAGGGATCCCACGGTCAAGGGCCATCTGCCCAAGCGGGAGATCGCGCGGGCGCGCGGGATCTTCGCGCGCGCGCCCGCCGACGCGGCGCGCGTGCTGGTGGTGCACCACAACGTGCTGCGCGGCGACATCTCGCAGCGCATGGGGCTGGCGCGCTGGCGCACAGCCCAGCAGCGCATTCTCGAGTCGGGCGCGGACGTGGTGCTGTGCGGCCACGACCACCAGGAGGGGGCCGACGTGCTGGGCGGGCGGGTCGTGGTTTCCACCACGGGCACGCTCTCGGTCCGCACCCGCGGCGGCCGGCCGTCGTGCTTCAACTTCGTGACGATCGAGTCGTCCGCCGTGCAGGTGACGTTCTTCCGCTGGGAATCGGAGCACGGGCGGTTTCGGGCGTCGGACACGTTCGCGTTTGCGCGGGAGCGGCAGGGAAGTCCAGTAGGGGTTTAGGGCTCCCTGCAACTCGGGGCCGTGGGCCCGGGGTCAACCCACCCTGGTTTTGGACTTCGTACATCCCCGGGCCGTGGGCCCGGGGTTAACCTACCCGGGTTCGGCCTGCTGCCTCCATGCCGTAGCCTGGGCTTGCTGCCTGCACGTCACCACTGGATGAGAGGTTAGTTTTGTGTGCCCGGGACGTGGGCCCGGGGCACACCCACCTGCACGAACGCCGGCCAGGGTGGGTCCAGGCCGGGGCCACGCCCCGGCGTTCACCGCAAGCCCGCACGTCACCGTCAGGGGAACCCATGGCACCGAAGTTCCACGGCGTCGACTTCTACAACACCGACAGCCTGCTGTCCGAGGAGGAGCGCGCTGTGCGCGACACGGTGCGCGGCTGGGTGGACGACAACCTGCTCCCCGTCATCGCGCAGTGCTACATCGAAGGGCACTTCCCCAAACAGCTCATCCCCGGGATGGCCGAGCTGGGCCTGTTCGGCGCCAACCTGCCGGAGGAGTACGGCTGCGCCGGGCTGAACAACGTCGCCTACGGGCTGATCATGCAGGAGCTGGAGCGCGGCGATTCGGGGGTGCGCTCCTTCGCCTCGGTCCAGGGCGCGCTCGTGATGTACCCGATCTTCGCCTTCGGCTCCGACGACCAGAAGAAGCAGTGGCTGCCCCAGATGGCGAGCGGCAAGGTGATCGGCTGCTTCGGGCTCACCGAGCCGGACTACGGCTCGAACCCGGGCGGGATGATCACCGTGGCGAAGGAGACGGCGGACGGCTGGGTGCTGAATGGCGCCAAGATGTGGATCACCAACGGCTCGACCGCTCACGTCGCCATCGTGTGGGCCAAGACCGGCGCCCTGGACGACCAGGGCTCGATCCGCGGCTTCATCGTCCCCACCGACACAAAAGGCTTCTCCGCCAAGGACCAGAAGGGGAAGCTCAGCCTGCGCGCCTCGGACACCTCGGAGCTGGTGCTGCAGGACGTGCGGCTCCCCAAGGACGCGATCCTGCCGAAATCGGGGGGGCTGAAGTCGCCGCTGATGTGTCTCACACAGGCGCGCTACGGCATCTCGTGGGGCGCGATCGGCGCGGCGATGGCGTGCTACGACGAGGCGGTGAGCTACGCGAAGAACCGACTCATGTTCGGCAAGCCGATCGGCGGCTTCCAGCTGCAGCAGGCCCGCCTGGCCGAGATGCTCACCGAGATCACCAAGGCACAGCTGCTCTGCCTGCAGCTCGGCCGCCTGAAGGACGCCGGGACGATGACGCCGCAGCAGGTGTCGCTCGCCAAGCGCAACAACGTCTCGATGGCGACGGATATCGCACGGGAGACGCGCCGCCTGCTGGGCGCCAACGGCATCCTCGCCGAGTACCAGGCGATGCGCCACCTCGCCAACCTCGAGTCGGTCTACACCTACGAGGGGACGCACGACATCCACACCCTGGTACTGGGGCAGGAGATTACGGGGATAAATGCGTTCAGCTGAGCGTGGTTGGTGGCCGGTGGCCGGTGGCCAGTGTTACTTTCACCGCAGCGATCACTTGCCACTAACCACCGATCACCGGCCACTGCCCGCATGAAGATCGCAGTCTGCATTAAACGCGTCGCCGATTCCGAAACGCGCGTCAAAATTGCCGCCGACGGCAAGTCGCTCGACGATGCCGGCGTCAAGTTCATCCTCAATCCCTACGACGAGTTCGCGGTCGAAGAGGCGCTGCGCCGCAAGGAACAGGCGGGCGCGGGCGAAGTGGTGGTGATCGCCTGCGGTCCCCAGACCTCCCAGGAAACCATCCGCACGGCCCTCGCCATGGGGGCCGACCGCGGCGTGCTGCTCGAGGCGGCCAGCGTGCCGGCCGACGGCCTCGCTGTGGCGCGCGCGCTCGCGGCTGAGCTCCAAGGCGGCGGCTACGATCTCATTCTCTTCGGCAAGGTCGCGATCGACGACTCCAACCATCAGGTGGGGCCGATGGTGGCGGAGCTGCTCGACCTCCCCTGCGTCACCTGCGCCGCGCATCTGGATCTGGCGGGGGGCAGGGGCACGGCCGAGCGCGAGGTCGAAGGGGGGATGGAGGAAGTGGAGTTCCCCCTGCCTGCCGTCATTACGGTGGACAAGGGGTTGAACGAGCCCCGCTACCCCGCGCTCAAGGGCATCATGGCGGCGAAGAAGAAGCCGCTCGAGGTGAAACCGGCCGCCCTTGGCACGGCCGGTCTGGAGATCGTGGCGATGACGCTCCCGCCGGAGCGCAAAGAGGGGCGCATTGTCGGGGAAGGCGCGGCCGCGGTGCCGGCGCTGCTGCAGCTGCTGCGGGAAGAGGCCAAGGTCCTATGAGCCACGTGCTCGCGGTGCTGGAACAGCGCGACGGATCCCTGCGCAAAGTCAGCCACGAGGTCGTTACCGGGGCCCGGCGCCTGGCCGACGCCCTGGGCGGCGAGGTGCACGCCCTGGTCCTCGGCGCCGGGGCGATCTCGGGCACCGATGCCGCCGGTCGATTCGGGGCCGACAAGGTGATCACCGCCACGAACGCCGGCTTCGCCCAGTACGCCCCCGAAGGGTACGCGCGGGCCGCGGCCGAACGCGCCAAGGCGGGCGGCTACGGCGCCGTCGTGCTCGCGGCGAGCGCGCAGGGGAAGGACCTCGCGCCGCGCGTCGCCGCGAAGCTCGGCATGCCGCTCGCGGCCGACGTCACCGATCTCGCCGTCGAAGGCGGGGCGGTCGTCGTCACGCGACCGGTCTATGCCGGCAAAGCGCTGCTCAAGGTGAAGGTGACGGCGGGCCCGGCAGTCGTGTCGCTGCGGCCCAATGTCTTCACGCCCGTGGAACGACCCAAGGCCGGTGCGGCAGAGACCGTGGTCGTCCCAGGAGATGGCGGGCGCGTCGTGGTGAAGGGGATCAAAGCCGCCGCGGGTGGTGCGCTCGACGTCGCCGAGGCGCCGATCGTGGTGTCCGGCGGCCGTGGCCTGAAGGAGCCCGCGAACTTCAAGCTGCTCGAGGAGCTGGCGCAGGCGTTCGGGGGGAAGGCGGCGGTGGGCGCGTCGCGGGCAGTGGTGGACGCGGGTTGGCGGCCGCACGGCGACCAGGTGGGGCAGACCGGGAAGACGGTGAGCCCGTCGCTGTACGTGGCCGTCGGCATTTCGGGGGCGATCCAGCACCTCGCCGGGATGCGCACCGCGAAGGTCATCGTGGCGATAAACAAGGACAAGGATGCCCCGATCTTCAAGGTGGCGGATTATGGGATCGTGGGGGATCTGTTCGAGATCGTGCCGAAGCTCACGGAGGAGATAAGGAAGCTGAATGGATAAGGCGCTATCGGCTGTCGGCTATCGGCCATCGGCGAAACAATGATTCCATCCCAGTTCCAGCCTGCGTTGCCGCTCGATCGGCTCATCCTGAAGGAGAGCGCCGAGGGGGCGGGCGATCGCATGGAGCTCGACGTGCTGTTCGTTGGTGCGGGGCCGGCGGGGCTCGCGGGCGCGATCGAGCTGGCGCGGCTCGCCAAGACCGATCCCGGCGTGGGCGAGCTGAACATCGGGGTGCTCGAAAAAGCCGAGTCGCTGGGAGAGCATTCGCTCTCGGGGGCGGCGGTCAACCCGCGCGCGCTGCGCGAGCTGTTCCCCAACCTCAAGGACGCCGACTTCCCCTTTCGCGGCCCGGTGACGCAGGAAGCTGTCTATCTCCTCACCTCCGGCGCTCAGGTGCGGTTTCCGGTGACGCCGCCCACCATGAGGAACCACGGCTATTTCCTCGCCTCGATCTGCGAGATCGTGCGCTGGCTGGGGCACAAGGCGGAAGAGCTGGGAGTGAACGTGTTCACCGGGTTCCCGGCGGCGGCATTGCTCACCGACGGCAATCGAGTAGCGGGCGTACGCACCCAGGCCACGGGCCTGGGGCGAGATGGGCAGCAGCTCCCCTCCTACCAGGCGCCCAATGATCTCACCGCCAGGGTCACGGCCCTCTCCGAGGGTACGCGCGGCATGCTGTCGCAGGCGTGGCTCGAATGGCAGCACGTCGGCTCGCAGAACCCGCAGATCTTCGCGCTGGGCGTGAAGGAGATCTGGGAAACGAAACGGCCGCTCGACCGGGTCATCCACACGATGGGCTGGCCACTGCCGTCCGACGCGTTCGGCGGCACCTTCTGCTATCCCCTCGAGCCGAATCTCCTGGCGCTGGGCGTCGTGGTCGGCCTCGACTATCACGACGCCGGGCTCGACGTGCACGTGCTGCTGCAGCGCCTGAAGCAGCATCCGCTGTTCCGGCAGTACCTCGAGGGCGGCGAAATGGTCGAGTGGGGCGCCAAGACGATTCCCGAGGGGGGCTACTACGCGCTCCCGGCGCGCCGCTCGGGGGACGGTGTCGTCCTCCTGGGCGACGCGGCGGGGTTCGTGGACGTGCCGTCGCTCAAGGGGATTCACTACGCCATTCAGTCGGGGATCTACGCCGCGCGCGCGATCTTCGCCGCGCTCAAGGCCGGCGACACCTCAGCGGCGCGGCTCGCCGAATACGACCGCATGGTGAACGATTCCTACATCGTGCGCGACCTCTACAGGACGCGCAACATGCGGCTCGCCTTCAAGCACGGGTTCACTCTGGGGGGGATGCAGGCGGGGCTGATGACGCTCACCGGGGGCCGCTTCCCTGGCGGTCGGATCGCGATGCACCGTGATGCCGACGTGGCGCGCCACGCCGATGGCGCCGAGGCGTTCACCCCCGACGGCAAACTGACCTTCAGCAAGGTCGATGCGGTTTTCAAGGCCGGGAACGCCACGCGCGACACCATCCCGACGCACCTGATCGTCGGGAAGGACGTGACTCCTGAGGCGGCGCGCTTCTACACGCACCTCTGTCCGGCGGGGGTCTATGAAGAGGTGGACGGGAAGCTGCGGGTGAACGCGCCCAACTGCGTGGACTGCAAGGCGACGGACGTGTTGGGACCGAGGTGGACGCCGCGCGAAGGGGGGAGTGGGCCGAAGTACAAGCGGATGTGAGGCGCCGAGGCAGACGCACGGCAACAGTCTTCCCACCGAGTAGACCTCCGATTGTCCATCGATTGACCGCGGGTGACTAATGTGGACGGGCGTGAGCTTGTTGGCGCTCACGGCTGTTAGGGCGGTCCACGCTTGCAGCGGACGGAACGCCGGAAGAATGATTTCCTCACGACGTTTTCATCAGTGTCTCATGTGGGCAGGCGCATGAACCTTGCAGTGTGCAGGTGACGGAGGCGTCCACAGGAGACGTCGGGATCGAGGTGGTGAGGATGGGGTAGCTGACGCAGTCCGTCGTGCAACAGAGATTTCGATCGCCGCGATCCGCCCCGATGCCGGGGCGGGTCGCGGTCGTGTGTTGGGGTCTGCGAGCCAGGAGGCGGAGCAACCCATGAGACCCATCGTCAGACTCTCGCTGCTACTGCTCGCGGTCACGCTGCTCGTGGTCGCGTGCCAGGATCGTCCGTCGCCGGTCGAGCCGGGCGGGATCAGCGCCCTCGTTTCCGATGGCGCGCATGATGGGGGCAACCCGGACTTCTTCTTCCTCCCGCCACTCGCCCGCGACCCTTCATCCAGTCCGTCTTTCGAGCCCGGGAAGTTCAACGGGCGGCTGCGGCCGGTGATGGCGGTCTTCAAGGGCACGGACCAGTGCAGGTTGAGCAACACGAAAAAGCTGGTGTACGGGCCCCTGGTCGTCCCCGTGGTCCTGACGGAAGAGATGTACCAGGTCAACTGGAGCACCGACAAGCTCCAGGCCGGAAAAGTGTACCGGCTCTGCGTCTTCGGTTCCGCTGCCGGGAAGTGGCTCGGCTTCGAGGATCTCACCCCCGTCACCGGCGGCCTCAAGAACGTGCAGACCGGGGAGATCATCAAGTTCCAGCAGGGGCGGACGGTGCCGGTCAAATTCCGGATCGAGCGCGGTGCGCTGAGCTACGACCCGACCCAGCCCGATGCCATCGGCACCGAGTTTACGGTGGACAAGACCGGGGGCTCCATCACGTTGACTGACGACGCCGGCGACACGTTCCTTGCGGCGGTGAGCGTCCCCGCGAACGCGGTCGCGCAGGGTGATGTGGTGACGATCGTTCTCACGACGGAGGCCCCGAAGTACGTCGGCAAGTGCCTGCCCGATGCCCCCAACCAGTCGAACTGGTGCTACGAGATCCACAGCGAGCCGGCGCTGTATCAGTTCGGGTCGCTCGTGCGGGTGGAGATCTGCGTGGACCCGGAGCCCGTTGCCCCGGCGCTGCGCGACCTGCTGCGGGTCCACAAGTACAACACGACGCAGGGACTGCAGGCGCTGCCATGGGCGGAGCCCACGCTGATCGGCCCGGACTGCGCGGGCTCCGGACTGGGGCTGAACAGCGATGCCCCTCAGGGAGCGACGGATGGCGTGCTGCAACGCTTTGGGCGCTTGGCGGGACGCTTGCTGACCCCACGCGAGGTCCACGCCGCTGTGCTTCTCGCCGGCACTCCCCCGAAGGGCATCGGCGGGCTGAGCGGATCGTTCAGCGATTTCGGCGGCGCCGTGCCGACCTCTCCCTGCGTCGATGTCACAGAGATCTCGGGGGCAGAATGCGATGCGTTGGTCGCACTATACAACGCGACGGACGGACCGCATTGGACCAACCATACGGGTTGGCTCCAGACGAATACACCCTGCACGTGGTATGGTGTTGATTGTCCCAGCGGGCCTCTCACAGGGCTGCTACTCGGTCGCAACAACCTAACCGGCACCCTACCGGCTCAGCTTGGGGATCTGCAGAACATCCAACTGCTTGCGCTCTACGGGAACAACCTGAGCGGACCGATTCCGACGACGCTCGGAAACCTGGGGCATCTGTACTACCTGGACCTGCAGGAGAACCAACTCTCCGGCCTGATTCCCGTCGAGCTGGGTACTCCCGGGTCGTTGACGCAACTGTACCTGAACTCCAACCAGCTGAGCGGGCCAATCCCGGATACGCTCGGTAACCTGAGTGGCCTCCAGGTGCTACGCCTCGACGAGAACCGATTGACTGGCAGTCTCCCCGAAGTGCTTGGCAACCTGAGCGATCTGGAGGCTCTGGACCTGGCCTCGAACTCTCTGAGTGGTACCGTTCCGCTCGCCGTCGCCCAGATGGGCGGACGGCTGGAGGCCGCGCATCCGGGCGGCTGCCAGTTCACCCCGGGAAACGACCTTTCCCTGGGTGACTCGCCCGAGTACCGCGCCGCCGATCTCGACGGCGATGGCTATGTGTGCACTCTGCGACTCGTGCCGCTCAACTTCACGAGCGTCCGTACCGGGTACGAGTTCAGCTGCGGGCTGACGGCAGCGGGCGCAGCGTACTGCTGGGGCTGGAACCAGTCGGGGCAGCTCGGCAACGGGACAACGACATCTCGTCTCACGCCGGGTGCGGTCCTCATGCCTGCCGGGAAGACATTCGCCGCCATCGCGCTCGGCGCCGCACACGCGTGCGGCCTCACGGGAAGCGGGGAGGCATACTGCTGGGGCGAAAACAACTCCTACGGACAGGTCGGCGACGGGACGACGATCAATCGGCTGGAGCCGGTGGCCGTGCACTCCGGGGGTGTGTTGTTCACGAGCATCACCGCCGGCGGTGCACACACCTGTGGTCTCACCTCAGGCGGGCAAGCATACTGCTGGGGCTACAACCTCAACGGTCAGGTCGGCGACAACTCCACGACGGATCGGTGGACGCCGGTGAGGGTGGCGCAGCCGTCAGGCGTCACCTTCGACAGCATCACGGCGGGTGGGGAGCATACCTGCGGGCTGACGGCAGCGAACCGGGCGTACTGCTGGGGCTGGAACGAGTTCGGCCAGCTCGGTGACGGGAGCACTACCGATGAGCCTGTGCCGGTGGCCGTGTCCGGGGACAACGTCTTCGCAACCCTCACCGCGGGCGGCGCGCACACCTGTGGCGAAACCCCGGGGGGGGCGACGTATTGCTGGGGAATAGGCCTCCACGGAGAGCTCGGCAACGGGGGGAGCGACAACTCCTCGATCCCCGTGTCGGTCGTGATGCCCAGCGGCGTGGACTCTCTCACCCCGGCCGCTGGCGGCGGCAACCACACCTGCGGCCTGACCTATCTCGGATCGGCGTACTGTTGGGGTTTCAACTCCCACGGCCAGGTCGGCAACGGGTCCACCACCGATTCCTGGACACCGGTCGCGGTTGCGGCGCCCGCCGGCGTGACGTTCCAGAGCATAGCCTTGGGCATCTACCAGTCCTGCGGGCTGACGCCTGCGGGGGCGGCCTATTGCTGGGGCGATAACAACGCCGGTAAGCTCGGCGACGGGACGACGGTCGATCGGTGGACGCCGGTGGCGGTCCGGTGAGATAAGGGAAGCTGCAGCGCGGGGCGGGATTCGAGGCCCGCCCCGCCCTCACCGCAAGCCGCCGAGATATTGGGCCGGCACCCGTGTTCAACGCGATGCTCGTATCAGTGCCTGGAAATCGGGCCGGCCCTGCAGACTGCGCCACCACCAGTGAGCGGCCCATTCCTCCTGTCCCTCACCTTTATTCACGGCGGGGCCCCCTGCCACGAGCCGGCGCAGCAGCGCGACCGCTTCGGCGTCGTCTCCCAACAGGGTCCGCACGTAGGCCTCGACGTACGGCAACTCCAGATTCGGGTCCACGTTGGCCCCCGCCCGGGCGGCCAGCAACACGCGCCGAGCGCTGTCCGCGAGCCCCGCCCGGACGAGTACCGCAGCGGCGATGATCATGACTCGATGGTGCTCGTACTCTCGTCTTGACTCGGGCGCCAGTCGCGTTGCCTCGTCCACCAGGCGCCACGCTTCTGTGGGGTCAGCTGTCACTCCCGGCATCGTGCCCGTCCAGAGTCGGCACTCGGCAAACCGGTAGTCGTTCGGGAACCGCCGTGCCCCTTCGTCGCACCACGTGTGCGCCTGCGTCAGCTGCTCCAGGTCGTACGACCCCAGAAACAGACGCCACAGCACCTCCGGCGCCGTCGCGAGGAACGCGTCGGCTTCATAGGCCAATCGGGCTTCCAGCAGCGCGGACACGATACCGCCCGGCTTCTGATAGTAGAGGTGGCTCAGCGTCGCGTGCGCGCTCGCGAGCGTGGGATCCGCTTGGACAGCCGCCTCGAGATCCGCCTGCGCGGCCTTGAGGAGGGCGTCCGCCTCCTTCGGGTCGGGGGTGACGCCCAGCACCCATCGCCAGTATTGAGCCGTCCCGCGCAGTTCGCGGGCCGGGGCGTAGTTCGGATCGATGGCCAGGGCCCGGTCTGCGTGGCTCACCGCCATCGCGATGGCGGCCACCGCCGAATCGACGTCGGAGACCAGGCGGGACCGCCGATAGGCGATCTGCCCCCGTAGGATCGTGGGGTCCACCCAGGTTGCGTGGCCCATTTCGGCGGTGACGAGCAGGGAATCGGCGCGACCGAAATGAATGAACGCCTGATGGAGATCTCCGCCCGCCACCAGGTCTTCGGCTGTCTTTCGCTCGCGCTCGCCGCGCTGCAGCAGTGCCCACGCCGCACCGCTCGGCGCGGACCCGCGCTGCTGCCGGACCCGCAACTCCTCGCCCAGGCGCTCGCGCAGCATCCGCGCGACCTCCCCCGCGACCGAATCGCGCGCCGCAAGCGGGTCGGCACTCGGTACCTCGAACGCGACGCGGTCGAAATCCACCCCCGTCGATCCCTCGACCAGTCGCAGCGCAACCCGCAGCCGGTCCCCGACGGGCTCCACGCTTCCCTGAACCACCGTTCCCACGTCCAGCACGCGCGCCACGCTCTCGGGCGCCACAGCCTCAGCCCGGAACTGGGCAACGCCGTTGCGGGAGACCACGTGCAGTCCCGGGACGCGGGCCAGCTCGTCGATCAGTCCTTCCGTCAGCCCATCAGCCACGTAGCCCATCGCGCCGCCGCGGCTTCGATCCTCGAAGTAGAGGACGGCGAGGTTGTGCGGGTCGGGTCCGCCCGCAGCAGCCGGCGACGGCCGGTGGGGCCTCGTGAGGATCACGATCGTGACGATTGCGCCCACAACCAGCACCACGCCGGCGCCGATCGCGGTCGGTCGCCCCCAGCGCGGCCAGCGGCGGTGTGCCCGAGTAAGCAGCGAGCCCGTAAGATGCGGCGTCTCACCGCTGGCCACCGCGCGCAGGGCGTCGGCAAACTCGGTCGCGGTGTGGAAACGATCAGCCGGAGACTTCTCGAGGGCGCACAGAACGATTTGCTCGAGGTCGGGCGGGATGCTGTGCCGGACGATGTGTGGCGCCGGCACCTCTTCCATGGTTTGCCGCGCCATGATTGCCTGGGCCGAGGTTCCCGTGAACGGGGGCTGCCCGACCAGCATCTCGTAGAGCACGCACCCGAGGCTGTACACATCGGTACGTGCATCGAGGTGCTCGGTGGCCGACGCCTGCTCCGGACTCATGTACACCGGTGTGCCGATGGCTATCCCGGTCTCGGTGAGCTTCCCCGCTCCAGCCTCGGCGATCGCGCGGGCGATCCCGAAGTCGGCGACCATGGCGTGGCCGCGAGACAGCATGATGTTCTGCGGTTTGATGTCGCGGTGTACGATGCCGTGGCTGTGCGCGACGCTGAGCGCCTCCGCCACCTCGTGCGCGATCTGCACCGCCTGCGGCAGCGGCAGCTGTTGCTCCCGTGCCAACAGCTCGGCGAGTGACTCCCCTTCCACGAAGGGCATGACATAGAACAGGAAGCCGTCCGCCTCCCCCGAGTCGAACAGGGGGAGGATGTTCGGGTGCTGGAGCTTGGCGGTGATCTGGATCTCGCGCAGGAAGCGGTCCGCCCCCATGGCCGCGGCCAGCTCGGGGCGGAAGACCTTCAGCGCTACAGGGCGATCGTGCCGGCAGTCGCGCGCCAGGTATACGATCGCCATGCCGCCGCTGCCAAGCTCGCGCTGGATTTCGTAGCGTCCTGCCAGGGAAGCCCGCAGTCGCTCCAGCAGGCCCTCCATGAGCACCACCTCCGCTGGAGGAAGCTTCCCGCGGTGGATTCCGAACCGCTCAGGCCAAGCTAGGCGACCTTTCCCGGACCGTCTAGATACGGTCGCGCACGCCTGAACGAAGTGGGGCTCTCTTGCGAGAGCCCCACTGGTTGTACCGTTGGCGCATCATGCCTTTCACCGCACGGCGAACGTCACCTCGTAGCCTGGGAGCACCGTCCGAGGCTCATCGCTGCGAGATGCCACTTGGACCACGGTGCCGTGGTAGTCTCCGATCCTGCCCGGGTCGTTCACGTTCAGCGTGAGCACCGGGCCCGCCACGAGATCCCCCACGACGAGGATGTGCGCCTCGGTCGGCGATGCGGTGAGCGAATACACGCGATAGGACGCGCTCGCCGGCTGGATGTTGGAGAATCCGGGTCCGAACAGCGCGACCAGCACCACCCCATCGTCGGCGTTGGGCGTCGTGAGCGACACCGTCACGTCCCCCGCCTTGGGCGCGACGGCGTTGTCGCCGCACGCCAGACCCGTCCCGAGCAGTCCCAGGCTCAAGCCGAGCCCGATCCAGCGAACCGTCCTCATGGCCGCTCCTTTCCCGCCGCCGCCGCGGGGAGTTGGCCGGTGGCCCGCAGGAACGCGCGGAAGTCACCGATGTCGAAGTTCCCGTTCCGGTTGCCCTGCAGATCGAGGAAACGTCGCCGCGTCAGGTCGAGCGGTGCGCCGCCGAGCAGGTCCGCCGCCGCGGCGTCGACGCTC
>DATGDT010000115.1:0-2375 GCA_035310725.1 Gemmatimonadales bacterium
AGCACCGTGTTCGCCTCGAGCGCGAATCCGCAGGCCCCGTTCACGGCCGACGTCTCGAACGTGTAGGTCCCAGTCTGCGGAATGCGTACGCGGAACACATCCACGTCGGACGATGACCCGATCGCCGCATTCACGTAGCCACCCAGCGCGAGGGCATTGGCCTGGCCGGCCGTGTTGTTCGGCTCGACTTCTGTCGGCAAGGCGATGGCGAACGTGGCAGGGTAATTCGCGGCACCGTCCACCGTCACCGCGGCCGGGGTTGCCGAGCCGCCGAGGGCGCCCCACAGCCGGCCCGGCAACCCCACCTGGCCGTCTCCGCTCTCGTCCGTCCCGCCGTACACCATGTAGCTCGCGTCTCCCAGGCCGGTGAACGCGTAGGAGCCATCCGCCGCCGTGCGCGTCGTGGCGACTAACAGGCCGTCCGCACCGTACAGCCGCGCGTACGTCGCGCGCGGCGGAGCGAGCGACTGCGTCAGGCTATTGCGCGCATTCACGATCCCGGCGCCGTACTGGTTGTCGGGCCCCGGCGCCCCCGCATCGACCGCGTAGGTCGTGAGCCGGGCGCGCAGCTGGGCCACGGTGAGCGACGGGTCCTGCGCCAGCAACAGCGCCGCCACTCCGGTGACGTGCGGCGCCGCCATCGACGTACCGTCCCACGCGTCGTAGATCGGCGTGCCGGTCACGAAGTTCCACGCCGACGACAGCACGCTGAAACTCGCCCCGCCATCGGCGAAGTCGCCCCCCGGCGCGGCGATGTCTACCGTTGACCCGTATGACGAATAGGACGCCAGCAGGCCGTCGGGCCCGACGGCGGACACCGAGAGCGCCTCGGGATACGCCGCCGGATAGAGCAGGCTCGTGTTGGCGTCGTTGCCCGCGGATGCGACGACGAGCGCGCCCGCGTTGGTCGCCGCGATGACCGCGTTGTGCAGCGTCGTGCTGCCCGACGGTCCCCCCAGGCTGAGATTGACGACGCGCGCGGCACTCGGCGCAGTAACGGTGCCGCCTTGGCCATTGTCGGCGGGGAGCCCCGCGGCATAGAGAATCCCCTGCGCGATGTCGTAGAAGCTGCCGGCCCCCGACACGCCGAGCACCCGCACCGGCCGGATACGCACGGTCCAGTTGACGCCGGTGACGCCGATGCCGTCGTTGCCCACCGCGCCGATCGTCCCCGCCACGTGCAGGCCGTGGTTGCCCGAGGTCGTCAGGCCGATCACACAGCTCCTCTTGAAGTCCCAGTCGTAGTCCGCGGGCTGCACGGGATCCGGATCGTAGCCGTCGCCGTCGCCCGCTTCGTCGATCGTGCCCCCGCTGCACTGCTTGACGCTGGTCCGGCTGACGAAATCGTAGCCGTCGTGTGTCAGATTGCCGGCTACCGCCGGGTGGTCGTACCGAATGCCGTTGTCCACCACCGCGACCAGGACCGCGGCGCTCCCCGTGGTGATCGCCCAGGCGCGGGGCAGATCGATCAGACCGTAGTGCCACGCCTGCCGCGGGTACAGGGGATCTCCCGGGACCGCGGCCACGCCCGAGCCGCTGCGGCGATGTGTGTCGAGCCGCACGAGGCCGTTGCGCTCCACCGACTCGATGGCGGGATCGCGGCGCAGGGCGGCCGCGATCGCGTCGCGCTGCAGCGAATCGCGCAGCTGCACGCGCGCCGCGAGGAGGGCGGGGGACACGCCGCGGACGAGGAATTGCGCCGCCGCCGGGAGGGCGGACAGCCGCGCGCGAATCGCGACCCCCAACCCCGCGGCGGTGGCCGGCGCCGCGAGGGCGGCCGAGCCGACCGGCGGCGCGCCGAGCGCCGACGCCCGGTAGGTGACGATCAGCTCGTCCGCCGTATACGCGGGCTGCTGCGCGGCCGCCGGAGCGGTGAACGTCGCGGGAGGCGCGAGGAATCCGCTCGTCGTGGTAATCGTTCCGCTGATCGTGCCGTTCGGGGTCGCAGTGGCGCTGAACGACGCGACGGAATCGGCCAATCCGGCGACGGCCGCTGCGGCGGTGTGCGTGCCGGCATGGAGGCCGAGGGTACGGACACCGCTCGCATGTCCGGTGGAATCGGTGCTGCTCTGCGCGGGGTTCACGGTACCGCCACCCCCGCTCACCGTCCAGCTCACCGTCGCCCCGCTCACCGGGTTGTCGAATGCGTCGCGCACGTCCACGAGGTAAGGGATCGGCAGGGCGGTCCCCGCTGGAGCCGTCTGTCCGTTGCCCGCCTGGACAATGATGCGCGCCGGCGGTCCGGCACGGACGGTGAATGCATCGCTCGTGTCGGGGGCGAGGCCCGCCGCGACGGCACGGAGCCGGTACCCAGCGCCGCGTTTGTCGAGGCGCAGATCGTTGAAAGTGGCGACGCCGGCGACTGCGAGCGCGGT
>DATGDT010000116.1:0-3134 GCA_035310725.1 Gemmatimonadales bacterium
GCCCAGATGTCGGTCCACTCGCCGATCGCCGCCTCCTGCGATGCGTACATGTGGCTCGCGTTGGGCGTCACGTGCAGCAGGATCGGCCGGCTGCAGCGCTGCGCCCCCTGCAGCGCTGCGGCGAACTTGTACGAGTGACTCGGCACCACGGTCTCGTCGTGATCCGCCGTGAGGAGCAGCGTGGCCGGGTAGCAGACGTTCGGCCGCACGTGCTGGAGCGGGGAGTAGGCGAGCAGATAGCGGAACGCGACCGAGTCGTCGGGAGAGCCGTACTCCGTGGTCCAGCCGGCACCGACCGTGAACCGGTGATAGCGCAGCATGTCGTGATGCCCGGCGCTCGGCAGCGCCACACCGAAGAGGTCCGGTCGCTGCGTCAGGGCGGCGCCGATCAGCAGCCCGCCGCTCGAGTGGCCGTACACGGCGAGTTTCGCGGGGACGGTATACCGCCGGCCGACCAGGTATTCCGCCGCTGCCAGAAAATCGTCGATGCTGTTCTGCTTGTGCTCGAGGTTGCCCGCGCGGTGCCATTGCTCGCCGTACTCTCCGCCGCCGCGGATGTTCGCCACGGCATACACGCCGCCCAGCTCGAGCCAGAGCGGAAGGTCGGGGCGGTAGCTCGGGCCGACCGTGATGCCATTGGCGCCGTAGCTCATGAGCAGCACGGGATTCCGCCCATCGAGGCGCACGCCCTTTTTCGCGGTGATGAACATCGGTACGCGCGTGCCGTCCCTGGAGCGGTAGAACACCTGACGGGTCTCGTAGGGGCGCGGGTCGAAGGGCACCCGCGGCGGCCGGAATGGCGTGCTCGTCCCGGTCCGCAGATCGTAATAGTAGACGGTCTCCGGGGAGAGAAACGATCTGAACGAGAACAGCACCTCGGGCGCCGAGCTGCGGCCGTTGACCGGCCACCCGAGGGCGCCGATGCCGGGCAACGCCACCTCGCCGACCGGCCGGCCATCGAGCGTGAACAGCTGCAGCCGGCTCTTCACGTCCACCAGGTAGTGCAGCGCGAGGCGATCGCCGGCGACGGTCGCCCACTGAATCACGTCGGGAGATTCGGGCACTACCCCACGCGGCCGCGCTCCCTCGCCGGCGCTGAGGTCGAGCGCGATCACGCGCCCCCGCGGCGCGTCGAGATCGGTGAAGACGTACAGCGTGTCGCCCACCGTCCCCATCGGGGTGTACCGCGCCTCGCGGCTCGCGAGCAGCGGAACGAGGGGAGCCGAGAGATCGGGCGCCTTCGGATCCCCCAGGTCCATCATGTTCATCCAGGACGCGGACCCCTTCTCCTCCACGAGGAACGCCCGTCGCCCGTCGTCGCTCAACATGCAGTACAGGTAGCGGGCGTCCTTCCACTCGTGAATCATCCGGTCCTGTTGCTGCGGCGAGCCGAGCGAGTGATAGAGGTACTGTTTCTCGAGCCGCGCGGCGGTGACGTCCTCGCCGGGCTGCGCCGGCCGCGGACGCCAATAGAAGAAACCGGTGCCGTCGAACGTCCAGCAGACCGACCCCCTCGTATCGCGCACCACGTCACCCTGCTCACGTCCCGTGGCGAGGTCGCGCACATGCGTGTCCCCGCCCGAGCCGCCGGGCGCCTCCGAGTACGCGAGCCAGCGTCCATCGGGCGACACCGAGTAGTCGCCCACGGCGATCGATCCGTCCGGTGAGATGTCCTGGGGGTCGAGGACTACGCGCGCCGAGTCGCCGGGGCCCTTCACCGTGTAGAGGAGCGGCTGCGGCTGGGCGCCATTGTTCTCGGTGAAGAACAGCCGGCCGGCTTCGCGCCATGGAACGTCGGTGCGGCTGTAGTTCCAGAGGGCCGCGAGCCGCCCGCGGATGCGCTCCCGGCCGGGAAGGCGGGCGAGGTAGTCATCGGTCAACCGACGCTGCAGGGCCACCCACTCCACCGTGGCGGGACCGTCGCGCTGCTCGAGCCAGCGAAAGGGATCGGCGATCGGGGTGCCGAAGAGCGTATCCACGACGCCGTCGCGGTGCGGCGCGGGGTAGGCGAGCGCCTGCGCGCGTGCAACCTGCACCCAGGCTGCCGCGCTGAGCAGCACGATGCTCCAGGAGCGGGCTGCGCCGCACGCTGCCCGTAACCTCATTCAGGTTCTCACGCGGGGATGATTCGCCTGGGACGAATCGTGGAGCAGGCGTCGCGGAACCGTGCGATCACTTCGGTGACGTCCCGGTAGCTCTCGGTTTCTCTCAGGTCCTCGCGGTACAGGACGCGCTCGGCCACCGGCGCCAGGCGGAAACACCAATAGATGGGCATGAGAGGATTGATCCACAGCTCGCTGAATTCGGTCCGGGGGGTGGCGTGGTGGTCGCCATAGTAACCGGCCAGCGCCGACAGGATGGAGCTCGACACGATACTGATATGGTGCGGCATCGCCGCGAAAACCGCCTCGGTCGCCAGCCGGTATTGCCGAACCTCCGGCATCGCCTCGAGCAGGGAGAGCACGCCCAGATAGCCGTGGTTCCGCGTCAATTCGGCGACCGCCTCGAGGAAATGGGCGTGGCACACGCCGTGGAAGGCGTCCACGCCGAATCCCAAACAGGCCAGGAACTTCCTCTCGACCTCGAGCTCGTGGACGGCGGTGATGCTGGAGATGTCCTCGTGGGGCGTTCCCAGCTCCTCCTCGTCTCCGCGCATGAGGCTGTCGGTCCCGCCGTCCACAAGGACGATCGTGTCCAGGGAGAGCCTCTCGACCAGAGACTGGTAGCCGGCCAGGAGCCGTTTCACCCCCGCGGGCTCGAAGCAGTAGATGGGAGTCTCCTCACCCTGCCGCCGGAACCATTGGGCGAGGTAGAGCTCGGGAAAGTAGTCCTTCGGGCGGGAGCTGTCGGCCGTCACCCGCACCAGTCCGGGCGCGATCCACGTCTCACCGCGAGGCAGGAAGGAGAAGGAAAGGCTCGCCAGGTGCACGGTCTTTCCTGCGGCCTTGAGTCCGAAGTACAGCGGCAGACCGCTGAAGATGTCGAAGCCGCCTCCGGCTCCTGCCACCAGGATGTTCCGGGCGTTGTCCAACTCGTCCAAGAACGGCGATCGAAACATGCGGCGTGTGTTCGCGATGGCGTGTGAAGAGAAAGTGTGGGCACGAGCCCGGGCAATCAAGGCGGGGGAAAGGGAG
>DATGDT010000117.1:0-3615 GCA_035310725.1 Gemmatimonadales bacterium
AGGTATCTTCAGGTCTATACCATGCTTTCTTTTCCTTATAGAGAGAATCATTAGAGAGAACCGTCTACTCTAAACCTTCGCCGGAGATTCCATGAAACCCGTCGTAACAGTCCTTGGGATTGGCATCGCACTCGCACTCACTGTCGGCACGCGCGCCGCCGCTGCCCAGGCTGCTGACGGCGCGGCACTCTACAAGCAGCATTGCCGGACTTGCCACGGAGCGACAGGGGCGCCGTCGCAGCGCATGGCCGGCCTGTACCCCACCCTGAAGTCGTTCGCAGACTCGACCACGCTGGCCGGTATCTCGGTGGATTCCATGGTGTCCATCCTCAAGAAGGGACAGGGGAAGGACATGAAGTCGTTCACCGGGAAGCTCACCCCGGAGCAGATGGCGGCGGTCGCGCACTACGTGAAGACGCTGGCCCACGGCCCGAGCGGCACACCGTAAGTCCGGCTGACACCCGACCCAATCGGATTCGGGATAGCGAAAAGGGACCGCCGATCCTCGGCGGTCCCTTTCGATTGCCACACCGGCTAGAAGTTCAGCATCAACTCCGCCGTCAATCCCGTCCTGTTGAGCGCCGCGGCGGCCTGCGGGAAGTCCAGCGCGCCCTCGAGCGCCAGGCGCAGGTATTCGGGGAGGCCCACGGGGAATACCAACCCGCCCACCACGCGCGTGCTCCCATTGTCGGAGACATCCGTGTTCGGGTCGACGAACTCGTACCGGCCGAATACGGTCAGCGACGACTTGGGGAACATGTACTGGCCCGAAACCCAGTATCCCATCCCGCTCACATCCGCTGCGGCGGCCGGAAGGTCCTGATCCTTCCCGTAGACGAACCCTCCGAGGACCTCGAAGCGGTTGACGATCTTGTTCGCGCTGATGGCGAATCGCGTGAAATGCGAGCGGAGGGAGGACGCCAGGGGGTCGAGTCCCTTGATCGTCCCGTAATAGCCGACCGCCGTCAGGCCTGATCCGGCGTTATCGAACAGCAGCTGATCGGTCACCGCGAAATCCTTGTCAGTATCAGGGTCCGGCGGGTCGCCGGATCCGGTCACCTGGATACCGTTCAGGACCTCGACCGAGAGCCGGTTCCGGCCGCTGACCAGGAAGCCCTCGACTCCCAGCTGGTCGGCGGAGAACCGGAAGGGAATCGCGGCGGTAACGGGGTTGTTGACGGGGTTCGGCGTCCGAATGCCGGTCGGGCGATCGAACCCGGCTACGCCATCTCGCAGCAGCCAGTGCATCTGGCCGGCGCGGAAGCCGCGATAGGATCGTTCTTTGCCCCAGACACCCACGACGTTCGCCTGGAGCTCCACTTCCCCACTCGGCTCACGCTCGAGCTCCGTGAACGCCCCGAAGTTCCGCCCCAGCGCCCCGGCGTAGAAGACCGTGGCGTCGTTGAACGTGAAGGCGCTGGTGGATACGGGCTGCGACTCCGTCTTGCTGTACTCGTAGCGCATGCGGCCACGCACCGCGAGGTAATTCGATACCTGGCTGACGTCGACCTTCTCGCCCATTTCCTCGGGCATGCGGTAGCCGGCCCAACGGAACCTGATGCCCGTGGCGTTCAGCCGGGGCGCCGCGGGGTAGTGGCAGCCGGAGCAGTTCATGTTGTACTTGCGGGCCCACGCGGGGATGCTCGCATGAGCGCTGTAGGACGCCATGTAGTTACTGAGCCGCGTGCCGGTGCCGCCGCCGTAAGCGGGACTGGTTGTGGCCACCATGGCCACGGCGGCGAGCAGTACAATGCCGTTCCTGCGCATTAGACCCTCCCTCTCGAGAAGTGGCTGCACCGCATCGAAGCTGGGCAGCTATGGTCCGACGCGAGAATACTCCCTGCTTCTTTCTGAAATAATCATGAATTATGACTGAGGACTGTTCAGGCAGAAATCACGACTTTCTTCTTCTTTACTTCGACCCATCGCTTGGATGTCATCGTAAACGCTGTCCAAGAAAGAGCCCCGCGACTGCTCGCGGGGCCCTCGATTCATCCGACGTGCGCAAGGCAGCCGCTGGTCTGTCGCTCTCAGGGCTGACGCGGAGGCGGGAATGTGTCGTAATATTGCGGCGCCACGTCTCCACGGCCCCGCAACGAGCTGAGATACTGCGACAGTTCCTCGATCTCCTGGTGCGTGAGCGCGGGCGGGGCAAACGCCGGCATGCGCGATTCCGCATGGAAGCGGCTCGGCGCTTCCAGGAAGCTGTGCAGCCACCCCGATGAGTGTCGGAGCCCGACGGTCGTGAGGTCCGGGCCCTCCTCGCCACCCTGGCCCGCGACGCGGTGGCAGCCCGCGCACTGCTGCGACTGGTACAGGGCACGTCCCGCGCGCTGCAGGGAGGTGAGCGCCACGCCTTCCTCTTGGGCACGGGGACCGCGGCCCGCCGCGCCGATCAGGAAGCCAGCTCCGCCGAGGATCAACGCCAGCCCCACCAACGAGGCCGGGCGGTGCAGCAGATTGCGCGTGGACCCCCTGTCAAAGAACGGAAGCCCCAGCAGGACGAGCACCAGTATGCCCGGGACGCCCACCGCAATCAGGCTCTCCATGGACCCCGGAACCAGCTTGAGCAGCTGATAGATCGGCAGGAAGTACCACTCGGGTCTCGGTATGTACGCGGTATCGGTCGGATCCGCGGGAAGCTCCAGCGGCGTGCGCAGCACGACCGCCATCAGCACGATGAGGAGGACGACCGCTGCCGAGACGATGGCGTCCTTGCCCAGGATGTCCGGCCAGAATCTCATCCCCCCGCGCTTGGTCGCGGCGTAGGCTTCCTTGTAGTACTCCGGGTACTTGGGATCGCTCGTGCGCGCGGGGGCGCCGACTTCCAGGTCTCTCGGGCGCGCCGCGATACCTTGGCGGATCAGGACGATCAGATGGAGGGCCACCACGACGGTGAGCGCCAGCGGCAGCCAGAGGGAGTGGAACGCGTAGAAACGGGCCAGCGTCGCTGCCCCCAGCTCCGATCCTCCGCGCAACAGTGCGACCAACGCTCCGCCGATGAACGGCGTCGTGCCCGCGATGTTGGTGCCGACCGCCGTCGCCCAGTAGGCCTTCTGATCCCAGGGCAGCAGGTAGCCCGTGAAACTGAATCCCAGGACGATCAGGAACAGCCCCACACCGAGCAGCCAGTTGATCTCGCGCGGGTACTTGTAGGCTCCCACCGCGAACACGCGGATCATGTGCGCCACGATGAGCACGACCATGAGGCTCGCGCCCCAGTGATGGATGCCGCGGAGCAGGGTGCCGCTCGCCACCTGGTGCGAGATGTACTGGATGCTGTCGTAGGCGTGATCGGGAGAGGCCGAGTAATAGGTGGCCAGGGTCGTGCCGGTGATGACCTGCACCAGAAACACGGTGAACGTCGCGCTCCCCAGCGTGTGCCACCAGGTCAGCCGGGCGGGCACCTCGCGGTCCAGGAGGTCGCGCTTCGCCCGCCGCAGATCGAGCCGTTCGTCGAGCCACCGGAAAATAGAGGGCATGGAATCACGCCCTGACTTTCTCGGGAACGCCCAACCGGAAATCCTCGTACGCCGCGTACACGACCCCATCCTCGACTTTCACCGGCAGCTGGTCGAGCTGCCGCGGCGGCGGACCACCCAGCACCTTCCCGGT
>DATGDT010000118.1:0-1752 GCA_035310725.1 Gemmatimonadales bacterium
CCGCCCAAGACCGAGAAGACCCCAGGTCGGCCTCGAAAGAAGGGCGATCGTCTGCCGGGCATGGCCGAGTGGGCCGAGGACACGAGCCAGCCCTGGACACGACTCGATTTCGACCAGTTCGGGCTGCATGCGGCCTTGGACGTCAAGGCGATTCCAGCCCTCTACTACAAATCGGGCCGGGACCGACTGCTGACCATCGTCTTGGTGCGCGACCCCGAAGGGAAGCGACCGGATCAGATGTTCTACTGCACCAAGCTCGATTGGACCGCGAAGGAGATCCTCTCGGCCTATGCCTGCCGCAGGGCGATCGAGTGCACTTTTGAATATGGCAAGCCATTCTTGGGCTTGGTAGCACCCCAGGGAACCGTGATCATGCTGGAACCGCCCCGGGTGCCTGAAATCGCTTCGGCGGGCGCCCCCGGCGCTTGGGGGCAACCCAGGGCGGCCACGGGATCGGGTAGCTCAACAGTTCGTGCATGGTCCATCGATGGGCCGTCAGTCCGGCCGCCATCGCCGGAGTCCGAACCCACCACTTGAGACGCTCCCCTGGCTGGGCGGCGACCCGGAGGCTGTCGTGCTCCCAACAGAAGTTGTAGGCACTGCCCACCAAGTACATCCACCCGGTCAAGACCCCTTCGCCCCGGACCAGCGCCCGGCCGCGGCGCACCAGAGGGCACAGCGCAGCGCGGAACGTCGCGTTGAGCCGCTCGATGTACGACGTGTTGATCCCCGTCCCCGTGCCGGTCGCCGTCAGTGTCGCGGCGATGGCCGCGGCCGTTCCCAGCACCACCCGCCGGGTGACGCTCACGAGGCGACGGCCCGAGTGGTGCTTGATGATCTGACCCAGCAGCAAGCCGGGGAGAGCGGCCAGCCGTGGCCGACCGGCCTTGCCGGTCCGCACCGGGTTTCGGAAGACCCGGGTGAAGGCGGTCACGTAGCTCGCCAGGCCGTCGACACAGACCAAGAACGCCATGTTTTTGGCCGCGCGGCGCACCATCTTCACGACTGCCGTGATCAGAATCAGGTCGCGACGCGTGCTGACCACCCCGCCCAGCCAAAGCCGCGACGGGACCGCCATCGCCATCGCCATCCCGAGCCGCCGGCCGACCACCTTGGCGTACAATTCGTCCGCCTGGACATGCCCCAACTCGACCGGCCCTTGAAGGACGACATGCTCGTGGAGGCGTTGGCCGTGTCGACCGGCTCGGTCGCGCCAGTCGGCGACCGTTCGCTCGTCGAGTCCGAACGCAACGACGATGGCTTGCACCGGACAGCCGTGGCAGAGCCGGGTGATCACGATCGTCACCAGGTCGACGGATTTCTTGAGGCGGTAGTACGGGGTGTCGCGGGTGGCGGCGAAGGTTTGGCCGCAGGTGGTGCAGCGATAACGTCGCTCCTTGAGGCTATGCACGCGGATGTTCCCGAGGCCGAGCTTCCCCCGTGCGATGCACCCGGGGTTGTGGCAGAATTGGGCGTGCGGGTCCATCGAGATCCCTCGCGAGGCACGGTTTGGCGCTCATGCCTGAAGGAATGCTTGGTGGACCCGCGCTTTTCAAGGGGTTACCCTCCCTCTTCACGGTTCAATGGGGTGCTACCATCGCCGCCTCGCGGCCTGGAAATCAGGAGAGGGCCGTCATCTCCCTCGACACGAATGGGCCCGAGCGGGTTAACGCAAGCCGGTCGCGGAAAAATACCGAAAAATCTCACGATTACTCCGTCCACTTTGCGCACCTACTTCGTAGATCGAGTATC
>DATGDT010000119.1:0-5050 GCA_035310725.1 Gemmatimonadales bacterium
GCCCGGCCACCGTTCCCAGGACCAGAAACAGCCCCCACGCCGCCGGCGCGCTCCCTTCGAGCGCGAACCCCAGGGCGATCGCCGCGTAGCACACCCAGCCGAGCCACATCGTCCGCAGCGGACCGAAGCGGTCCGACAGCGTCCCGCCCAGGAAGCTCGTGAACGACCGTACCACGTGGAGCGCCGCCCAGAGCAGCAGCACCGAGGACACCGAGACCCCGAGCTGCTGGGTCCGCAGCAACAGCAGGGTCTCGGGCATGCGGAGGAGATAGAAGGCGGAGATGGCGAGGAGGGCTGGGGGCAGGGGACGGTAGGGGACGGTACGGGACGGTACAGGGGTCTGAGGTGCATTCTCCCCTACCGTCTCCTGCCGTCTCCTACCGTCCCCTACCGTTCTTACCGCCCATATCGCCAACACCAACACCACCACACCCGGGATCCAGCTCGCCCCGATCACGCCCCGCAGATCGAGCCGTTTCGACGACAGCAGCCACCAGGCGGCGAGCGGGCCGAGCACTGCGCCCGCGTGGTCCAGGCCGCGCTGGAATCCGAACGCGCGCCCGAGCAGGGCCGGCGGGGTGACGTCGGCGATCAGCGCGTCGCGCGGCGGCGTCCGGATGCCCTTCCCCACGCGGTCGGTCACCCGCAGCCCGATCACCTGCCAGGCGGCCCCCGTCAGCGCGATCACCGGCCGTACCAGGACCGCGACGAGGTAGCCCAGCACAATGAGGCCGCCGCGCCGGCGCGGAGCGTCGGCCAGGCGTCCGGCACCGTACTTGACGAACGCGGCGGCGAATTCCGCGGCGCCGTCGAGCGCGCCGAGCGACAGGGCGCCACCGCCGAGCACGGTGGTCACGAACGCCGGCAGCAGCGGATAGATCATCTCGCTGGCGAAATCGTTGAACAGCGAGACGAGCCCGAAGAGAAAAACCGGGCGGGGAAGCTTACTCACCCAGGCCCATGCCCCAGCGCATCAGGGTGACCGGGAGTCCGCCGTAGGAGAGGACCACATCGTGGAAGCCGCGCAGGGTGAAGGCGGCGCCCTGCGCCGTCCGGTAGTCGTCCCGCAGGCGCAGCAGCTCGCGCCGCCCCACCCCGTAGCACAGCTGGTAGGCGGGGGTCGAGCAGTACCGGTCCACCTCGGCTTCGGCGAGGGATTGCTCCATGTGCACCCCGTCCGCCATCATGCGCACCGCTTCGTCGTAGCTCATCCCACGGGTATGCAGCCCGACGTCGACCACGATCCGCATGGCACGCCACAGGAGATGCACGCGCTGGAAGAACTGCTCTTCTTCCGATTCGTAGAACCCCTCGTCCGCCATCAGCTCTTCGCAGTACAACGCCCACCCCTCCACGGTGAGGGGGGTGGTGACGTTCTTCCGCGTTTCCGAGGCGTTGGCTTGCGCGAGGACGAGATGCAGGTGGTGGCCCGGATAGCCCTCGTGCAGCGCGGTCGCCGCGATCTCATACGTCGAGTGGTCGCGCAGGACCCGCTCGCGCGCCGCCTCCGGCAGCGCCGGATCGGGGACGGTCACATAGAACAGACCCCGCGGATCACTCGAATACGGGCCCGGGCTGTCGTAGGCGGCGAACGGGAGCAGCGGGCGCATGAACTCCGGCGTCTCGATCACGTCGAGCGGCACCACCGGGAGCGGCGCCAGCCCGCGCGCCGCCACGAACTCGCGGGCGCGCGCCATCTCCCGCGCGTAGGCCGCGACCAGCCCCTGCGCCGTAGGATGGTCGCCGCGCAGCCGGTCCACCAGCGCGGGCCAATCGGCGTTGCCGGCCAGCCGCTCGGCGCGGCGCGACAGGTCGGCGATCACCTCGTCCTTCAGCCGGAGGCCGTAGCGCCACAGCTCCGGCGCCGTGTCGCGCAGGGCGTGCTGGTAGTGCAGCAGGAAATTGAACTCGTCCTCGCCCACCGCGAAGTGCCCGCTCCCCGCCTCGACCCAGCGGTCGAGGTCGTGCTCGAACGCCGCGAGCGCCGCCCCGGCTGCCTCCGCGGCGGCGGCCACCTGCTCGCCCGCCGGGCCATCGGCGTACGCCGAGCGGATCTCCCGCAGCAGCAGCACGCCCCCGGGGCACATCTGCAGCGCCGTCTCGGCGAACAACCGCACCGGCTCCACGATCGCGGCCCGGGCATCGTCCAGGAACGCCGCCACGTCCTCCAGCCGCGCGGCGACCGATGCCGCGTTGGCCGCCGAGCCGCGATCGGACCGCCGCAGCAGGCCGTAGAGGCCGTTGAACAGGTGCGTCAGCCAGAACTCGGGGTTCTTCGCCTGCGGGCGCTGCTGCTCGAACTGCCGGATGGTGACGCGGATCTCGTTCAGCAGGGCGGTGCGGTCGATCTCGAGCTGGACGTCTTCCCCGGTGGATTCCTCGAGCGCCGCGCCGATGGATTTGAGCGCCGCGAGGTGCGGGGCCAGCACGGTGGGGCTGTAGCGGCCGAAGTGGTCGTCGTGCGTCGTGAGGCCCGCCAGCGTCGCCGCGACGGGATCGAGATGCCAGCGCAGATCGAAGTACGAGCGCTCGAGCTCCCGGAACGCGCTCAGCGCCATGCGCCCTGCCGCAGCAGGCTGTGGCATTCCTCCGCGGTCAGCGTGTGGTCGGCCCGCTTCGCGGCGTCGAACAACGCCTGGCACGCCGCCTCGTCGTCGGGATCGTACCCGTGATGCTGCAGCCAGAACTTCACGTTGGAGAGACCCGACACGGGCGAGATCTCGATCACCTGCTCCAACCCCAATTCCTCGGCCGGCACCGAGCTGTACACCCGGTCGGCCAGCCAATTATGGCCCTTCTTCTTCGCCTTGATGATCGCCGCGGCGTGTACTCCGGTGCCGGTGCGGAACGCGTCGCTGCCCATCACCGGATAGTTCAACGGGATGGGGATGCCCACCGCCTCGGCCACGGTACGGCAGTACTCCGGCAGCTTCGCGAGGTCGCCCGTGTGGGCGCCGAGCAGTTTCAGGTTCACGATCAGCAGATCCATCTCCGCGTTCCCCACCCGCTCGCCCACTCCCAGCGCCGTCGCATGCACGCGGTCCACCCCGGCCTCGATCGCGGCGAGACAGTTGACGAGCCCCATCCCCCGGTCCCGATGCCCGTGCCAGTCGATCTTCACGTCCTTCTTCTGGACGATCTCCTGCTTGATGAAGGCGACCAACGCCTGCACGCCGTCCGGCGTCGCGTGTCCCACGGTGTCCGCGAGACAGATCCTCGTCGCCCCACAGTCGATCGCCGTCCCGTACAGCCGCTTCAGGGTCTCGGGCTTGGCCCGGGTGGTGTCCTCCGTGACGTACATGACCGGGAGCCCCTGCCGCACCGCGAAGGTCACCGCGTCCTCGGTGGCCTTGAGCATCCGCTCGATCGTCCAGTCCTCGGTGTACTGGCGGATCGGCGAGGAGCCGATGAACGTCGCCGCCTCGATCGGGATGCCGATCTCCTGGGAGATCCGTGCGACGGGCTCGATATCGGCGATGACGGTGCGGGCAGCGCAATTCGGGAAGATCGGCAGCTTCTGGTCCCGGATCTCCCGGGCGAGCGCCCGCACCTGCTCCACCGCACGCGGTCCGGCGCCGGGCAGCCCGATGTCGGCGGCGACGATGCCCAGATCGGCCATCAGGTGGAGCAGCTTGCGCTTGATCTCGAGGGAGGGGTCCTTGACCGACGGCGACTGGAGGCCGTCGCGCAGCGTCTCGTCGTTCAGGTCCACCCGGGCGCGGGACCAGTCGAACGATGCCCCGACGCGGTTCCAATCGTGGATCAGCTCCCGTTCGTCCATGCGCGTAGTGTCGCCCGGTTCCCCGCAGTGGTCAAGCCGAGGCTCCTTCCTTCACGGCGATCCCGGCGATATGGGGGGCGACGAGCCCGGCCGGCGCGAGAAACTCCTCCGCCTCGACGCGCGCAAAACCGGCGGCGCGAATCGCCTGCAGCGTTTCCCGGTCGGGGTGGCATCCGTCGGCGAGCACGCGCCAGACGGGCCGCACCCAGTGCTGCAGGCGCCCTCGCAGCGTCCCCGCGGGCGCCGCCACATGCTCGATGAAGACGTAGCGCCCGCCCGGTTTCAACACGCGCTGAATCTCGTGCAATGCCGCTCCGATGTCCTTCACCGAGCAGAGCACTAAAGTACCGATTACGGCATCCGCGCTCGCCGCTTCCACCGGGAGCCGCTCCGCGTCCCCTTCCCGCAGCTCGTGCGCCACGCCCGCCTCCCGGGCCGCGCGCTCCAGGTACGGCCGCGCGTACGGATTCGGCTCTACGCCGATCCAGTGCACGTCGCTCCGCAGATATGGCAGATTGGCTCCGGCCCCGGGCCCGATCTCGACCACGACGCCGCGCAGCGCACCGAACAAGGCCCGCTTGCGCCCGGCGATCCACCGCTCGTACGGCCTGTTGCACCGGGCGAGCAGCCAGGGGACGAGCCGCTTGTAGCCCGGGATCGCCATGCGACCAGTGTGGCCCCGTCCCCCGTGCCGGTCAAGCCGAGCACGCGATGGTAGATTGCGGATATGGAAAAGCTCGTGCGCGGTCTGCATCACGTGACGGCGACGGTGAACGACGCCAGGCAGGACTTCGATTTCTACACGAAGGTCCTGGGGCTGCGGCTCGTGAAGAAGACCGTCAACTTCGACAATCACAACGTCTACCACTTCTATTACGGCAACGAGGCCGGCGCCCCGGGTACCATCATGACGACCTTCCCGTACAAGGGATGGGGCGTGCCGGTGGGGCAGAAAGGTGCCGGGCAGATCCGGGTTACGTCATTCTCGGTCCCGGCCGGTTCGCTCGACTTCTGGAAGGCACGGCTGCGCGACAGCGGCGCGACGGTCCAGGACGAGCCCCCGCATTTCGGGGAAGAATCAATCACCGTCACCGACCCGTCGGGCCTGATCCTCGAGCTGGTGGCAAGCCCCGGCGACGCGCGATCCCCGTGGGTGCCGGGCGACGTGCCGGCCGCACGCGCCATTCGCGGCATCCACAGCATCACGATGCCGATCCGCGCGCCCGCCAGGACCCTGGAGCTGATGACCCAGGTGCTCGGATTCGACGT
>DATGDT010000120.1:0-2720 GCA_035310725.1 Gemmatimonadales bacterium
CCCGTCGGCTTGTCGTCCACCACGGTCAGCATGATGACCGGGATCTCCGACAGACGTGGATCGCGCTTCAGCTCCGTCAGCACCGCCCACCCGTCCATCTCGGGCATGAGGACGTCCAGTGTGATCACATCCGGCACCACCTCGCGGGCGCGCCGCAGCCCCGTCGCGCCGTCCGGGGCGGTTTCCACCTGGAACCCTTCGCGGCTCAGGAAGCGGCCCAGCAGGTTGCGGACGCTCGGATCGTCGTCCACCACCAGGACGGTGCCGGCACGCGGCGTGCCCACGGCGGGCCAGCTGGCCTGCTCGTCCTCGGCGCGCGTCGCGGCGGGGAGCCGGACCGTGAAGGTCGAGCCGGCGCCGGCGGAGCTTTGGACGGTGACGTCGCCGCCCATCATCCGGCAGAAGAGGCGGCTGATGGTGAGACCGAGCCCGGTACCGCCGTACTTGCTGGCGATCGTGGCGTCCGCCTGCGAAAACGCCTCGAACAGCCGGCTCATCTGGTCGGGGCTCATCCCGATGCCGGTGTCCACGACGCGAAACACCATCTCGGCGCCGTCCCGCTCGACGGCCAGGGTGATGGTACCCGCCTCCGTGAACTTGGACGCGTTGGACAGGAGATTCAGCAGCACCTGACGCAACCGGGTCTTGTCGCCGTGCATCGCGCCCAGGTCGTCCGCCGCGGTGACCGTGAGCCGGTTGCCGCGCTTCTCCACCAGCGGCCGCACGGTGGTGGCGACCTCGTCGACCAGCGGCCGCAGCTCGAACGTCTCGAGGTACAGCTCCATCTTCCCCGCCTCGATCTTGGAGAGATCGAGGATGTCGTTGATCACCGACAGCAGGTGCTGTCCCGCCGAATGGATCTTGCCGAGATCGGCGAGGTACTCGGCGTGGCCGTCCTCGGTGGCCTGCTCGACGAGCATCTCGCTGTAGCCGAGGATCGCATTGAGGGGCGTGCGGAGCTCGTGGCTCGTGCTCGCGAGGAAGCGGCTCTTGGTCTCGTTGGCGGCTTCGGCATCCCGGCGCGCCTGCAGCAGCTCGCTGATGTCGTGGTAGAGGCCGATCATGCCGACCCGCTCACCGGCGACGGTGATCGGGACCGAGGCGATCTCGACGTCCACGATCGATCCGTCCTTGCGGCGGCGGCGCCCGATCCCGCCCGTGACGCTCCCGCCCAGCATCGCCCGGTCGGTGTAGGCCCGCGCCTCGCCCAGCGTTTCCTCGGTCGTCACCAGCTGGTCGAGGTTGCGGCCGACCACGTCCGCTTCGCGATACCCGAACAGCCGCTCGAACGCCGGATTGCAGGAGGTGATCCGCCCGTCGAGATCCACGTTGACGATGGCGACCGGGTTGTTGCGCATCAGGCTCTCGAAATACTGCTGCGCGGCGGCGTACAGGCGCGCATTCTCGATGGCGATCGCCGCCTGCGGCGCGAACAGCTGCAGCAGCCGCAGGTCCTCGGGCCCGAACTGGCGCGAGGGGTCGGAATGCACGCTCGCGATGGCGCCCACCAGCCGGGTGCCGATCAGCAGCGGCGCCGCCATGACGGACTGGATACTGCCGCGCTCGTACTTCGTGGAGTGCCCCGCCCACTCCTGGTAGCGGGGAATGATGAGCGGCTCGTGCGTCTGGGCGACCCGGCCCATCGCGCCTTCCCCCAGCGCCATGCGGACGCCGACGGCGTTCGTCTCCAGGTTGTGGCTCGCCACGATCTGCAGATCCTTGCGGGACTCGTCATAGGTGGCCAGCTCGCCCCCGGTGACCCCCAGCAGGCTGACGGCCCGCTCGAGCACCCGGCCCAGCACCCGCCCGAGCTCCAGCTCGCCCGAGAGATCCTGCATCGTGTCGAGCAGGGCCTGCTGCTCGCGGGCGCGGCCCCGCTCCGCCGTGAACAGGCGGGCATTCTCGATCGCGATCGCCGCTTGCGGCGCGAACATCATCAGGCGCCGCAGGTCGGTGTCGCCGAACTCGCGCGAGGCGTCGGCGTGCACGCTGGCGATGGCGCCCACCAGCCGGTTCCCGATGAGCAGGGGCCCCGCCATGACCGACTGGATGCTGGACCGCTCGTACTTCGCGGAATGGCCTTCCCACTCCTGATAGCGCGGGATGACGAGTGGCTGCAGTGTCTCCGCCACGCGGCCCATCGCCCCTTCCCCCAGGGCCATCCGCGTCCCGGTGGCGTCGGTTTCCATGTTGTGGCTGGCGACGATGAGCAGACCCTTGGTGCTCTCGTCGTAGATGGCGAGCTCTCCGCCGGTGACGTCGAGCAGGGTCACGGCGCGCTCCAGCACGGTCCGCAGCAGCTTGTCGAGCTCGAGCTCGCCCGAGAGGTCGGAGAGCGTGTCGAGCAACGCCTGCTGCTCCGTGGCCCGGCTGCGCGCGTCGCTGTAGAGCCGGGCGTTCTCGATGGCGACGGCGGCCTGGGCGGCGAACAGATTGAGCTGCCGCATCTCGCCCTGGCCGAAGGTCCGCGCCGGGTCGGAATGCACGCTCGCAATGGCCCCGACCAGCCGGTCGCCGATCAGGAGCGGCGCGGCCATGACCGTCTGGATCGCGCTGTGCGCGTACTGCGCCGAGCGGCTGGCCCACTGCTGGTAGTGGGGAATGATCAGCGGCTCGTGGGTCTGGGCGACGTGGCCCATCGCGCCCTCGCCCAGCTCCATGCGCGTGCCGATGGCGTTGGTGCCCATGTTGTGGCTCGCCACGATGACCAGCTGGTGCGA
>DATGDT010000121.1:0-7268 GCA_035310725.1 Gemmatimonadales bacterium
CCCGCGCCCAGCAGGGCCAGCGACCACGCGATGTTGTATCCGCTGGAGGCACGGGTACCGAGGGCGAAATACGCGCTCACTTCGCCCGCGGCGATGCGGGTCGCCGTGAGGATGGCGAGCCCGCCGGACGCCACCGAGCCCAGCATGACGGCGATGAGCCCTTCGCGCGCCTCGCCGGTGTCGTCCTTCACTTCCCCGCGGGTGCCGGAGCCGACCTTCAGCACCTCGGCGGCGGCGACGCCTTCGGGATAGGGAAGGTCGGAGGTGGTGACCAGGGCGCGACGCAACGGAATGGTGAACAGCACCCCCAGCACCCCGCCGCTCACACAGATCAGGAACGACTGCCAGAAGGGGAATCCGGTCCACCAGCCGACGATCACGAGGCCGGGAAGGACGAAGATGATCGCCGAGAGCGTGCCGGCGGCCGAGGCGACGGTCTGCACGATGTTGTTCTCGAGGATCGACGAATCCTTGACCGCGCTGAGTATCGCCATGGAGATCACCGCCGCCGGGATCGAGGAGGCGAAGGTGAGGCCGACCTTGAGACCGAGATAGACGTTGGCGGCGGTGAAGCCGGTGGTGATCAGCGCGCCGAGGACGAGGCCCCGGATGGTGAGTTCCTTCGGTTTCATGGGCTCCTCGCGGACGTCTTCGTCCGCACCTCGGTGAACCAGTTGAGGACGACGGTGAGATCCGCGGCCTGCGTTCCGGTCGTCTCGGCCCGCTGCAGCATGATGAACGCCCGGTCCCCGGGCGTCACCGCCAAGCCCTGGTGGAACGGCTGGAGGAGAAAGCTCCGGGTCGAGAAAAGAGCGCGGCGCGCGCCGGTGGCGAAGTCCGGCGTGCCCGTGACATCCACGGCAACCAGGCTGTCCGTCGCGGTGACATAGAACAGCTCGCGCCCGCTATGCGCCCACAGCGGATGCGCGCCCCCAGCCGTCGAGACCTGCCACCGGGCCCGCCCGACGTCGGGGAACGGCCGGACGTAGACCTCCTCGTGACCCGATTCGACCGACACATAGGCGATCCACCGGCCGTCGGGCGAGAGGGTGGGCATGTACTCGTCGAACACGCGCGCCGAGATCGTCAGCCGCGCAGTGTCGGCGCCGAGGTGGCGGGCAAAGATGCTCCGCGTTCCATCGACGACGCCAGCCCGGTAGACCAGCCAGCGGCCGTCGGGCGACCAGAGCGACTCGTCGATCTGCGTCGTGTCCTCCGGCATGAGGCGCTCCGGCTTGCCGCTGCCGTCAGCCCGGATGCGATACAGATGCGACAGCGCGTCCTGGTCCGACGTATACGTGAGGGACCGGCCGTCCGGCTCCCACGCAGCCCGATAGTTCAAGGTGCCGCTGAAGGTGAGCCGGGTGAGTGGCCCCGCATCGAGCTGCTTGACCCACAGGTCCGTGCGGCCCTCGGCCGCGATGCTGACCGCGAGTCGCCGGCCGTCGGCCGAGAGGGCGAGGGTGTTGATGTTGGCCCGCCAGTCGGGATCGAGCACCACCGCCCGTCCCTGACGGTCCACGCGCACCACCCGCACATCGCCGCCCCGCGGATCGGCGGGCAAATACAGCATCGTGCCGTCGTCGGCGATCGAAAACTCAGGCACGACGCCCTGCTCGAGCTGCACGCCGCTCAGTAACGGGACCGCTCCGCCGACGGTCTTCAGCGTGGCGACGTCGAAGCGGGCCCCGTACAGCGACCCGTCCTGACGAGCGAGCACCAGATGGCCCGTCGGCAGATACCAAGCGCGGGCGGTGTTCGCGGACAACGTGTCCATTGCATGGGTCTTGAGATTCACCGCGACGAGCGTCATCTGGGCGCAATTGTTGGTGCACTGGGTCAGCAGCAGGGCGTCAGGGCGGGGCAAAGGGGTCGGGAAGAAGTTGCCGTTCACACTGCCCGGGAGGAGCAGCTCCGCGGGTCCGCCGCTGGCCGCTACGCGCATCAGGCCGAAGCCCGCTCCCACGAAGAGAATCTGCCCGGTGGGCAGCCAGGCGCCCCCGGGCACGGTGATGGACGCGGAATCGGCCAGGGCGATCGGGGCGCCTCCACTCGTGGGGACCTTGTACAGGCGTCCCTGCGAGGAGTAACCGATCCATCGACCATCCGGGGAGAAGAACGGTCCGTCGGCGCCGTCGGTCCCCGCGAACGGGCGCGGGGTGAGGTCGTCACGGTCTCGCACCCACAGCTGGGGGCCGCCCGTGGCGCTCGAGCCGACATAGGCGAGGTGCCTGCCGTCGGCGGACAGCACGAAGGGAGTGCCGGTGTAACGCAGCTGCCCGGCGCGGAGATTGGGGAGGCTGATCTGGAAGCGTGACACTCCCACCCCCGTCGCCGGCCGGTGACCGGCCTGCCGGGCGAAGTACACGGCGAACGCGGTGGCGACGATCGCGATCCCCACGGCGGCGGGAAGCATGACGCGACGGAGTCCGGGCATGGCGGCCGCCGCGGCGGCGGGAACGACGCGCCGCCGTACCACCGTCCCCGCCAAGGCGTCGGCAAACTCCTTCGCGCTCCCCCAGCGGTCGGCCGGAAGCTTTTCCAGTGCGGTCAGCACGGCGTCCTCGACCTCGACCGGTACGCGGTCGCGCCGCGGGATGAGCCGCGCGGGTTTCTCCGTGAGCAGCTTCGCCACGATGGCCTGGGCGGTCGGGCCGGTGAACGGCGGCTCGCCGAGCAGCATCTCGTAGGTCACGCAGCCGAGCGCGTACACGTCCGAGCGGGCGGTGATCTCCCGCTCCCCCATCGCCTGTTCGGGGCTCATGTAGGTCGGCGTACCGAGGCTCATCCCCGTCTCGGTCATCCGGGTGCCGCCGGCCTTGCTCGCGGCGAGCGCGATGCCGAAGTCCGCCACCAGCGCCCGCCCGTCGTGCAGCAGGATGTTCTCCGGCTTGATGTCGCGATGAATGACCCCATGGCGATGGGCGTAGTCCAGGGCGCTCGACACCTCCGTGGCGATGCGCACCGCTTCGTCGATCCCCAACTGCGTTTCGCGATTCAGCTTGTCGCGAAGGGTTTCCCCTTCGATATAGGGCATCACATAGTAGAGGAAGTCATCCGACCGCCCGTCCGCCTGACCGCCCGTCCGCCCGCTGTCGAACAGCGGGAGGATGTGCGGGTGCTGGAGGTTCGCGGTGGTCTTGATCTCACTCAGGAACCGCTCGGCGCCGATCACGGCGGCCAGCTCGGGACGCAGCACCTTCACCGCGACCTTGCGGTCGTGGCGCAGGTCCTGAGCGAGGTACACGGTGGCCATCCCGCCCTGCCCCAACTCGCGCTCGATGCGGTAACGGTCGCCGAGCGCCGCCGACAGCCTGGTCAGTGCGTCCGTCATTGCCGCAGATTCTCCGGGAGGCCCATGCGCTCCAGCAATTGCTGATACCGCGGCTCGTGGCGCAGCGGACGCAGCATCGGCGCCGAGTTGAGGATCCAGATCGCGTCCGGGTCCCGCGCGTCGATCGCGCGCTCGAACAGCGTGTACATCGAATCGCGGTCGCCCAGCACCTGGAGCAGCAGGGCCCGCTGGGCCAGCCGGGGATCGTGGTCCAGCGACCGCAACACGCGGCGGGCGCCGGCCGTATCGCCCGAGCGGGCCCGGATGAACCCCTCGACCAGCTCCTGTATCCAGAAGCCCCCGCTAACCGTACGGGCGCGTGCCAGAGCCCACCGGGCCGTCGGGATGTCGCGCGCCTCGGCCTCGATCCAGGCCAGCAGGTGGTACGGCTCGTAGAACGCGCTGTCGAGCGCGATCGCCCGGCGCGCGAACGTGCGTGCTTTCGCCCCGTCGCCGCTCGACCAGTAGTTCCAGCCCAGGTCGCTGTACCACTGGGCCGTCGTCGGTTCCATGTCGATGAGCCGCGAAGAGACGGCGATGCCCTCGGCGAACTGTCCGGTGCTCCACGGGAACCAGCTGTAGAGCGCCTGTGCCAGCGTGGTCGGATTGCGTTCCATCCCACTCGCGAATTCCTGCCCGGCAGTGGCGAAGTCCCAGAGGAGGTAGTGCATCATGCCGCGCGCGATCAGCGGGTCCCCCAGTCGATCGTCCAGGGCGAGCGCCCGGGCCGACGCCCGCCCGATCGCCGCCCGGGCGGAGTCGGGAGAGATGAGCTGGAAGAAGAAGGCGACGCCGTGGGTGACGGCGAGTGTCGCCCACGCGGGGGCGAAGGTCGAGTCGAGGGCGATGGAGTGGTTCAGATATTCGACGCTGCGCCGGAACCCTTCGGGGGTGCGCAGGTTCGCCTGTTCCTCGCCCAGGAGGTACTGGGCGTACGCCTTCGGATTGACCGGCGCGGCCGCACCGAGCGCCTGCTCCTGTTCCGGAGTGAGCCGGGCCCGGATTCCCCGGGCGATCTCGAGCGCGACCTCGTGCTGCAGCGTCACCACGTCGGGCGCCGGCCGGGAGAAGGTCCGGGCCCAGAGGCTCTCACCGGTGCGCGGGTCGGTCAGCTCCGCCGACACCTGCACGACGTCCCCCGCCTTGAGCACCGCGCCCGTGACGATCGCGTCCACGCCGAGGGCACGGGCGATCTCGCTCGCCGACTGCGTCGTATTGCGGTACGCGGCTACCGCACGGTGCCCGAGGACGCGCACGCCGGCATCGGTCAGCACGCCGATCACCTCGCGGGTCATTCCATCCGCGAAGTAGGCCTGCGCGGAATCGCCCGTCTCGTTGTCCATCGGCAGGACGGCGATGCGCTGGATCGCGCCGCTGGGACCGGTGCTCCGCAGCGCACGACCGCCGGCCCATGCAATGCCGCCCAAGACCACCACGCCCACCGCGAGAAATCCGATCCGGGCTAACCTGCGCCGGCCGACCTGCGGGCGCGGTGACGGCGCGACGGTCGCCGTCGAGAGCGCCTGCACGAACTGCGCGGCGGGGTTGAACCGGTCGGCCGGGTTCTTGGCCAGGGTACGCGCCAACGCGCCCGCCACTTCGGCCGGCACGGTCGGCCGCAGGTTCGTGACGGGAGCCGCCTCGGTAATCAGGTGCTGGTGAGTGATCGCCTGCGCCGTCGGCCCGGTGAAGGGCGGCTGCCCCCCCAGCATTTCGTACAGCACGCAGCCGAGGCTGTAGAGATCGCTGCGCCCGTCCAGGTCGGCATCCCCGGCCGCCTGCTCCGGACTCATGTACAACGGGGTGCCGACGGTGATGCCGGTCTCGGTGAGTCGCGAAGCGCCCGCGGCGCTCACGGCCCGGGCGATACCGAAGTCGGTCACGACGGCATGGCCGCCCTCGAGCAGGATGTTCTCTGGCTTGATGTCGCGATGCACGACGCCGCGGGCGTGGGCGTACCCCAGGGCGTCCGCCACCTCGCGCGCGATCGCCAGGGCCTCGTCGATGGGGAGCTGCTTCTGGCGATTGAGGCGTTCGCGCAGCGACTCGCCCTCGACGAGCGGCATGACGTAATAGAGGAAGCCGTCCGCCTCGCCCGAGTCGTACAGCGGCAGGATGTGGGGATGCCGCAGGTTCGCGGTGGTCTCGATCTCCCGCAGGAAGCGCTCCGGACCCAGCACCGAAGCCAGCTCCGACCGCAGCACTTTGATCGCCACTTTGCGGTGGTGCTTCACATCCTCGGCCAGATAGACGGTGGCCATGCCGCCCGCGCCGAGCTCACGCTCGATGCGATAGCGGTCGGCAAGGGCGGTTGTGAGGCGGGTGGAGAGGTCGGACACGCACCGGAAAGATGGTCTCCCGGCCGTGCTCTGGCGAGCGGCAGAAAACGGAGACACTCTTCATACTCGGGCGCCCGAGGCCGGAGTGGAAAGCCTGCGAAACCGCCTCCCGTCGGGGGCCGTAGGTGCCGGACTCCTACCCGGTCGGCCGAGCCCATGTCGGATCTACTGAGACAGCACGTACGCTACGCGGCCCGCGGCCTCACGCGGAGCCCCATCTTCGCCCTCGTCGCGGTGCTCTCCGTCGCCATCGGCAGCGGCGCGACCACCGGCATCGTCACGCTGTTCGACACCATGCTGCTGCGCCCGCCGCCGGGCGTCGGCCACGCCGAGCGCCTCGTCACCGTGGGGCGCACGCAGGATGGACGCGGATTCGACAACTTCTCGTTCCCGACCTTCGAGGCCTACCGGGAGGCCCGGTCGCTGAGCGGGCTCGCGGCGCTGGATATCGATCCCCAGGCCGTCAGCCTCGCCGGGCCGACCGGCGGCGAGCCAATTCACCTCTCGGCCGTGAGCGCCAACCTGTTCGACGTCCTGGAGGCGCACCCGGCTTCGGGACGGTTCTTCGTGCCGGACGACGACGTCGTGCCCGGCGCGAACCCCGTCGTCGTCCTGAGCCACGACTTCTGGAAGCGGCGTTTCGCGGCCGACCCGTCGATCCTGGGCCGGCCCGTCGTGCTGAACGGGACGCCGTTCACGGTGGTCGGAGTCGCCGCACGCGGCTTCCGGGGACCGTTCGCACTGGCGCCGGACGTCTGGGTCCCGCTGGCGGCCACGACGCACCTGGGGATGCCGGCGGGGATGTTCACGCTGCGCGCCGGGTCGTGGCTCATGGCCATCGGCCGGTTGGCACCCTCCGCCGGCCTGGGTCAGGCGCGGGCCGAACTGGCCACGATCGCCGCGCGCCTGGCGCAGGACTACCCCGACGCATACGACGGACAGGGCGTGGCCGTCGAGCGAGCGACGCTGTTTCCGGGCGACATCGGCTCGGCGATCGGCGGGTTCCTCGGCCTGCTGCTCGCGATCGCCGGACTGGTACTGATCATCGCGAGCACCAATGTCGCGGGGATGCTGCTGGCGCGCGCCGCCGCGCGGCGGCGGGAGATCGCCGTGCGGCTCGCCCTCGGCGCCTCGCGCGCGCAGCTCGTCGGGCAGCTGGTCATGGAGTGTCTGCTCCTCTTCGGGGCCGCGGGCCTCGCCGGACTCGTGATCGCACACTGGCTCGTCGTGGGCGCCCTCGCGCTCGTGCCCAGCCTCCCGATGCCGCTGGCGCTCGATCCCCACCTCGACTGGCGGGTGCTCGGCTTCGCTTTCGTGGTCTCGCTCGTCACCGGACTGCTCGCCGGTGTCGTCCCGGCGCTCCAGAGCACCCACCCGGACCTGGTGCCCGCCCTCAAGTCCGGTGCCTCGTCCGGTGGCGGCGGCCCGCGGCTGCGGCTGCGGAGCGGTCTCCTCGTGGTACAGATCGCGCTTTCGATGGTGCTGCTGAAGGTCGCCGGGCTGTTCGCCCGCACGCTCGCCCATGCCCGCGCCATCGATCCCGGGTTCGAGCCGCGCGACGTGTACGTGGCCTCCCTCGACCTCGGATTGGCGAA
>DATGDT010000122.1:0-62344 GCA_035310725.1 Gemmatimonadales bacterium
CGGCTGCGGTTGATGGCCCCGGCGAGCTTACGCAGCGCCTGGCTCATCAGCCGCGCCTGCAGCCCGACGTGGGAGTCCCCCATATCGCCTTCGATCTCGGCCTTCGGCACGAGCGCGGCCACCGAATCCACCACCACGATGTCCACGGCTCCCGAGCGCACCAGGATCTCGGTGATCTCGAGTCCCTGCTCTCCCGTGTCGGGCTGGGACACGAGCAGGTTGTCGATGTCCACGCCCAGCTTCTTGGCGTACTCGATGTCGAGCGCGTGCTCGGCGTCGATGTAGGCGGCCGCGCCGCCCGTCCGCTGCGCGTTCGCGACCACCGACAGCGCCAGCGTGGTCTTGCCGCTCGATTCTGGACCGAAGATCTCGGTCACCCGGCCGCGGGGGATGCCGCCCACCCCGATCGCCGCGTCGAGATTGATGGCGCCGGTGGAGATCGCGTCCACCCGTACCCGGGGGGAATCGGATCCCATGCGCATGATCGACCCCTTGCCGCAGGTCTTCTCGATCTGGGCGATGGCCAGATTCAGCGCCTTGCGGCGCTCGTCGGTCAGCTTCGCGGTTTCGCGGTCTTCGGCCGCCATCAGGGTCCTCGTCATCGGTTGGGAGCCTCGCCGTGGGGGTAGTGCGCGAGACCCGAATATATACCGAAGCCTGGATCACCGCCACCCCGGGCGGAACGCATCCTCCAGGTGCTCCAATACGCCCTGCCGCACCGCGATGCAGTCGAACCGGTAGATGTCCGCGGGGACGCCGAACCGGTCGATCCAGGCACGCGCCGCCCGCACCAGCTCCCGCTGCTTCGCGCCGGTCACCGCCTCCAGCGGACTGCCGAAGGCTTCCCCGCGCCGCGACTTCACCTCAATGAAGGCGACCGTCACTCCGCGCCGAGCCACGATGTCGATCTCGGTCCGCCCGACGCGCCAACGGTGCGCCAGCACCAGCCAGCCCCGGCTGGCGAGAAACCGGATCGCCTGTTCCTCGGCGGCGAGCCCCTGCTTGTGCCGGTCGTCCGTCCACTCGCTCGGGTCGCTGCGCAGGCCGCGATGCACGAGGGGAAGCTAGCGCGCGGCGGCCGACGTCCGTCACCCGAACTGCGCGAGCGGTGCCGAAAAAATGCGCTGTCGGCTATCGGCTATCGGCTATCGGTCAGTCTTAAGCCGATAGCTGATAGCCGACTCACGTCCCACAGATCTCATCCAGCTCCTCCAACCCCACCAGCACGTCGCGCGGCTTCGAGCCGTTAGCCGGCCCGAGAATCCCCGCCAGCTCCAGCTGGTCGATGATCCGGGCGGCGCGACCGTACCCGATGCTCATGCGACGCTGCAGCAGCGAGGTGGAGCCGAGCTGGTTCTGGATACACACTTCCGCCGCCTGACGGAACAGCGGATCCCGCTCGCCCATGTCCTCCGCACCGCCCTCCCCACCGCCCCGCTCGGCCGCTTCCGCCGCTTCGATCGCCGCGATTTGCTGCTCCATCGCCGCCCGCACCGCGGCGGTGCCGTCCGCCGCTTTGCGGTTCCGGTACCACTCCATGATGCGCTCGGTCTCCTCCGTGGAGATGAACGCGCCCTGCACGCGTACCGGCTCGCTCTTGCCGGGTGGAAGAAACAGCATGTCGCCGTTGCCGAGCAGCGTCTCGGCGCCGTTCTGGTCGAGAATGGTGCGGCTGTCCACCTTGGCCGAGACCCGGAAGGCGATGCGGCACGGGAAATTCGCCTTGATGAGCCCGGTGATCACGTTCACGGAGGGACGCTGGGTCGCGAGGATCAGATGAATGCCGATGGCCCGGGCCTTCTGGGCCAGGGACGCGAGCGGCGTCTCGATCTCGCCCTGGACGGTGAGCATCAGGTCGGCGAGCTCGTCCACCACGAGGACGATGTACGGCAGGATGCCGTCCTTGTACGCCCCTTCCTCGAACGGCAGCTCCCGCGTGACGCCTGCCTGCGTGGCGAGCGTCTCGCGCGGCCCCTTCAGCGGCCGACCGGTCTCCACTTTGCGATTGAAATCGGCCATGTTGCGCGCGCCGTTGGCGTGCAGCAGGCGGTAGCGGCGTTCCATCTCCCCCTGCGCCCACTTGAGCACCGTCGCCGCCTTGTGGTGGCTCGTGACCACCGGCAGTCGCAGGTGCGGCAGGTCGCCGTACATGGACAGCTCCACCATCTTCGGATCCACCATCAGCATCTGCAGCCGGTCGGGGGGATGCGAGTAGATCAAGCTCGTGATGATGGCGTTGATGCAGACGGACTTCCCTGACCCCGTCGCGCCGGCGATCAGCAGATGCGGCATCTTGGCGAGGTCGTCGTACACCTCCTGCCCCTCGAGATCGCGGCCCAGCACCACCGGCAGGATGCGGCCCGGCGTGCGAAACCGGGCGTTGTCCACCAGTTCGCGGATCGTGACCATCCGAGCCCGCGGATTGGGTACCTCGATGCCGACGCGCGCCTTTCCCGGGATCGGAGCCACGATGCGCAGGCTGCGCGCCTTCATCGCCAGGGCGAGATCGTCGGCGAGGCCCGCGATCCGCCCCACCTTCACCCCCGGCCCCGGCTCGAGCTCGTAGCGGGTCACGACGGGCCCCACGGTGCGGTCGGCGATGGTGCCGCCCACCCGGAACGTCTCGAGGGTCTGCACCAGGCGCTGACCCATCGCCTCGATCTCTTCGGTCCCGGGATCCAGCTCATCGGACGTCGGTGCGGTCAGGAGCTCGGGCGGCGGGATCAGGACGCCTTCGGGCAGCGGGGCGGCGGGGGCACGGGCAGGGGGTCCGGGCTTGGGACGGCGCTGTCGCTCGGGCTTCTCCGGCTTGTCCCGGGCGGGAGCGGCCACGACGCCCGCCGCCACCGGCTCCTCCGCTTCGGCCATCACGGGCTTGGCCGGCCGGGGCGGGCGCCGCGAGCGCCCGCCGTCCTCGAGCGCTGCTCCCCCCGGCTCGCCGCCGGCGCGGAGGATGGCGAGCGGATGCCAACCGACCGTGAGGATGCCGAGCGCGGAGAGCGCGAACAACCCGACGAGAACTCCGCCCGCCGTACCGACGGCGCGCACCGCCACGCTTGCCAGCCACCCCGGGATGATGCCGACGAGCTGCTGCGACGGGCTCCACCGCAGGTAATCGGCGGGAAACGCGAGATCCACCCGCCCCACGACCCCGATGGCGAACGGCACGAGCAGCACGAGGCCGGCGACCAGGGCCGCCGCCCGCGGCGTCGAGAGCGGTCCCAGGCGCCCGAACGCGGCGAGCGCCCATCCCACGCCCAGCACCGGCAGCAGGACGGCCCCTGCGCCCAGGTTCTGCCAGCAGAAGCTCCCCAGCCGCTCACCGAGCCCGCCGGTGAGGTGCCAGGGCAGCAGGGTGAGGCCGAGGAAGAGCCCGACGACGAGTGCGCCGACGCCGCCCAGCTCCGCTCGCGCCTTGGGGTTCATGTGATGCGGCGGTCCACGTAGGCGGGCACGAGCGCGTACCGATCCATTTTCGCGCTGAAGCGGACGTCCTCGCCCAGCTGGAGCGACTCCAGCGCCCGTCCCGCCTCGGAGGCCGTGAAGGCATCCAGAAAGTTCTTGTACCGCTGGGTCAGCGCGAGGGACACCTCGGCGCCGTCGTTCAGCGACAGCTTGCGCAGTCCCTTCTTGACCAGCTTCACGAGTCGCCCCGCCACGTAGGCGTCTTCCAGGGCGAACTGTTTCTCACGCCCGGCGCAGATGATCGCCAGGTCGCCGCGCTCGCGCAGCACCGCTCCCGCCCGCTCGGCGACCGCGCCGAAATTCACCGCAGCGCCCACCAGCACCGGATCGGCGCCCTGCGCGGCGACCAGCGCCGGCGTGCCGTTGGTGGTCGCCAGGTACACGGTCTTGGCGCCGACCTGCTCGGGCGTCATCTCGTTCGGCGAGTTTCCCAGCGGGAACCCGGGAATCGGCAGGTAGCGCCGCTCACCCGCGAGCACGAAGCCGTCGCGCTCGAGGTTGCCGGTCATCTTGACCGCTTCTTCCGAAGACGCGGTCGGGACGACCGCGCGGGCCCCGTTGGCCAGCGCGGTGATGATCGTCGTGGTGGCACGCAGGACGTCGATGACGACGACCCCCCGGCCGGCGAGGTCTCCTGCGGTCGGGCCGGGCGGGGTGAAGTACACGTCGAGTTTCATTCGGGATCTTTGAGGAGCTGCGGCTCGCGTTCGAGGAACTTGGTGTCGATCTGCCCCGCGACGAAATCGGGATGACGCATCACCCGTCCCAGGAACGGGATCGTCGTCCGCACGCCCTCAATGATAAACGAGTCGAGCGCCTGGCGCATACGGGCGATGGCTTCGGCGCGGTCGTTGCCGTGCACGATGACCTTGGCGAGCAGCGAGTCGTAGTACGGCGGCACGGTGTAGCCGGCGTAGATATGCGTGTCGACCCGCACGCCCGGGCCGCCCGGCGGGTGAAACGTGGAGATGAGCCCGGGTGAGGGCTGGAAGTTCCGGGCCGGGTCCTCCGCGTTGACGCGGCACTCGATGGCGTGGCCGCGCAGCCGGTTTCCGTGCAACACCAGCGACAGCGGCTCTCCCGCCGCGACCCGGATCTGTTCTTTCACGAGGTCGAAGTTCGTGCACATCTCGGTCACGGGATGCTCGACCTGGATCCGGGTGTTCATCTCCATGAAATAGAACGAGCCGTCCTCATCGAGCAGGAACTCGATGGTGCCCGCCCCCACGTAACTGATCGCTTCCGCGAGCCGCACCGCCGATCCACCGATGCGATCGCGCAGCGCCTGGTCGAGCGCCGGGCTCGGCGCCTCCTCGATCAGTTTCTGATGGCGCCGCTGCACCGAGCAGTCCCGCTCGCACACGTGCATCACCCGGCCGTGCTGGTCGCCCATGATCTGGATTTCGATGTGCCGCGGGCGGGCGAGGTACTTCTCGATGTAGACCTGATCGGAGCCGAAGGCCGCGAGCGCTTCCTGCCGGGCGAGGTTGTAGGCCTGCGTGAACGCGTCGGCGTCAACCGCCACGCGCATCCCTTTTCCCCCGCCGCCCGCCGCCGCCTTGATGATCACCGGAAACCCGATCTCCGCGGCGACCGCCAGGGCGTCTTCCAGGCTTTCGACCGGCCCCGGGGACCCCGGCACGGTGGGCACCCGGAGCTGCTGCGCGAGCTCGCGCGCCGCCGCCTTGTCCCCCATCTGGCGGATCTGGTCCGGCGTCGGTCCGATGAACGCGATCCCGGAGGTACGGACGATTTCGGCGAACTCCGCGTTCTCCGCCAGGAATCCGTATCCCGGATGGATGGCATCCGCCCCGGTGATCTCGGCGGCCGCGATGATGCGGGAAATGTTGAGGTAGCTGTCGCGGGATGGGGCCTGGCCGATACACACGTCGTCGTCGGCGAACCGCACGTGCAGACATTCGCGGTCCGCTTCGGAATACACCGCGACGGTCGCGATCCCCAGCTCCTTGCAGGCACGAATCACCCGCAGGGCGATCTCCCCGCGGTTGGCGATCAGCACCTTCTGGAACATCAGCTGGTGAGGCCGATCGACTCGACTCCGGCGCCCGCGCCGGGTCCGCTGAGCTTGCTGCCGGACGCGTCCACGCCCGAAACCTTCAGCGCGAACTCGCTCGGATTGGTCGCGTAGAAAATGGCGCTCTCATAGCTGATCACGCCATGCTGGTACCACTGGAACAGCGACTGATCGAAGCTCTGCATCCCGTACTGGATCGAGCCCTCGGCGATCAGGTCCGGGATGTTGAGCGACTTGGTGAGGTCGCGCACGTTCTCGGCCACGGCCGCGGTGTTGATCAGCACCTCCGCCGCCGGCACCCGACCCTTGGCGTCCTTGCGCGGCACGAGTCGCAGCGAAACCACCGCCTGCAACGCCGTGGAGAGCAGGTGGCGCACCTCGTCGTGCTGGTGCGGCGGAAAGAACGAGATCACCCGGTTGATCGTCTGCGTCGCGTCGGTCGTGTGCAGCGTGGAGAACACGAGATGCCCGGTGTCCGCCGCCTTGAGGGCCGTGTCGAGCGTCTCCATGTCGCGGATTTCGCCGATCAGGATCACGTCGGGGTCCTGGCGCAAAACGTGCCGCAGCGCCGAGCCGAACGACAGGGTGTCGTTCCCCACCTCGCGCTGCGAGATGTTGGCCAGATTGTCCCGGTGGAGGAACTCGATCGGGTCCTCGATCGTGATGATGTTCACCCGCCGGCTCGCATTGACGTGGTTGATCATCGCCGCGAGACAGGTGGACTTCCCCGAGCCGGTCACGCCGGTCACCAGCACCAGTCCGCGCGGCCGCAGCGCGATCTCCTCCAGCACCGGCGGGAGGTTCAGCTCCTGGATCGTCTTCACCTCGTAGGGGATCGCCCGGAACGCGAACGCCACGGTCCCGCGCTGCTGGTACACGTTGGTGCGGAACCGGCCCACGCCCGGCACGCCGATGGCGAAATCCGCCTCCTTGTGCTCGGCGAACTCCTTCACCTGCCGCGGCGTCATGATCTGCTCGGCGAGGGACTTCAACTCCTCCGGCTTCAGGGGCTGGGTCTCCAGCGACACCAGATCCCCGTTGACCCGAACCGTCGCCGGCCGGCCGACCTTGAGCAGCAGATCGGAGCCGTTGCGCTGGACCATCTGCGTGATTGCCGCCTTGAAGTTGAACGGCGGCGGATTTCCCTGCGGGGCCTCAGCCATGGGGATCCACCCGGAAGAGGACTTGGCCGAACTCGACGGGCTGGGCATTCTCCACGCAGACCTCGCGGATCGCGCCCTGCACCTCGGCCTCGATTTCGTTCATGATCTTCATCGCCTCGATGATGCACACGACCTGCCCCGTGACGACCCGGGTCCCCACCTTCACGTAGGGCTCCGCCCCCGGCTCCGGCGCCTTGTAGAAGGTGCCGACCATCGGCGACTTGATCTCAAGCAGCGCACTCGGAGGGGCCGCTGCCGGCGCGGGCGCGGCCGGCACGGCGCCCGCGGGCGCCGCCGGCGCGACGGCCGCCGGTGCCGCGACCACGACGGATCCGGGGCTTCCCGTCGACACGCCGGCCTTCGAAACCCGCACGGACGACCAGAGCCCGAGCAGTCCGCGGCGTACCTCGATCGCCCCCAGCTCCGGCGTATCCCGGAGGATTTTGACCAGCTGTCCGATGAGATCCAGGTTCATGTCTTCACAGTTCGTGGCACGAGGTCCAAATAGACCACCCGGAGAAGCAATCCGTCAATGCGCGGTTCCGGCGTCACACCACCTCCACCAGGTCGGTCCCCCCGTCGGACAGGAGCACGGGGCCCTCCGCTGCCAGGTGGACATCATCCTCCAGGCGCACGCCGCCCTGCCCCGGCAGGTAGATCCCCGGCTCGATCGTCACGACGGCGTCGACGGGCAGCGGCTCCGCATTGGTGCGGGCGAGCCGAGGGGCTTCGTGCACCTCGAGACCCAGGCCGTGGCCCAGCGAATGCCCGAAGGCATCACCGAAACCACGCGCATCGATCAGGTCGCGAGCCAGGGCGTCGGCCTCGCGCCCACTCATGCGCGCCCGCACCCCCTCCCGCGCCGTCCGCTGCGCGGTGTGCACCAGGTCGTACAGCACCCGCTGCGCGTCCGTGGCGCGCGCGCCGACTACGACCGTCCGCGTGATGTCCGCACAGTAGCCGTCGACCTGGGCGCCGAAATCGAGCAGCAGCCACTCCCCGCGCGCCACCGGCCGCGCGCTGGTGCGCGCGTGTGGCCACGCCGTGCGCGGCCCGGAAGCGACGATCGTCGGGAACGGATGCGCCTCGCTGCCCAGGCGACGCAGATGCCCTTCGAGCAGGCCCGCGATCTCGCGCTCCGTCTGACCGCACCGCACCGCGCCGAGCGTGGCCCGCAGCGCGTCACCGGCCAGGGAAGCGGCGGCGCGCACGGCGGCGACCTCCCCCGGACTCTTCCGTACGCGCAGCCGCTCCACGAGCTCCGGCGCCGCGCGCCAGCGCCAGGCCTTCCCCGCAGTCGCGAACCGCTCGGCGTCCTTCGCCGACAGGATGTGCGCTTCGAAGCCTATCGTCCCCGGCTGGCCGGCGGACGCGATCTCCCGGAACAGGCGGTCCCAGGCGCTGGTGCGCTCCACCACCACGCGCGCCGCGTCACCCACCTCGGCTTCCGCCTGCGCTTCGTAGCGGAAGTCGGTCACCAGCAGCACCCCGCTCGCGGTCGCCAGCACCAGGGCCGCCGAGCCGCTGAATCCCGTCAGATAGCGGATGTTCGGCAGCGACGTCACCAGCAGGGCGTCCAGCCCTTCCGCCTCGAGCAGCCGGACGAGCGCCGCCTGCCGCGCGGAGCGCGCGTCTTCATCCACGGCGTGCGGCGAGGAAGCGCACCAGGCCGTCCAGCGCGAGCCGGTAGCTGTCCGCCCCGAAGCCGCTCACGATCCCCACGGCGAGATCGGCGAGCAGCGAACGGCGGCGCTCCGGTTCCCGCGCGAAGATGTTCGACAGGTGCACTTCGACGAACGGCACCTGCGCCGCCAGCAGCGCGTCGCGCACGGCCAGACTGGTGTGCGTGAACGCGGCCGCGTTGACCAGCGCGCCGTCCACCGTGCCCCGCAACCGCTGCACGGCTTCCACCAGCTCCCCTTCGTGGTTCGTCTGCGTCCAGACGCACTCGACGCCGAGTGCGGCGGCCTGAGCGCTCGTGGCGACTTCGATTTCCCCGAGCGTCGCACGCCCGTAGACCTCCGGTTCGCGGACGCCCAGGAGGTTGAGATTGGGGCCGTTCAGAACGGCGATGCGCACTAGGCCTTGAGGCTCTTCAGCCAGGCCTGGAATTGATCCAGGTCCTCTTCCTGTTCCGGAGAGCGGTTTCGCCCAGAAGGTCGCGACGGCCGGGATCCCGGCGCCTTCCCGGCGCCCCCGGCCGCCGGGACCGTCGCCGCGCCGAAGAAGTCGTCGAAGGAGAAGCCGCCACTCGCGACCGGCAGTTTCGCGGGTTGCTCGGGAGCCGCGTCGGGTGACGCCGGCACCGATCCCCGTCCGCCTTCCTCGCCGAACACCGAGTCGAGCGAGATCGTGTCGCTCGCCGGACGCGTCGGCGTACCCGGCGCGGGCGCCTCCAGCTCGACTCGCTCCGCCGGCCCGTTGGCCTGGCCGCCGATCTCGTCCGACGAGGGGCTCGGTGGCTGATCCGCCGGCGGTGGCTCGGCCGCGAGCACCGGCGCTGGCGCTCCGGGACGGGCGCTGAGGATTCCCTTCAGGAACGCCCCGGCTGTCTGCCCGCTGCCCGACGTACGGCCGCGGGACGGCGGCGCGGAGAGCTCGGCCACCTTGCGCCGCAGCCTGGCGTCGTCCGGCCGCTGCGACGACAGCGCCTGATAGACCTGCAACGCCTCTTCCCGATGGCCCTGCCGCAGATACAGCTCGGCCATCGTCTCCGTGACGACCGGCTCGGCCTGCGACAACGCCGCGGTGTCTGCCGCGCCGTCATCGTCGGGGAGGCGCAAGGGGAGCGGCGCCGCCGCGGCTGCCGGGACCAGGGGCGCCTCCAGCGGCTCGGTCTCGCGTGACGGCCGAGCCGCTTCGGGCCAGGGCGCAGGAGGGGAGTCGACCTCCTCGGGCATGATGAGCGGCAGGTCGGCCACGGGGCTCGTCGCACGCTCCTCGGGCGGCTCCGCCGCTGCCGGTGGGGGCTGGTTGTCCAGGCGGAACATGCCACTGCCCTCGTACTGCGTGCGCGCCAGTCCCTCGACCTGAATTTCGGGGTCCGGGGTCAGCGCCGGCTCTTCCTCGAGCACGATGCCCTCGACCGGCCCGACATCCGCCACCTGATCGAAGTCGACGCCGTCGAAGGGCTGGACAGCCGCTTCCGCCGGCGGCTCGGACGTGCGCTCCAGCTCGAACTCGGGCTTCTCCATCGCGGCCGTCGGTCCTTCGGAGATCCCGACATCGAACGGCCCTTCCATGTACTCGATGGACAGGCGTCGCTGTGCGGCGGCATCGGCGGGCTTCAACTCCAGCTCTTCGTGTTCCACGACGAGGGAGGTGTCTGGCGCCGGCGCGGGAGGCTCGGCCTCGTCGGAAACCTCGAGCAGCGCGGCGACCGGCTCCTCGACCGTCACCGGTTCCGGTTCAAGCGCCAGCTCCGGCAGCGGGAGCTCGACCGGCGCCGGTTCCGGAGGCGCCGGTTCCGGAGGTGGCGGCTGCGCGGCGGCTTTTCCGCGGACACGCGACAACCCATCGGCGGCCTCGCCGTTCATCGGATCCGCCAGCAACAGGCGGTTCAGCCACTCGGACGCCGCGCCGAAGCGCTCGTTCCGTTCCGAGATTTCCGCGAGGACCTTGAGGGCGAGGATGTTTTCGGGATCGAGATCGAGCACCTTGCGGAACACCGCTTCGGCGCCGGTGTCATCTTTCTTGTCAACGAGGCAGCGACCGTGGACGATGTGACCACTGACATAGTCCGGATGCAGCTGCAGTCCGGACTGGCACAGCTCAATCGCGTTATCTATAAGCCCCGCTTTGCGATACGCGTCCGCCAGCGGCGCGAAGTTCCGCCCCTTGGGATTCTCCCGGTAGCGCGCTTCGAGCTTTTCGATCTCGCTAGTGTACGCCACGTCCTAAGTCTTTGTGGGGATTGGTGTAAGATAGTGCTCGGTCGCCCCGGCTGTCAAATTACCGGGCGCGCTCTGCTCGCTTGAGATTGCTCGTTGTGGCTCTTAGACTTATCCCCCTTCGCCCCCCTCACACGGAGTACCCTGCGGTATGATGCGCGCGATGCGCGAGAACACGAAATGGGTCTTCTACATCCTCGCCGTCGCCTTCATCGGCTGGCTGGTGTTCGACGTGGGGATGGGGGTGACCGGCGGGAATTATGGCGGTGGCGACGTGGTCCTGCGCATCGACGGGCAGGCCATCCACCTGCAGCAGTGGCAAGCGGCGCTCCAGGGGGCCCTCGAGCAGGCGCGGCAGCGCGGCGGCTCCAACCTGACGCGCGAGGACGAGAAGGCCGTCGAGGACCAGCTCGTCGACCAGCTGGTGCGCGACGTGCTGCTGCAGCACGAGAGCCGGCGACTCGGCATCACGGTGACCGATGCCGAAGTGCGCGACGCGGCGATCACGTCGCCGCCACCGGAGGCGTACTCGGTCCCCGACTTCCAGACGAACGGGCAGTTCGACCCGAACAAATGGCGCCGCTTCCTGCAGAGCGGCGCCAACCCCGAGTTCCTGGTGCAGCTCGAGGCGCGCTACCGCGAGCAGATCCCCCAGGCCAAGCTGTTTCAGTACATCACCGCGGATCTGTACGTCCCGGATGCCAAGCTGTGGCGCATCTACCGTGACCAGCACGACTCCGTGACCGTCGCGCTGCTCGCGATCGGGCCGGAGCAGATCTCCGATTCCGAGGCGGAGCCGACGGAGGCGGAGCTGAACCGCTATTACGACGCCCACAAGGACACGTTCAAGCGGCCGGCAGCCGCCTGGCTCAGCTTCATCGCCGTGCCGCGTCGTCCCGCCGCCACCGACTCGGCGGCGGCCCTGGCCCGCGCCGACAGCCTGCGCGCCCAGGCGGCCGCGTCGCCCGCGAAATTCGCCGAGGTCGCCCAGCACGAGTCTGCCGACACCGGCAGCGGACGGCAGGGCGGAGACCTCGGCTGGATCAAGCGCAACGAGCCGAATTTCGACTCGCTCTTCCTCGCCGGTCTGCGCGGGCTCTCGGTCGGGCAGGTGTCCCGGCCGGTGCGCTCCAGCTTCGGGTATCACATCATCCGCGTCGACTCGGCAAAGGGTGATTCGGTGCGGGTGCGGCACATCCTCGTGCCGATCGAGCTGGTGGGCGCCCACCGCGATTCAGTGGAGGCGCGGGCCGACAGCCTCGATCGTCTGGTGGCGGAGCGGGACAGCGGCTGGTTGCTCGACAGCGTGGCGCTCCGGCTGGGCCTCCCCGTCGGCCATGCGCCGAAGCTCGTGGAGGGCGACCGGATGCTGCTGGGTCGCTACGTAATCCCCGATGTCAGCATCTGGGCGTTCGAGCGGAAGCCCGGCGAGACCAGTCCGGTGATCGAGGGGGAGGCCGCCTATTACGTGTTCCGCCTTGACTCGCTGATCCCGGCGGGGGTCCCGCGGCTCGCCGAGGTGCGCGAGCAGGTTGTGACCGCGGCGCGCATCGAGAAGAAGAAGACGCTGTGGGCGGAGCGCGCCCGGCAGATTGCGGCGTCGCTCGCCGCAACGCCCGACCTGGTGGCGGCCGGCGCCGCCCATGGGCTGGCCGTGCAGCGGCTGGGACCGTTCTCCCGCCTGCGTCCTCCGCCGATCCTGCAGCTCGAGCCACAGGTGCTCGGCACTGCCTTCCGGCTGGGCGTGGGGCAACGCAGTGACGTCCTCATCGGCGTGAATCGCGCATTCCTTCTCCAACCCCTGGCGCGCACGTCCGCCGATTCGGCCGCGTGGTTCGCGCAACGGGATTCCCAGCGGGAGAGCTTGATGCAGGCCGCGCGCCAGGCGCGCGTCGAAGCGTATCTCGCGGGGTTGCGGCAACGCGCGAAGATCGTCGATCGCCGCAAGGAGATCTTCCAGCCCCAAAACACGACCGCCGGCAGCTAGCCGGCGGATCGCGGCGCCTTACTGGTTGAGGCGCTTCGGCTCTCCCCCCGACGGCGGGAGGGACGACGAGCTGGTCGGCGGTGTCGGCGGCAGGGGAGGCTGCGGCTGATCCGACGCGACTTCCTTCAGGCTCTTCTTGAACTCCCGGATCCCCTGCCCGAGCGACGAGCCGATCTCGGGAATGCGCCTCGCCCCGAAGACGAGCAGGGCGATGACCAGCAGGATCAGGATGTGCGTCATCGAGAGATCCATATGCCACTCCTCTAGAAAAGCGATCGGGCCACGAAGTAGGCGATCGCGACCCCCAGCACCGACAGCAGCGATACCTCGAGCCCCACCGGCCCCAGGGTGATCGACAGCACCAGGAGGTCCACGTGGACGGGGCCGAAGGTCGGCGTGACCGCGGTCGTGAAGAACTCCTTGGCGGCGCCCGCCGGAAGGAACCGCCCCAGCAGGGCATGCAGAAAGCCGCCCAGCACGAATCCCGAAGCCAGTACGCCCAGGTAAAATAACGGACGGCGGGGACCGTGGGCCACGCTCAGCTCCGTCGCTCGACGGCGTACGCGATGCCGTCGCGCAGCGCCTCGCGGGCCGGCGAGGGGGGCAGCGCGCCCAGCTCCGCTTCGGCCCGCTGGGCCAGGTCGAGCGCGCGACGGCGCGCATAGTCGAGACCGCCGCCGGCGTCCACCAGGCGGATCACCTCCGCAACCTGGGCGTCGGTCGGATCCGACGTATCCATCAACTGGACGACGACCTGCCGCTCCGCCGGTGCGAGACGCTGTAACGCCGCGATCAGCGGCAGCGTCACCTTGTGCTCCTTCAGGTCCAGACCGGACGGCTTGCCGGTGACTGCCTCGGGCTGTGTGTAATCGAGCAGATCATCGGTGATCTGGAAGGCCATCCCCAGCAGCATGCCGAATCGGGCGAGCGCCTCGCGGACCGGGGCAGGCGCCGTCAGCGCCCCGACCTCGCAGGCCCCGGACAGCAGGGACGCCGTCTTCGCCCGGATGAGCAGATCGTACTCGGCTTCGCCGAAGGCCATCTTGTCGTGCGCCTCGAGCTGGCGCATCTCGCCGATCGTCATCTCGTTGGTCACGCGTGCGAACACGCGCAGCGGATCGAGGTCGCCGACCCGCACCAGCTCGATGATAGCCCGCGAGTAGAGGTAGTCGCCCATGATCACGGCGACCTGGTGGGAGAATAGGGCGTTCAGCGTCGGCATGCCGCGCCGCAGCGCCGAGTGATCCACGGAGTCGTCGTGGACGAGCGTGGCCAGATGGATCAGCTCGACCACCGCCGCCAGGGTGACCACCCGTGCGTCGCCGCCGCCCGCGGCCTGATGGCTCAGCAGGAGCAGCGTCGGCCGGAACAGCTTCCCCTTCATCCGCAGGAGATGGTCGTTCGCGTCGGCGATGATCGGGAAATCGGCGGCGATGATGCGCCGCAGCTCCGCCGCCACCCGGTCGAGCTCCGCGGCGACCGGACGCTGGATGTCCGACAACGACACCCGGATGGCCTGTTCGCTCACGCTAGTGCGCCCGGGCGAGCGCTTTCACGCGCGCCCCCACATCCATGAACCGGATGTCCACGGCGAACACCCGCCCGTACAGGTCGCGCGCTTCCATCGGCTTCCCCTGCTCCTCGAGCGCCCGGGCGAGCCAGTACAGGATCCCGAGGCGCTCCTGGTCTCCCGTGGAAGGCAGCTCGAGCGCCCGGCGCAGGATCGATTCCGCGACGCCGAATGCACCTTTGTCGTGGAAGCACACGCCCAGGGCCTCCGAGGTCCGCAGCTTCCCCTCCGGGGCCCGCAACGCCTTCTGGAACTCCGCGATGGCCTCGTCGAGCAGTCCCATCTCCTTGAACGCCACCCCGAGATCGTAATGCGACTGAAAATCGGTCTCCTCGATGTTCTCGTCGATGCCCTGGCGGAAGCGGGCGAGCATTTCCCGGAAATCCTGCTCCTCGTCGCCGGTCGGCTCCTCGTCCTCGACCTTCATCCGGGAGTCGCGCGGTGCGCTCTCCTCCAGGATCATCGCCCCCAGATCGACGAAGTCGCCCGCCGCCCCCGCGGTCTCATCGCGCACCCGCATCTTCGCGTCCTTGGCGGCCACCCGACCTTCGGGCCGGGGCGGCTCGGCCGGCGCCAGCATCGCCAGCGCGGCCCGGGCCCGCTCGTTGTTCGGATCGTGCTCGGCCACGCGTTCGTAGACGGCGCGCGCCTTGTCGGCGAGATCTCCCCGCAGGAGCGTATCCGCCAGCTCGATGTACGCCTCGATGAGCTGCGTCTTGTCGCCCGACTTGTAAGCGAACTCAACCTGCTTCTGCCGGTGCCGCACGCTGTTGGGATCGAGGCGGAGGATTTCGTCCACCAGCCCCTTCGCGTGCCTCAGATTCCCGAGCGATTCGAACCCGGCCGTCGCGATGTCGAGCTCCTCGATCCCCCGCTCGCGCTCGCCCGCCTCGATCAGCGCCTCGCCCAGTGCCTGATGCGCCTCGGCGTCGTCCGGATCGTCGGCGACGCGGGCCTCGAGCTCCTCGATCGTAGGAGCCGACGGCGCGACTTGCGCGAGCCCGTCGAACACCAGGGCGTCGGAGCCTTCGCCCTCTTTCACCACCTCCAACCCGAGATCGAGCGACGGGGTCGTCCCTGACCCCAGGGTGGTCTCGGTCTGAACCCAGCTCCTGTCCTCCTCGGCGAGCGGCTCGTTGTCCACGTCGTGCTCGCGCTCGGTGATCGAGGTCTCCAGCTCGACCGAGTCGAAATCCGGCTCCAGCTCGAGCGGTGGGATCTCCACCACCGTCTTGCGTTTCGGCGGCGCCGCGGGCGGCTCCTCGGGCACGACTTCCGCTTCCGCGACCGGAGCCGCCTCCGCCTCGTCCGGCACGTCGAAGGCGGACACGAGCGGGAGATCGCCCAGTACGTCGATTGGCTCAGGAGTGCCGACCTCGGGCTCGGACGTCGGCTCGAGACCGGCCAGCGGGGGCGCGTCCTTCGGCAGGTCCGCGTCGCGGATCGAGGCGATCTCGCTCACGGCGTCCCGGACGTTGCCGAAATCCTCCCCCGTGGGCTCGAGCCCCTCCATCGGCTCCGCCTCTGCAGTGGGGGCCTCCTCGACCAGACTCGTGGCCTCGATGGCGCCCGGAGGCGTCGCCCGCGCCGCCACGGATGGCGGCGCCGCCGGCGCGACCGGTGGCGTGGGCGGAGGCGCGGGACGCAGCGGCGCCGCGCTCGGGCGTCCCGGCGGGACTTTGACCTTTGCAGGCTCGTCCAGATCCAGAAAGACGAGACTGGACGTCTTCCGCTTCGTCTTCTGGACGGGAGGGACGGCCGACGTGCTCACGCGTGGGGCGGAAGAACGGAGCTTCGCCTGCAGCTCGGGGCCGCCGTAGGCGCGCAGATGCTCCTCGAGCATCTCCCGCAGCTGCTCGCCCTCGGAAGAGATGTCGGCGAAATCCTTGAGTGCCTGAAACGCCTGCTGGATGGCCCCCGACTTCTGCATCCGCTCCGCGTACTCGATGAAGTTCTGCTTGGCTTCTCCCGTGAATCCTTTCGCGGCGTACAGCTTGGCGAGCTTCAGATAGGTGGTGGGTCGGCCGGGGGCGTTCCGCAGCACCTTGTTACACATCGCGATCGCATTGTTGTGAAAGCCCAGCTCGGCGTACCGGTCCACCGCGCGGTCATAATAGTCCGCAGCCTGAGCGGGATCCCTCGCCTTGAGATACAGATCACCGATGCGATTGAAGATGCCGAGGTCGGGGTTGGGATCCCCTTCCTCGTCCTGCGCATGGAGCACGGAGAGCCAGGCATCGATGGCCGCCCGCGTGTCCTTGGCCTCGAGGAGGCGGGCCCGTTCCTTTAGCTTCTCAAGCTTCGACATTGAGCCCCAAAGATACCGGGGCCGCCAGCCTCGGACAAGCGAAACCCCCTGTGAAGACGGCGGTTACGAGGTTCGCCCCGACCCAGTACGCGATCTCTCGCCAATCGGTCACTTCGGCGACAACGAGGTCCGCCGCGAAGCCCGGCGCGATCTGCCCGCGGTCCCCCGCCAGCCCCAGCGCGGCGGCCGCGTTCACGGTGGCGGCGAGCACCGCTTCCGCGTGGCGCAGGCCGAGCTGGGAGACGGCGAGGCTCATGACGAGCGGCAGACCGATCGTCGGGGAGCTGCCGGGGTTGAAATCCGTCGCCAGCGCCACGGCCACCCCGGCCTCCACCAGGCGGCGCGCCGGCGCCTGGCGCGCCTTGCCAAGAAAACTCATGGTCCCGGGGAGCAGCACCGCAACCGTGTCGCTTGCGGCCAGCGCGCGGACGCCCGCATCGGAGATGCTCGCCAGATGGTCCGCCGAGAGCGCGCCGAGCTCCGCGGCCAGCTCGGCGCCGCCGGAACCTTGCAGCTCATCCGCATGCAGCTTGAGCGCGAGGCCGGCGCGCCGCGCGGCCGTCAGGATCATCCGGGTTTCATCCACGCTGAACACGGCAGGCTCACAGAACACATCGCAGCAGCGCGCCAGGTCCTCCCGGGTCACCGCGGGGAGCATCTCTTCGACGAGCCGGCGCACGTACTCGGCCCGCCGCTCCCGGTATTCGGGCGGGACCTCGTGCGCGCCCAGGAACGTCGGTACGAGGTGGAGACCTTCCGAGGCGAGGCGGCGGACGATGCGGAGCTGCTTCAGCTCGCTTTCCAGCTCGAGGCCATAGCCCGACTTCACCTCGATCGTCGTGCTGCCGTGGTCCCGCAGCGTCAGCAGCCGGGCGCGTGCCAGGCGCTCGAGGTCCGCCGCCGGACGCGTGCGCACATCCTGCACCGACTGGAGAATGCCCCCGCCCGCCGCGGCGATCGCCTGATAGCTCTCCCCCAGCGCGCGGCGCTCGTGATCCTCGACCCTCGGAGCGCCGAAAACCGCGTGGGTGTGACAGTCGATGAAACCCGGAAACAGTGTCCCCGACACCTCCACGACTTCGACCCCGCCACCGGGCTGCGGCGCGTCGCGGCGCGGCCCGACCCACGCGATGCGTGTGCCCTCGATCAGCACGGCGGCGTCGCGCAGGACTTCGAGCTCCGACAGTTCGCGACCGCGGCGGGCCCGTCCCGGCCCGCGGCAGGTGACCACGGCGCGCGCGCCGACGAGCAAGGTCCTCAGTCGCCCGCCTCCAGCATCGGCAGCCGCAGCCCTTCTCGCCGGGCGGTGGCGATGGCCTCCGGGTACCCCGCGTCCGCATGGCGCACCACCCCGATGCCCGGATCGTTGGTGAGCACGCGCTCGAGCCGGCGCCGCGCGGCGGCCGTTCCGTCGGCGACCGTCACCTGCCCGGCGTGCAGCGAATTGCCGATGCCCACGCCCCCGCCATGATGGAAGGACACCCAGGAGGCCCCGGAGGCGGTGTTGAGCAAGGCGTTCAGGATCGGCCAGTCGGCGATGGCATCCGACCCGTCGCGCATGCCTTCCGTCTCGCGGAACGGCGATGCCACGCTGCCCGTGTCCAGGTGGTCGCGTCCGATGACGATGGGCGCCGACAGCTCCCCGTGCGCCACCAGATCGTTCAGCGCGACCCCGAAGCGCGCACGCTCCCCCTGCCCCAGCCAGCAGATGCGGGCGGGCAGTCCCTGGAATGCCACCCGCTCCTGCGCCATGCGAATCCACCGCGCGAGGTGCTGGTTCTCGGGAAACAGCTCCAGCACGAGGCGGTCGGTGCGCCGCAGATCCGCCGGGTCGCCCGACAGCGCCACCCAGCGGAACGGTCCCTTCCCCTCGCAGAACAGCGGCCGGATGTATTCCGGAACGAACCCCGGGATCTCGAACGCGTCGCCGACGCCCGCGTCGGCGGCCACCGTCCGGATGTTGTTCCCGTAGTCGAACGCGACGGCGCCGGCGCGCTGCAGCGCGAGCATGGCGCGCACGTGCGACGCGATGCTCTGCTCGGCACGGCGGATGTACTCGGCGGGATCGGCCGTGCGCAGCGCCAGCGCGGCGGCGAGCGGGAGTCCTGCCGGGACGTAACCGTGCAGTGTGTCGTGCGCCGACGTTTGGTCGGTGACGACATCGGGGGCGAACCCCCGACGGACGAGCTCGGGGAGCACCTCCGCGCAGTTGCCGGTCAGACCGACGGACAGGGGGGTCCGGCTGCGCCGTGCGCCCTCGCACCACTCGAGCGCTTCCTCCAGCGACGCCGTCGCCTTGTCCAGATAGCGCGTCTCCAGGCGGCGCTGCACGCGAGCGGGATCGACCTCGACCGCCAGGCACACGCCGTCGTTCATCGTCGCGGCGAGCGGCTGGGCCCCTCCCATGCCGCCCAACCCGCCCGTCAGGACGACGCGGCCGGCGAGGCTGTCGCCGAAGTGCCGGCGCGCGACCGCGCCGAAGGTTTCGTAGGTGCCCTGCAGGATGCCCTGCGTCCCGATGTAGATCCACGACCCCGCGGTCATCTGGCCGTACATCAGGAGGCCGCGTCGCTCGAGATCGCGGAACACGTCCCAGGTCGCCCACCGACCGACGAGATTGGCGTTCGCGATCAGCACCCGGGGGGCGCCGGGGTGCGTGGCGAACACGCCCACCGGCTTTCCCGACTGGACGAGCAGGGTCTCGTCGTCTTCGAGCGTACGCAGCGTCCGTACGATGGCGTCGAAGGCCTCCCAGCTGCGCACCGCCCGCCCGGTGCCACCGTAGACGACCAGGTCATCGGGGCGTTCGGCCACTTCCGCGTCGAGATTGTTCATGAGCATGCGCAGGGCGGCCTCCTGCACCCACCCGCGGCAGGACCGCTCGCTGCCCCGTGGCGCCCGGACCGCGCGCGCGCCGCTCATTCCGCACCCTCGGCGACGAGATCGAACGCCGCCGCACGAATGCCTGCGGCCACCCGCTCGATTTCCTCCCCCATGGGTCGATCGGCGTCGAGCGGCGGCACCAGCTCACGCACGGCCGCGTGCAGCCGCGCGACACCCCGTCCGGGGCGCAAGGGCTTCAGAAATTCCAGGCCCTGCGCCCCCGCCAGCAGCTCGATGGCGACGATGCGCGCCGCGTTGGCGAAGATACGCTGCGCCTTCCACGCGGCGGTCATCCCCATGGGCACGATGTCTTCTTGATTGCCTTCGGTGGGCACGGACTGCACGCTCGCCGGCGTGGCGAGCACCCGGGAGTCCGCGACCAGGGCCGCCGCGGCGATCTGCGCCGTCATGAATCCGGAATCGAGGCCCGGGTGGTGCGCGAGAAACGCCGGCAGCCCCGATGACAGATCGGGGTTCACCACACGCTCCAGCCGGCGCTCGGCCAGCCCCGCGAGAGTCGCTAGCACGATGCCGAGCACGTCCAGCGCCAGAGCGATCGGCTGGCCGTGGAAGTTGCCGCCGGAGAGCACGTCCGGGCCGAACACCAGCGGATTGTCGGTCGCCGCGTTCAATTCCGTCGCGACGAGCCGCTCGGCGAACGCCACCCCTTCGCCGACGGCGCCCAACACCTGCGGCGTGCAGCGCAGCGAGTACGCATCCTGCACCCGCGGGTCGTCGTGGCGGTGCGATTCCCGGATCTCGCTGTCGGCCAGCAGGGCCCGGAGGAGCGCGGCCGAGCGCTGTTGCCAGGGGTGCGGACGCACGTCGTGGATCCGGGCGTCGAAGGGCACGGGGGTGCCGCGTACCGCTTCCAGACTCATCGCGGCCGCGCCGTGCGCGGTGCGCCACAGGACCCACGCGTCGTGCACGAGCAGCGCCGCCAGCCCGGTCTGGGCCTGGGTCCCGTTGACGAACGCGATGCCTTCCTTCGCCTCGAGCGTGACCGGTTGGATGCCCGCGGCGGCGAGCCGCGCGCCGTCCGGGCCTTCCCCGATGAGGGCCAGCGCGAGGTGGGACAGCGGCGCCAGGTCACCGGAGGCACCCACGCTGCCCTGGGACGGGACCGTGGGATGGATGCCCGCGTTGAGCATCGCCACCAGCGTATCGGGAAGCACCGCCCGCACGCCGCTCGTCCCCATGAGGAGCACATTGGCGCGCAACAGCATCATCGCGCGCACCGCGTCCGGCGGCAGCGGGTCGCCCACACCGGAGGCGTGACTGCGAATCAGATTGAGCTGCAGCGCGCGCAGTTGTTCCGGGGGGATGCGGACGTGGGCGAGCTTGCCGAATCCGGTGTTGACGCCGTAGATCGTCTCGCCGCGCGCCAGCGCCGCCTCGATGCCGGCGCGCGAGCGCTCGACCCGCGCCCGGGTGTCGGGCGCCACGGCTACCCGGGCGGCGTGCCGCGCAACAGCGACGACGTCGCCGATGGACAAGGAATGACCGTCGAGCGTGACCGTGGGGGCCATCGGTGGCAGGAAGGTAGGCGCGGGCGGCGGGGACGCCAAGTAGCACGTGAAGGGCCGGCGATGCGTGTCTTCCGCACCGCCGGCCCTTCATGCTGCAGCAGCTGTCACGGTGCCAAACTACCGCGCCCCAGGCACCTCGATCCCGGTCTCCGCCGCGGTGGGCAGATTGGCGTGCACCACGAGCTCCGGATTCCCCGGATCGGTCTGGAGGCTCCAGTCGAAGATGAGATAGTGACGCCCCACATGAGTGACCCGCAGCGCCCCGTAGTGGAGCACGCTGCCATCGACGATCTGGAACACATAGCCGAAGCCCGGAGCGGCCTGAATCATGTTGCGGGAATAGCCGCTCGCCGGCGCGAAATCGATGTCGGTCAGGTCCGCCAGTGGCGTGTTGGCGTACAGCCGCATGGACGTGCCGCTGAACTCGGGAACGATCCACAGACTGGAATCGGCCGGATCCCGGTGCACCCAGAAATCGATGTCGGTGCGGTTGCCGTCCTGCACCAGACCGAGCTCGGCCGGCTGCGCCACACCGTCCTGGTTCACGTCGTCCCAGAACCGGAACCCGGCCTGCGCGCTGTTCTCCTCGAAGGCATAGGCCAGCAGGTTGCGAGCGTCCGGACGGGGCGTGTCCTGCCGCAGCGGCGACCACAGGCTCTCGTAGCCTTCCACGCTGATGGCCGAGACGCCGAAGCAACGCGGGACGCCGTTCGTGAGCGCCGCCGAGACGAACTCGGGCGACACCGTCGTCCCTTCCAGTGCCCAGTCGGTCCCGCACAGTCCCTGATCGAGGTCGTAGGATGCGCTATAGACCCGGTACCACAGGAAGCGCTGCGGATCGGCGTTGAAGGCGTTGTCGGTCCACGCGAGGTAGATCGCGCCGTTGAGCGAAATCGACGTCAGGCTGGCAGGAGACTCGAGCTGCAGGCGCTCGTCCACCGTGATGGGATTGCTCGGATCGCTCTCCACTCCGTTCAGGTCCACAGCGGTGACGTAGTACTGGAGATGCGGCACGCCGTTGTCGTGGAACGTGTTGGAGGTCGTTTCCCCGCGCAGGCCGTAGGCACCGCCCGTGCTGCCGCGCGAATAGATGCGGTAGCTCGCCAACGACGAGGAGTTGATGTCGTCCCACCGCAGCAGGATCCCCGCCGGCAAATCGGGATCCCCGCTGGGGTCGAGGGCGTAGGTCAGATTCGCCGGGGGGTCGAGCAGCGGCGAATTGTTGACCAGGTTGTTGGTGTCGCAGCCGACGAGCGTCACAGATGCCGCGAGCAGGATGACGAACGATCGAGCGGACATAACGCCCTCTTCGAGTGTGGTGGTCGTCATCCCACGAGGGCAGACCACGTGCCGGATGGCAACTGACAGTGGGTGAAGGAGATGCAGGGCGTGAGCGAGGGGGAAATGTCCCCCGGGGAGGACAGCACAACGTCTACTGAGGCCGCAGGTAGCTCTGCTGGTCGTAGTCGAACTTGATGTCGGGCTCGTCCAGCAAGGCCACGTAGAAGTTGAACGCGAAGTTCCCGGTGGCCGCGCGGCTGAAGGCGAAACTGGCGTGCCAGCGGTGCAGGTCCCGCTCGAGCACCACGTAGTGCTGGCCGAACTGCCGCGTCTCGAAGTCGTAGTTGGTATTCCAGGACGCTTTCCAGTTCGCCGTGGGGCTGAACCCCATGGCGAGCGTCATCTGCTGCCGGCCGCCCTTCGCCGCCGTCGGGTCGCGGGTGCTCTGCGAGGAGAACTGCACGTTGAGGTTGAAGCCGCGTCCTCCACCGCCGGCGGCGCCGCGGAAGTTTCCCAGCCCGCCGAATGCTCGCGGCCCTGGCCCGACAGTCGGCGTCCCCTGCCCGGGCTGAGGCTGACCCTGCGCCGGTCCCGGGCCGGCGCCGGGTTCGGGATGGTGGCCGAGGCCGAAGAACCCACCGATCGCCGCCAGCGTGCGCGGGCTGACCGAGAAGGACGCCGACAGGCTCTGGAGGAAGGGCGAGAACGTGCTGGTCGAAAGCCCCGCCTGTCCACTCTTCCCGTCCGGACCCTTCCAGAGGTCGTGCGTGACCTGGAGGTTGAACCCCGGCAGCAGATCGGACGCGAACGTGTTGGTGAGGGTCTGGGTTTGCCAGCCCACGCGCCCCGGCTGTTTCGCCTGCTCGAAGTTGTAGGACACCCCCGAAGTCGAAATGCTGAGCAGCCGGATCTTGCGGGGGACGCTCGAGGTATCGCCCGCCGGCGGCTTGATCTTGGCCTCGAAGTTCTGCTGCAGCCCAAGGGTGATGGTCTGCTGGGGATCGCTGCCGGCATTGAGCAACCGCCTGCCCGACGGATCCAGCGCGTGTGCGAACACCGAGTCCACCTTGGCACCGGGCGCGTATTGGTAGCTCACGATAGGGGAGATCGAGTGCCGGATCCTCGAGAGCGGCCCGACCCCCGGGAAGAACCCGAAGAAGGTCGGCGCGAGACCGAGCGTGAATTGCAGCCGCTTGCCCTGCTGGAGGAACCGTCCCCCGGTGAACTGGTTGCGCAACATGAAGGGGCCGGCGCTCGTCTTGTTCACGATGCCGATTCCCGGTTGCAGTCGCCAGGTACCGCTGAAGAGCTGCGGCAGATTGATGCCGGTCGACCAATCCACCCGCGTGTCGAACGAGCGGGCGTACACCACGGTGTGCAGCACCGAAGAGTCGGTCGGATCGGGCACGGTGAAGGAGAGCGGTTGCCCGGTCCGGTTGTCCACGATCGAGAAGCTGTTGGTCCAGTTCCAGCGTCCGAGGCGCAACGGCGTCCCGATCGAGATGGTCGTGGATCGGTTGTCGAAGGTGGGAATCGTATCCGGCACTCCCGGAGCGTGGGCAAACGGTGTCCCAGGATTGTGGAACGTCTGCGTGTTGGTGAAGCTGAACGATGGCGACCAGGTGAGCCACGAAGCGAGGTCGATCGGCGCCGGCGTGACCGACACGCGGGGCAGATTCTGCTGCACCAGCTTGTTCGACAGGTTTTGCGAGAGGTTCCCGCCGAGGTTGAGCGTCCCCCAGGCGAATCGCTTGTCGAAGTTCGCCTGGGAGCTGAGCTGGGCGGTCGTCAGGAACGGATCGATCGTGTTGCGCTGCACCACTTGGGCGCTGGTCGCGTAGTTCACGCTGGCGGCGAAGCGCGTCCGGTTGTTGAAGCTCTGCGTGTGGTACCAGGTGATCTGGTTCGAGTGCGCCGGCCTGTCGAGCTGCGTCAGGCGTGAGTACGAGAGACTGCCGTTCACAAAGCGATCCAGCCAGCGGTAGTGCAGCTGCCCGTTGGCCGAGAAGCTCGTCCCCGAGAACCAGTCAGCCGAGGCGAGGACATCGACGTAGTCGTTCAGGACGAAGTAGTACCCGATGTTGGACACGTGCCGTCGGTATCCCCGGGTGGGTCGCACCAGGTCGTTGAGTCCGAAGCGGGGCACCAGCATGCCGCTGCGGCGGCCCGGCCGGATGTCCTGGAAGATGAACGGCAGCCAGAGAATCGGGACGTCGCGCACGTACAGCACCGCCGGCCGCGCCACCATGACGTTCTTGTTGAGCCATTTCACTTCCCCGGCGGCGAAATGGTATCCGGGGACGGGGCGCTCGTCCGAGGTGATGTCGCTGCCGGCCCCGTACAGCCGCGTCGAGCCCGAATCCACCGCCATGTTGCCCCGCATGAACCAGGTGGCGCCGCCCTGCTGAAAGTCGGTGAGCGCCTCGGTGACCGTGCCGCGCCGGATGCAGGTGTCGTAGCTCATCCCTCTCCCGACGAGCACGGTCGGCGGCGAGGTCGGCGTCGCCTCCTCGAACAGGCGCGGGAAGCCGCTCGCATCGAGCCGGCAGCTCGCCTCGCGGTAGTGCACGGAGTCGGCCTCGAGCTTGGTCCCTTCCCGGTCCACGAGGGCTTCGCCGACGAGCACGATGGTCTGGCTGTCCCCCAACACCAGCAGGGTATCGGAGACGTAGTGCGTGATCCGGAATCCCGAGAACTTGAGCAGCGAGTCCATCACGGCATCGGCCGCCGGGAAGGTCCGCGTCGGCCCGGTCGGCAGGCCGAGCCGGCGGGCGGTCGCGGTGTCGAGGGGCCGGCCGGCCACCGCCGCCGAGTCCACACGGCGGGTCGTGTCGCGTCGCACCGGCTGTTGGGCCGCGAGGTGCCGCCCGGGCAGGAGGAGCGCGACGACGAGCGCGGCCACCGCCGCCCTCGCCCGGCTCGCGGCCCGGGCTTTCCGCCGGAGCACGACCCAGGCACACCAGATGCCGATCTCGTAGAACAGCATCAGGACGATGATCCCGATGACCATCGACAACGCGTCCGGCGGAGCGAGGAACGCGGCCAGGGCGGCCGCACCCAGGAGCGCGAAGCGACGGTTCTTCCGGAGACCCGTCGGGGTCACGAGACCGAGTGCGGCGAGGATGATAATGACCAGGGGGAGCTCGGTCGTGCATCCGACGGCCACGATGACCTGGGCCGCGAAGGTGAAATAGCGGTCGGCCGTGATGATCGGCTGCAGCGACTGATTCTGGAACCCCAGGAGAAAATTGAGCGCATGGGGCAGCGCCAGCAGGTAACCCGCCGCGGCGCCGCCGAGGAACAGGAGCACGCCCGAGACCAGCGCCGGCACGACGAGGCGCTTTTCCCGCTCATACAGCGCGGGCGCGAGGAACGCCCAGATCTGAAACACGGTGTACGGCGACGTCAGCACGATGCCGACGATGAACGCGAACTTCAACGTGATGAAGAAGGGATCGGTCGGACTGGTGAAGTTGAGCCGCCCCCCGGGCAGGTGAGGCGCGATGGGGCGCATCAGGAGCCCGATGACGTCCACACGCTCGACCACGAACCACCCGATCACGGTCCCCAGCACCACGGCCAGCAGAATCTTGAGCAAACGCCAACGCAGCTCCTCGAGGTGATCGAGGAACGGCATTTCGCCGCGGGAAGAAGCGTCGGCCACGGGGAGTGGGGCTAACGCCCCAGGGTTTGCAGCTTGTCGCGCGCGAGGTTGGCTTCGTCGGAGCGGGGGTATCCGGCGAGGACGCGCGCATAGAAGGTGCGTGCGGCGGCCTTGTCACCCCGTTGCTCGGCGAGGAGGCCCAGCTTGTACAGAGCCGAGGGCGCCCGCGGCGAATTGGGATAGCGCTTCACGACTTCCTGGTACACCGCGGCGGCGGAATCGGGATTCTCGGCGGCGAACGACTCCCCGATGTAATAGAAGGCGTCCGGTGCGTGCTCGTCGTCCGGATACAGGCGGAGGAATTCCCGGAAACCGAGCCGTGCCGTCGTGAAACTCCCCCGCCGGTATTGCTGCAGCGTCAGATCGTACATCTGACCCGCACCGGGCCCGCTGGCGGCCGGCGCCGCCGCCGCCGGAGGCTGGACCGCCCCGGTGGTATCGACCGGCGCCGGCGCGGGCGCGGGGGCCGGCGTCGCCAGCCGGCTGCGGAGCTCGGACAGCCGCTGCTGGCTCTGTCCAGTCAGCTCCTGCAGCGACCCGAGCTGCTGCTGTACCGCCTGCAGGTCACTGCGGATATCCCCCCGGATCTGCACGAGCGCGTTCTGCTCGGCCGCCAGGGTCGCCTGCACCGACGCGAGCACGCGGGCGAGGGAGTCCCGCTCCACGCGTCGCAGGCTGTCGCCGCGCGTCAGCTCGCTCCGCAGCGCCTCGACCTGGAGCTCCACCTTCCGGACGTCACCCCGCAGGGCGCATCCGGCCAGGAGTCCCAGGCCGAGGAGCCACGGCGCGCGGGTACGCGTCACGCCTTACGGCCTCCGCAGCATGTCCCCGCCGCTGAGAATCTCGAACTCATCGCGGCGGTTCTGGGCCCAGGAATCCTCGTCATGCCCCATGGCGACGGGGCGCTCTTCCCCGTAGGACGCGGTTTCGATCCGGCTGGCGTCGACCCCGTGGCTCACCAAGTAGTTCTTGGCGGCGGTGGAGCGGCGGTTCCCGAGCGCGAGGTTGTACTCATCGGAGCCCCGTTCGTCGCAATGGCCGTTGATGCGGATGCGCAGTTCGGGGTTTGCGTTCAGGATGGCGACCTTCTGGTCCAGCATCCCTGCGTCATCGGGCCGGATGTTTGACTTGTCGAAATCGAAGTGAATCATGGCGGCCAGCGTATTGCGCACCTCGGCTGCCGCCGCGGCGACCGCGGCCGCGGAATCCGCCGCGCGCTGCCGGGCGAGGCGCTCCGCTTCCTCCTGTGCGCGCCGCGCGGAATCGGCGGCGATCGAATCGGCGCGCGCACGCTCGGCCGCGGCGATCGAATCGGCGTTCGCCTGGGGCGCGGGAGCCACCTCGGGTTCCTTCTTCGCGCAGGCGGCGACGAGCGCCACGCCGAACCCCATCAGGACCAGCGAGTGGACGCGTTTCATGGTGCCATGTTCTCCCGTTTCAGGGGTTGGTAGAAACAGCCTCCGGGATCCGCGGAGACCAGGCCGGCAGGCGTGCCCCACTCTGCTGCAGCAGGGGACGGATGCGCCCCGTCTCCAGATCAATCACCCACAACTGCCGGTAGCCGCTGCGGTCGGAGACGAAGGCCAAGTGACGGCTGTCCGGCGCCCAGGTAGGGTCCTCATTGCGGCCGAGCGACGTCAACTGCCGCACCGACCGAGTCCGTACATCGAGCACAAAGACCTGCAGCGTGCCGCCGACATCCCGGTGGAAGGCCACCGACTGTCCGTCGGGAGACCATTCCGGAGCGTTCGATGAGCCGGTCACCCCGTAATCGAACGGGGCGAACAGCTGCTGATCGGTCCCGTCCGCGCTCATGACGTAGATCTGCGGCAATCCGGGCCGCGTCGAGACGAACGCGATCCGCTGCCCGTCGGGACTGTAGGTCGGAGACAAGTTGTCCGAAAAGCCGCCGCGGGTCAAGCGCTGCAGGCAGCAATTGTCGCGCATGTTGACCGTATAAACATCGGTGCCTTCTTCGGTCGCCCGGCTGAACGCGAGCGTCTTCCCGTCAGGCGAGAAGGCCGGAGTGAAGTCGAGCGCCTTCCCCGTCGTGACGACGCTCACGCGGCGGTGGGTCGCCACGTCCTGCACGAACAGCTGCCCGTGACCTTCCGAGAATTCCATGTAGCTGAACTGTCGTCCGTTCCGGGCCCAGGCCGGCGACATCGCCTGATGATCGGAGGACGAGACCAGGCCGACATCCGCCCCGTCCTGATCAATGGTGTACACCTTGCCGTCGCGGACGAACAGGATGCGGGTGGCGGCGATGCCCGGGGCCCCGAGCGTCGCCTGCAGTACCTGGTCGGCCACCCGGTGCACGGCCAGCCGGAATCCCGAGTGCCCGAGGGCCGGCAGCACCTGGCGGAACGCACGACGAATGCCGCCCGCCGTGACGTCGTGGACGACGACGACGGTGGTGTCGCCGACGCGCCGGGCTTCGACCGCGAAGTCCGCCCCGAGCGCCCGATAGAGCGGGTAGTTCAAACCGGGCGCCGTCCGGGGCGTCGTAACGGGCGGCTCCGCCGGCCCGAGACTCGCGGCATCGGCGCCCGGCATGGTGATCACCTCGAAGCGATCGCTGTAGTCGAGGTCGCGGGTGATGATGGCGCGCACCGAATCCAGAGTCGCCTGACTCCCGGGCAGGACCACGATCCCGGGGCGCACGCCGGGCCGGTACACGATACCGATCCGAACGCCGCGGTCGATGGCGGAGGTGTCCTGGGCGGATAGACGGATCGCCGGATAGGCGGACAGGAATACCGCCACCAGGAACAGACGATCCGCCTTCATCGGCGCTGCCCCGAGAAGTAGAATCGCACGAAGAGCACGTCCGGCACCCACCCGTCCGGCAGCACGCCGAACGCCTTGAACCGTCCGGCCTCTTCGATCGCGCCCTGGGCTTCGAGATCGAACGCGAAGTTGCCCGACCGCTTCACGAATTGCAGGTCGGTGATGGTGCCGTCCCGATGCACCATGAAGGCGACCTCGGCATCGAGCGGCGTGTTGTCCAGGGGACGCTGCCAGCGGCGCAGCACCTGGGACACGACGTTCTGGAGGTATTCGGGGTACGGGAACTCGATGCCCTCGGTGCTGACGGTCGCGACGTCGCTGCCGGTGCTCGGCGTCTCACCCGGCAGCGGGCGCGCGGTCGGCGTCGTACGGGGCGCGGCCTCGCGCTTCTTCGTGTCCGCGACGGGAGGCGGCGCCGCGGTCGCGGCAGTGTTCTTGGGTGCGGGCTTCGGCGCGGCTGGCGGCGGCTCCACGGGGGCGGCCTCCCGCTCGACGGCCGGCGGTGCGGGCCGCGCATCAGGCGGCAGATCCGGTGCGGCGATGAGCCGCACACGGTAGGTGGGCGGCGCCGAGCGCGCGCCCGAGGCGGACGCCAGGAACATGACGAGCACCGCGCCGTGCACCACGACCGTACCGGCCAGTCCGAGGGGGATGTTCGTCACGGCGCGCCCGTGGCGGCTCATCGCGTCGTCTCCGGCTCGGCCACGAGCCCCACGTCGTTCACTCCGGCGGCACGGATCACGGCGAGCACCTGCACCACCGTCGCGTAGGCGACGCGGCCGTCCGCGCGGAGGTACACCCCTGTGGGATGCCGGCTGCGCACGAACGCCGGGAACGTCGCCCGGAAATCCTCGTAGGACAGCCCGGCTTGATCGAGGAAGATGCGCCCGGTCCGGTCCACCGTCACCACGAGGCCGGTCTTCGGCTCGATGGGGCGCGCCTCCGCTCGGGGCAGCCGGACATCGACGCCGCCCTGCATGATCGGCGCGGTGATCATGAAAATGATGAGGAGCACGAACGCCACGTCGACGAGACTGGTGACGTTGATGTCGGCGGTCAGCGGCAATTCGCCGTGCCCGCGCAGCCCGCCGCCGCCCACGAGGCCCGCCATCGGCTACAGCCTCCCCTCGCGCGCCAGGGTGCCGATGATCTCCTGGGCGAAGCCTTCCAGCTCTCCCGCGAACAGCCCGAGGCGGCTGACGTAGGCGTTGTACGCCATGACCGCCGGTACCGCGACCGCCAGACCCGCGACGGTGGTCACGAGCGCCTCGGCGACGCCCGGCGCGACAGCCGCGATGTTCCCCGAGCCCCCGACGGCGATCCCGATGAAGGCATCCATCACGCCAAGCACCGTGCCCAGGAGCCCGAGCAGCGGACTGACCGAACCGAACGTGGCCAGCCACGGGATGAAGCGGGCGGCGGCATCGCGCTCGGCCGCGACCTCCTTGGCGAGCACCATGCGCAGCGCCTCGAGCTGCATCATCGTCAGCGTCGGGGTGGGATTGGGCCCGGCGGGCTCGCGCAGCAGGCCGGGCTTCAGGTGCGAGAAGAACTGCACGGCCTCGCGCAGCAGGCGATTGTACGGCGACGGTGGCAAGCGCATCGCCGTGTGATACGCCTCTTCGAGGCGATTGGCCTTCTCGATTTCCCGCATGAAGCGATCGGCCTGCCGGCGCATGTGGCGGAACTGCCACCATTTCAGGATGATCAGATACCAGGAGACGACCGAGAACACGACCAGCACCGCGAGGACGAACTTCGTCTCGCGGCTCGACGCCAGCACCAGATCCCAGGGCGAGGACGGCAGCGCCCGGCCGACTTGCAGGAGCACCCTACCCCTCCGCGATCCAGCGCATGGTTCGCGCGAGCCCGTCGGGCAGCGGCACCCGGGGGCGCCAGCCCAGCTCGCGTTCCGCCTTCGTGACCGCCAAGGCGCTCCGCAGAATCTCGCCGGCGCGCGCCGGCGCCCGGCGGACATCACCCGCGCGGCCGGTGGCCTGCACGATCAGGTCGGCGAGACGGTTCACCGAAGTCTCGATCCCGGTGCCGATGTTGAAGGCCCGGCTATCGAGCGACTGCAGCGCCGGCAGCGGGCGCTCGGCGGCAAGCAGGTTGGCCGCGGCCACGTCCTCGACGTACACCAGATCGCGCGTCTGTTCCCCGTTCCCGTAGATCGTGATCGGCTCGCCCTGGAGCAGGCGCTTGCCGAAGATGGCTACCACGCCGGCCTCCCCGTGCGGATTCTGCCGCGGCCCGTATACGTTGGCGTAGCGGAGCGCCACGGCTTCCAGGCCGTACAGCTGGGCGAACGTCGCGAGATAGTACTCCGAGGTCAGCTTGGCGGTCCCATAGGGGGAGGCCGGCAGCTTGGCGGCGGTTTCGGTCGTCGGAGTCGGGGCGCCCTCGCCGTAGACCGTGCCGCCCGAAGAGGCGAAGACGATGCGGTGCACCCCGCCCGCCCGTGCCCCCTCGAGCAGGTTCAGGAGGCCGAGCACGTTGACCTGGGCATCGAAGACCGGATCCTCCACCGACCGGCGCACATCCATCTGCGCGGCGTGGTGATTGAGGACGGTGAACCCGCCGCCGGCGACGAGCGCGCGGGCTTCCGGCGACCGGATATCGGCGCGGACCAGCTTCGCGGCGGACGGCACGTTTTCCGCTTTTCCCGTGGACAGATCGTCGAGGACGCTCACCTCGTCGCCGGCCGCGAGGTATGCCTCCACGACGTGCGACCCGATGAACCCGGCTCCACCCGAAACCAGTACGCGTCGTGTCATGTGTGTGCGTTTCCTCTCCTCCCTCCGGTGCGGCCGGCCGCCGCGGAGGCGACGATGGTGGGATGATGATCGGCGGCCCCGGTCGAGCGACCGGGGCCGGCAGGCGAGGTCAGGAGGGCATCTTCTTGATGAGGCGCACGGGCATACCGGAGCCAAGTGCGGGGTTCGACATCCCGATGACGATCACCGACGCCGTGTGCTCGCGCGTGTGCACCACCAGGAGCTGCACCCGGACTTCCTCGGAGCGCGCACCGACTTCGCCGGAGGCGGGCCGATACGCCTCGAACACGTCGCCCAACGCGACACCGTCGGAGCGCCCCTTGTCGATGAAGAGCACCTGCTGCACGCTCGCCAGCACGTGCTCGTCGCGCATCGCGATGAGGCGCCCCTCCAGCCCCTGCTCGACCGGGGCCGGCCGGACGGCGCCGGGGTCCTTGAACGGCTCCAGCGGCAGCGCGAGGCTGCCACCCTGGATGCGCCCGAACTGCATGATGACCAGCGCCAGCACCTGCTTCTCCTGGACCGACGTCACGCGGGCCACGCCCTGCGGCACCACGACGTCGCCCCACGGATCGATCTTGCGATCCAGCCGGGCCACGAGCAGCGAGTCCCCCACATGGTAGGACGCCTGCGACGGCGGCACGATCGCGATCTCCGCGAACTGGCCGGCCGTGCCCGGATCGGTGAGCACCGGGATCGCGGGCTTGGCGGTGTTGCCGACGACGCGAGCCCACGGCAGGTCCTCTCCCTCGGTCAGGAAGCCCGAGGAGTAGAACTCGCCGCGCCGCACGGGCCGGTAGATCTGGTGCGCGTAGCGCCGCAGCACATCCTGCACCTGCTGCTGCTTGCTCGCGCGACGATCGAAGATCGTCCCGGGCCCCTCCGGCTCTTCGGGAGGCGGCTCGGGCACCGCCCCGATCGTGTCGGCCTGGCCCGTGGTATCGGCGATACCTTGGCCCACCACCTGAGTGGTATCGACCGGCGCGCCGGCGATGCCGCCCAGATCGAGCACCTCGCCGGGATAAATCCAGTGCGGGTCCTCGATCACCGCGGTGTTGCGGCGGTAGATCTCCGGCCACAACAGCGGGTCGGCGAAGTACTGCTGCGAGATCGACCAGAGGGTTTCACCCCGCGCCACGACGTGACTTCCGGCGGCGGGGGCGACCGTGGTGGTGTCCTGGGCAGCGAGCGTCGCCGCCACCGGCAGGGCGACCACCACGGCCGCCATGATGCGGCTAGAACGGCAGATCGTCGTCCTCCTCATCCAGCGCCTCCGGGAACGCGTCGAGCGACTCGGTCTTGCCTTCCGGCGCCACCTTCGCCGTCGCTTTGGCGCGCGCGAAATCCCCTGACCCCTCGCTTCCGGCGCCACGGGGTGACAACAGGATCACTTCACGCGCGATGATCTCGGTGACGTAACGGGTCTGCTTTTCTTTGTCTTCCCACGTGCGGTACTCGACTCGCCCTTCGACGTAGATCTTGTCGCCCTTCTTCATGTACTTCTCGGCGAGATCGGCGAGCCCGGAACCCTTGTTGTTCCAGCAGATCACCCGGTGCCACTCGGTCTTTTCCTGCTTCTCGCCGTTTTGGCCGGTCCACTGACGGCTCGTGGCCAGGGACAGATTGGCCACACGGGACCCGTTGTTGGTGCTACGCACTTCGGGATCGGCCCCCAAGTTGCCGATCAGCATGACTTTGTTCAGGCTTCTGCTCACGGCTGCCTCCGGACGTTGGGCGGGCGGGGGCCAAGGATGCCCCAGATTATATGACCCGCAAGTCATTCTGTCAATCAAAGATACGCCACTTGTACCATTTCTACGCAGACGGCTCGACTGCCGGAATGGCGGCCCGGAGGATCACCGCGTCCTCCACCGGCCGACGGTAGTATCGTCGTCGGCGACCGACGTCCTGGAAGCCGAACGTCCGGTACAGCTCCTGCGCCGCGAAGTTCGATTCGCGCACTTCCAGGAATACCTCGCGCACCCCGGCGGCGGCGAACGACGCGAGGAGCTGGCGCACCAGACTGGCCCCGACTCCGCGGCGGCGGGCGTTCAACGTCACGCCGAGGTTCAGGATCTCGCTCTGGTCGCGCACCGCGCGGCCGACGATATAGCCCAATACCCCGCTGTCCCCTTCGGCGACGAGGATCTGCACGCCCATGGCGAGGCAATCTTCGAAGTCGCCTCGGGACCAGGGATCCGTGAAGGCGACCCGCTCGATCGCGACGAGTGCCGGCAGGTCAGCTGCCTGAGCCGGACGGATGTGACAGCGGGCGTCCGTGACGCGCCTCCCAGCGAGCCTGCGCCTCCGCGGGACGGCCGTAGTCGGGCTCGGCCACAGCGGCGTCGGCCAGGATGCGGCCCGCATCGGACCGCGGGTGCAGGGCGAGGAGCGACGCGGCCGCGGGTTGGAGACTCATGAGGGAAAGCGGCGCCGTCCCGGTCCACCGTTCCATGGCGTCGGCGTACCGCAGCGCGGCATCACCCACCGCCACGCGGGGTCGCAGTGAACAACGGGCGACGAGCTCGTCCGGGGTGCAGGTCAGGGGCGCGACCACGGTCTCGACGCGCCCGGCGTGCACCACGTACACCGCGGCGAATACCTGCCCGCGCAAGGCGTCGAAGGACGCCGCCACGGGAACGGGACCGAGCACGGCCGCGGCACCCGCTGCCGCGGCCAGCAGCGCCGGCATCGCGACGATGGGGAGGCCACGCTCCTGAGCAAGCCCTTTGGCGGCCGCCCAGCCGATGCGCAGGCCGGTGAAACTGCCGGGCCCATCGGCGACGATGAAGCCAGCGAGATCGGCGGCACGGAGACCGACTGCCCCGAGGGTGCGGTCCGCCAGCTCGATGATCTGCGCCGCCTGCGACCGCGCGCCGGTGATGACGGTCACGCTATCTGCTGAGGGGGGCGTCCCCACGGCCACCGATGCCACGCCGGTCGCGGTGTCGATGGCGAGCCAGTGCCCGCTCACCGCTCCTCCAGCGTGCGGTAGTCCGGATCGGTGTCGTGCGCGAGGATGAAGTACCGGTCGAGCGGCGGCATCATGTGTCCCGCCTTTTCGGGCCATTCGACCAGGAGAATCGCCCGCTGCGTGAGGACGTCTTCGAGACCGAGGTCGCGCGCCTCCTGGGATGAGCGGAGGCGGTAACAGTCGACATGAAACACGGTGCCCGCCGGAGACTCGTAGCGGTGCACCAGCGCGTAGGTCGGGCTCGTGGCCGGCACCGCGGCCTGCAGCCCGCGGCAAATGGCCTGAATCAGGGTCGTCTTTCCCGATCCCAGATCGCCGGAAAAGCCGATGATGGCGGGAGCGCGCAGCTCCCGCCCCAAGCGCTCACCGAACTGGTTGAGCTCGTCCACGTGCAGCCGCACGCCGACCTCCCCGTGGCTCGAGGTCCGCCTTCAGCTCGAGCAGTTGATCCCGCAGCAGCGCAGCCAGCTCGAAGTCGAGCGCTTCGGCGGCGGCCTGCATCTGAGATTCGAGCAGCCGGATCATCGCGTCCCGCTCGGCGGCATCCGCCGGGCGCCGCACCGGCGTCTCCGGCACCCGACTGCCGCGGGCATCCGCCACGCGGGTCACGAATCGGATGTCGCCGACCGACTTCACGATCGAGCGCGGGGTGATGCCGTGTTCGACATTATACGCCTGCTGCCGGGTCCGCCGCCGCGTCATCTCGTCCAGGGCCCGCTGCATCGAGCCGGTGATCCGGTCCGCGTACAAGATCGCCTTGCCGTGCAGGTTGCGGGCAGCCCGCCCCACCGTCTGGATGAGCGAGCGATCCGAGCGCAGAAACCCCTCCTGGTCGGCGTCCAGCACGGCCACGAGGGAGACCTCCGGCAGATCCAGCCCTTCGCGCAGCAGGTTGATCCCCACGAGCACGTCGAACTCCCCCAGCCGCAGGCCGCGGATGATCTCGACCCGCTCGATGGCGTCGATTTCCGAGTGCAGGTAGCGCACGCGCACGCCGTGCTGCTGCAGATAGTCGGTCAGATCCTCCGACATCCGCTTGGTGAGGGTGGTGACGAGCACCCGCTCGGTGGCCCGGGCGCGCTCCCGGATCTCGTGCAGCAGGTCGTCCACCTGCCCCTTCACGGGCCGGATTTCGACCTCGGGGTCCACGAGCCCCGTGGGACGGATGATCTGCTCCACCACGACGCCTTCGGAGAGCCGCAGCTCCTGGTCGCCTGGTGTGGCGGACACGAACACCAGCCGCGGTACCAGCTTCATGAACTCGTCGAAGCGCAGCGGACGGTTGTCGAGCGCGGAGGGCAGGCGGAACCCGTAGTCCACCAGGGTCTGCTTGCGCGAGCGGTCCCCTTCGTACATCCCGCCGAGCTGCGGCAGCGTCTGGTGCGATTCGTCGATGACGCAGAGAAAATCGTCGGGGAAATAGTCGAGCAGCACCGCCGGCCGCTCGCCGGGTTGGCGCGTCGTGAGATGGCGCGAGTAGTTCTCGATGCCGCTGCACCGGCCGACTTCGAGCAGCATGTCGACGTCGAACAGCGTGCGAGACTCCAGCCGTTGCGCCTCGACCAGCTTGTTCTGCGCCCGCAGCTCGGCCAGTCGTTCCTTGAGCTCGGCCCGGATGGCCGCGACCGCGCGCTCGACCGTCGGCCGCTCGGTCACGAAGTGCGTGGCCGGATAGACGACGGCCCGGTTGAGCTGGGCGATGGCGTTGCCGGTGGTCGGATCGATCTTGGTGATCCGCTCCACCGCGTCGCCCCACAGCTCGATGCGGACGCCCTGCTCGTCGTAGGCCGGGAAGATCTCGATCGTGTCGCCCCGGACCCGGAAGGTGCCCCGCTCGAAGGCGACGTCATTGCGCTGATAGTTGATCCGGACGAGATCTTCGAGAATCCCGTCGCGTCCCCGGTCTTTCCCGGTTTCGACGGTGAGCAGCAGCCGGCGGTACGCTTCCGGATCTCCCAGGCCGTAGATCGCCGAGACGCTCGCCACGATCACGACGTCGTCGCGCTCCAGCAGGCTCGAGGTCGCCCGCAGCCGCAGCGCATCGATGTCGTCGTTGATGGACGAATCCTTGGCGATATACGTGTCGGTCTGCGGGACGTAGGCTTCGGGCTGGTAGTAGTCGTAGTACGAGATGAAGAATTCCACCGCGTTGCGGGGGAAGAACGTCTTGAGCTCTCCGTACAGCTGCGCCGCCAGGGTCTTGTTGTGGGAGAGCACGAGCGTGGGACGGCCATGGGCGGCGATCACGTGGGCCATCGTCATCGTCTTGCCCGACCCGGTGACGCCGAGCAGCGTCTGATAGCGGTCGCCACGCGCCAGTCCGGCGGACAGGGACCGGATGGCCTCGGGCTGGTCCCCCGCCGGGCTAAACGGCGAAACGAGATCGAACGGCATGGCAGAAAGCTAACGACCGCGCCAAGGCCGGCAGGGCGCGGTCAGGCCTGGGCCTGGTGGGGACCGACGTCCCGGCGCGCGATTTCGGTCACGCCTTTCACCCGGCGCACGGCGCGCAAGACCTTGTTCAGGTGTGTGTGGTTCTCCACCTCGACGAGCAGATAGCCGTACACGGCGCTGTCGCGGGAGGAGAGCTCCGCGTGGCGGATGTTGGTCCCCGACTGGCTCACGGCCTCGCAGATGTCCGCGTAGAGACCGCGTCGGTCTTCGCCCGCAATCACGAGCCGCACCACGAACGTCTCACCTTCGGACTCCTGCCAATCGATCTCGACGCGGCGTTCGGCCTCGGCCGACAGCGGGAGGAGGTTGGGACAGTCGCTGCGGTGGATGGAGATTCCCCGCCCCTGAGTGACGTAGCCCACCACCGGATCGCCGGGTACGGGTTGGCAGCATTGCGCATAGCGGACCATGAGGCCATCCACGCCCTGGATCCGGATGCCGCGGCCGAGCCGCAGGCGCTGGATGACGCGACCGAACGCCGTCGGCTTGGGCGCCTGGAGGTCCTCGGCCGGGAGGTCGGGGTAGAGCGCCCGCATCACCAGCCCCAGCGCCACGTCGCCCCGCCCCAGCACCGCTTCGAGCTGCTCGGCGCTCCCCACCGAGAGCGCGGCGGCCGCCCGCGCGAGCTGGTCCGCATCGGGCGGCTCCAGGCGCCGGCGCCGGACTTCACGGTCCAGGATCTCCTTGCCCAGCGAGACGCTGCGGGTGTGCTCCTCGGACCGGATCCACTGGCGGATCTTGTGCCGCGCGCGGCTGGTGTGCACGTGCGCCAGCCAGTCGCGCGAGGGACGCGCCTGCGGGCTCGTCAGCACCTCGACGGAGTCGCCGTTCTTCAGCGGGCGATGCAGCGGCGCGATGCGGCCGTTCACCCGGGCGCCGTGGCAGCGGTAGCCGACCTCGGTGTGCACCGCGAACGCGAAGTCGATGGGCGTCGCGTCCTTCGGCAGCCGTTTCACGTCGCCACGCGGCGTGAACACGAAGATCTCGTCCTGGTAGAGGTCGACCTTCAGAAACTCGAGGAACTCCTCCGGGGAATGTGCATCCTGCTGCAGCTCGAGCAGCTGTCGGAACCAGGCGAGGTGGCGGTCGAGCTCGTCGGGCGCCTTCCCTTCCTTGAACAGCCAGTGGGCGGCGATGCCGTACTCGGCGGTGCGGTGCATGTCCCGGGTGCGGATCTGGATCTCGTAGAGCTGGCCGCCGGGGCCGAACACGGTGGTGTGGAGCGACTGGTAGCCGTTGGACTTCGGGCTCGCGATGTAGTCCTTGATCCGCTCCTGCACCGGGGTCCACTGGTGGTGGATGACGCCGAGCGCGTGATAGCAGTCGGCGACCGAGTTGACGAGCACGCGCATCGCGAGCAGATCGTAGATCTCCTCGAACGGCTTGTCCCGCCGCTTCATCTTCTTGTCGATGGACCAGAGGTTCTTCGGCCGGCCGGCGATCTCGAAGTCGGTGAGCCCGGCGCGCTTCAGCTCCTCGGCCAGGGGCGCCCGCAGGCGCTCGATCGTCTGCTCGCGCTCCGCGCGGCGGGCCTGGATCTTCTTGAGCAGCGCCCGGTACTCCTCGGGCTCGAGGAAGCGAAAGGCGAGGTCTTCGAGCTCCGCCTTCACCCCCGCCATGCCGAAGCGGTGGGCCAGCGGCGCGTAGATCTCCTGCGTCTCCAGCGCGATGCGACGCTGCTTGTCCTCGGAGAGGTGCTCGAGCGTCCGCATGTTGTGCAACCGGTCGGCCAACTTGATGATGATGACCCGGGCGTCCTTCGCGATGGAGAGGAGCAGCTTGCGGTAGTTCTCCGCCGCCGCCTCCTCGGCGGAGCGGAACGTCAGACCCGATAGCTTGGTCAGCCCGTCCACCAGGTCGGCGACCTCGGTCCCGAACTCCTTGCGGATCTGCTCGAGGGAGACGTCGGAATCCTCCACGACGTCGTGCAGCAGGGCCGCGGCGATCGTGGTCGAATCCATCTGCTGCTCGGCCAGGATGGTGGCGACCGCCACGCTGTGCGACAGGAAGTCCTCCCCGGACTTGCGCTTCTGGCCGGAATGGGCCCGGGCGCTGGTGCGGTAGGCCCGGCTCAGCAGGTCCAGGTCGAGGCGCTCGCGCAGCGGCGCCAGCGCCTTGGCCAGTTCCGGGGCCAGGGAGGGTGTAGAGGATGCTGCCGTCGTCACCCGTGGAGGATGGCGAAACGGCGGGTTTAGAGCAAGCCGGCCTCCGCGAAGCTCACGTACCGCTCGGCGCCGATGATAACATGGTCGTACACCGGAAGATCCAGCAATCGCCCGGCGTCCACGAGCTGGCGTGTGACAGCGCGGTCGTCGGCCGAGGGGGTCGGGTCGCCGCTGGGGTGGTTATGGACCACGATGATCCCCGCCGCTGCCTCGGCGATGGCGCCCCGGAACACCTCCCGCGGGTGCACCAGGGAGCTGTTCAGTATCCCGCGCGTGATGAGCAGGTCGGCGAGGACCTGGCTCTGGCTGCCGAGGGCCAGCACGTGGAATTCCTCCACGGCGAGATCGCGCAGGCGGGGCGCGCAGCGCCGATGCACGTCCGCGGGTCCCGCGATGCGTTCCGGCGGCGGCGTCAGCTCGGCGCCCAGGCGGCGTCCCAGCTCCAGCGCGGCGGCGACCCGCGCGGCCTTGGCGCGCCCCACGCCGGGAATCCGCGCGACGTCCGCGGCCGGCCGGCTGGCGAGCCGCGCGATGGAGCTGTCGACCCGGGCGAGCAGGGCGGCGGCAACCTCGAGGGCGCTGCGGCCGGCGCACCCGGTGCCCAGCAGGATGGCAAGGAGCTCCTGGACGGTGAGCGCGTGACTGCCGAGGTGCCAGAGCCGCTCGCGGGGCCGGTCCCGCGTGCCTGAGGTCGACGCAGCGACGGTCGCCATGCAGGCAACGTAAGGCGGGGAGGGCCCGCCCGCGGTATCAAAGAAACGCGGGCGACGCCTTTCGCGCGCCGGCGCTCACAGCGCCGCGCCGTGGCATTTCTTGAACTTCTTGCCGCTGCCGCACGGACAGGGATCGTTGCGTCCGACGCCGACGTACGGATTCGCCACCGCGGCCTCGACCGGGGTCGGTCGGCCGGAGGGCGGCAACGGGCCAGTGGAGGTGCCCCCGCTCACGAGCCCGTCGGCTTCCGGCTTCATCGCCACCATGGGTGTGGGGCGCCGCGGCGCGGGGCCGCCGAGCAGGCCGGGAGGGGCGCCGACGCCCTGCGGCCGCGGGCGGCCGCCGGCCGGTCCGGTCGAACCCGGCGCCGGTGGCCCGACCTGGATCTGCAGCTTGAGCCAGCGCTCGGCGAACGTGCTGCGCACGTCGTCGATCAGGCCCTTGAACATCTCGAACGCGTCCTGCTTGTACTCGATCAGCGGGTCCTTCTGTCCCCAGCCGCGATACTGGATGCCCGCCTTGAGCTGATCGAGATCGTAGAGGTGGTCCTTCCACTTCTCGTCGATCACCGAGAGCATGATCTGGGACAGGGCCTGCTCGGCGAGACCCGTCTGCTCCGCCAGCCGGGCCTCGATCGCCGCGCGCACTACGGGATCGGTTTCGCGCCGCAACCGGGCTTCGAGGTCGCGCCGCAGCATCACATCGGCATCGCGCAGCTGGGACAGCTTGCCCTCGAACGACTCGTGCCCGGCCTGCTGGGCCGCGCGCACCAGGTCGTCCCGGCCCCGGACCTTCGCGGGATCGGTGAGGTCCGGCACCGAGAGCAGATAGCGCTGCAGCATCTCCGTGGTGAGCAGCTCGCGATCCCACTCGGCGGGGTCCTTGTAGACGGCGGTGCGTTCGTCCACCAGCCGCTCGACCGCGGCGTCGATCATTCGCAGCGCTTCCGCCTTCAGCTCCTCCCCGCCCTCGAGCGCGAACAGCCGCAGCGAGTACATGACCTCGCGCTGCTGGTTCATGACGTCGTCGTACTCGAGCAGCCGCTTGCGGGCCTGGAAGTTCTGCAGCTCGACCCGCTTCTGCGCCTGGCTGATGGCGCCGGTGACCCAGGGATGGGTGATCACCTCGCCCTCTTCGGCGCCGCCGCGGTCCATCCAGCGCGCGATGCGGTCGGACCCGAAGAGCCGCATCAGGTCGTCTTCCAGCGACAGATAGAAGACGCTTCCCCCTGGATCGCCCTGGCGGCCGGAGCGGCCCCGCAGCTGGCGGTCGATGCGGCGCGCCTCGTGCCGCTCGGTGCCCACGATCACGAGCCCGCAGGGCGGGTCGTCGTTGCAGTTGAGCTCCTTGATCCGCTCCGCGGTGAGATCGGCGTGCTCGATCGCCTGCCCGAAGGCCGGCTCGCCGCGCGCCCGGATGCCGCAGACCTGGCACTGCTTCACGCCGGGGCCGAGTTTGATGTCGGTGCCGCGGCCCGCCATGTTGGTGGCGATCGTGATCGCGCCCGGCTGCCCGGCCTGGGCCACGATCTCGGCCTCGCGCTCGTGGTACTTGGCATTCAGCACTTCGTGCTTCAGCCCGCGTCGCTTGAGCATCCGGGAGAGCGTTTCGGACACTTCGACGCTCACCGTGCCGACGAGCACCGGCAGCCCGCGCTTGTGCTGCCGCTCCGCCTCCTCGACGATCGCGTTGTACTTTTCGCGCCGCGTCTTGTAGATGAGGTCGTGCTTGTCGACCCGACGCACCGGCCGGTTCGTCGGGATGACGACCACTTCCAGCTTGTAGATCTGGAAGAACTCGGTTTCCTCGGTCTCGGCCGTGCCCGTCATGCCGGCGAGCTTTTCGTACATGCGGAAGTAGTTCTGGATGGTGATCGTGGCGAGGGTCTGACTCTCCTCGCGCACCGTCACACCTTCCTTCGCCTCGACCGCCTGATGCAGGCCCTCCGCCCAGCGCCGGCCCGGCATGAGCCGGCCGGTGAACTCGTCCACGATGAAGACCTGGCCGTCCTGCACGACGTACTCCACGTCCTTCTCGTACAGGGCGTGGGCCTGGAGCAGCTTGTGGATGATGTGCAGCGTCTCGCTCTTGCCCGCGTACTCCGACTCCACGACACGCCGCCGCTCCAGCTTCTCGGCGGGGGTGAGGGTCTCGTCGCGATCGATGACGTGCACCGCGTGGGAGATATCGGGGACGACGAACAGGGTCGGGTCGTCGGGCGACATCGTCTCGACGCCCTTCTCGGTGAGGTGCACCGAATGGCCGCGCTCGTCGAGCACGAAATAGAGGTCGTCCTCGACGTTGCGCATCTTCTGGTCGCGCGCCGGCAGCTTGCGGTCGGCGAGGCGATCGAGCTCCACCCGCTGCACGATCGTCTTGATGCCCTGCTCGTTGAGCAGCTTGAGCAACTTCTTGTTCTTGGGCATGCCGAGCTGCGCCTGATAGAGCAGCCTGGCCCCTTCGTACTGAGTCTTCTCGTCCGCCAGCAGCGGCTCGGCTTTGCCGATGAGGTCGTTCACGATCGCGGTCTGCTTGCGGACGAGCTGAACGACCTGCGTGTTGAATTGGGCGTACTTCACGTCCGATTCGGCGCCCACGGCTCCCGAGATGATGAGCGGCGTGCGCGCCTCGTCGATCAGGATCGAGTCGACTTCGTCGATGATGGCGTAGTAGTGCCCGCGCTGCACGCGCTCGTCGAGCCGGCCCACCATGTTGTCGCGCAGGTAGTCGAAGCCGAATTCGTTGTTCGTGCCGTAGGTGATGTCGCAGCGGTACGCGGCTTTCCGCTCGGGCGAAGCGGGCTGCGTGTCGTCGATGCAGCCGACGGTGAGGCCCAGCCAGGTGAACAGGTGGCCCATCCACTGCGAGTCGCGCCGCGCCAGGTAGTTGTTCACCGTGACGAGGTGCGCGCCCTTCCCGGCCAGCGCGTTCAGGTAGAGCGGCAACGTGGCGACCAGGGTCTTCCCTTCCCCGGTGGCCATCTCCGCGATCTTGCCCTGGTGCAGCACGATGCCGCCGATCAGCTGCACGTCGTAGGGCACCATGTCCCAGGCCTGCTCGTGCCCGGTCACCGTGACCTTCGTGCCCAGCAGCCGCCGGCACGCCTCCCGCACGGTGGCGTAGGCCTCGGGCAGAATGTCGTCCAGCGCGGCCTGCAGGGCGCGCCCGTAGCGCTGCTCGGCCTGGCCCAGCTGATCCGACAACCGCGCCCGCTCTTCCGCGTCGGGGCAGTCGTGCTTGGCCCGCTTCAGGCGCTCCACCTCCGCGGCCAGCTCCGCGGTGCGCTCGGCGATGATCCCCCGGCACTTGGCGGTCTGGGCCTGGAGCTCCGAATCGCCCAGGTCCTTGAGCCGCGCTTCGTGCCGGTGAATCGCGTCGACCAGCGGGCGGATGCGCTTCATCTCCCGCCGGAACCGCGTCCCGAACACCTTGGTAAACAGCCGTCTCACCATCGGTCCTCAGTCTAGCGATACAGCCCGTGCGCGGCGATGTACTCGCGCACCGCGTCGGGCACCAAGTAACGAATGGACCGGCCCTCGGCCACCCGGCGCCGCACCAGCGTCGCCGAAATGTCCACGGCCGGCACCTCGATCGCCCGGCGAATGATGGGGAGGTCCGGCACGGGAGCCCCCGGCCGGCCGAATACCACCACGTCCGCCAGGGCGGGCAGCGCCTCCACCTCGAACCAGGCCGGCAGCTCCCGGGCGGCATCCGCCCCCAGCAATAACGTGAACCGGTTCCCCGGCTCACGCTCCGCCAGGGCCCGCAGTGTCCGCACGGTGTAGGACGGCGCCGCCAGCTCGAGCTCGATCCGCTCCACGGACAGCCGCGGATTGCCGGCGAGCGCCAGGGCGAGCATCTCGGCGCGCTGCGCGGCGGTCGCCCCGTGCGCCGCCCGCTTGAAGGGCTGTTCGCGCGCCGGCATCAGACGAACGCGCGCCCCCAGCTCCTCCGCCGCCGTCTCGGCGGCCACGAGATGCCCCAGATGGACCGGATCGAACGATCCACCGAACAGCGCGTCCACGCGCTCAGGGAGAACCGGGCGCGGCGGTGGGTTCCGGCGGGCAGGATTTGGCGATGCCCCCCGCCCGCGGATAGAAGCGGCGCAGGTGGGCACACGCCTCCTGCAGCTCCTCCTTGTAGCCGATCGCGCGGTAGGTATCCACGAGGCGTAACAAGGCGTCGGGCGCCCGCGCCGCTTCCGGATAGTTGGCCACGATGTCCTTGAAGTAGATGATGCCGGAGTCCCAGGCGCGCCGCTTGAAGTAGAAGATGCCGTTCTTGTACGCTTTGTCGGCGAACCAATTCCGCAGGTCGCGCACGTGGAGCTGTGCGCGGGCGGCCGCCTCGGAATCCGGGTACCGGCCCGCGAGGTCCTGGTAGATCGCCAGGGCCGCTTCGCCGTAACTCGGATCGAGCTCGGGGTTGCGCCACAGCCGCATGTTCGCATCCCCGGCGCGCAGCAGCGACACCGCCGCGTACGCGCTGCCCGGATACTGATCGGCCACCTCGCGGAAATCGTGCGCGGCGTCCACGAGCTGTCCCGCCTGGAATTCCGATTCGGCGGTCGAGTAGTGCACTTCGGGCAGGGCCGGATCGTTGGGCGGCAGCTCGAACTGCACGCGGCGGAAGGTCTGCAACGCCTTCGTGAACTTACCGGCGCGGAACTCGGCCCTCGCCTGCGCCAGGACCTGCTCGGGGGCGAGCGCCGGACCGGGGCGCGCGCGGTGCGCGCACGCCGCCACTACCAGAGGAAACAGCCAACGAACTGCGCGCATAGACGTCACGGTTGCGGGGGAGCGCTGTCCGCCCTGCCCAGCGCGTTGAGCTTCTCCTGTGCGCGCTGGGCCAGCGAATCGCCCGGCACACCGCCCATCAGGGACTGCTGATAGAAGTCGACGGCGGCCGCGACGTCGCCGCGGGCCAGGGCCACATCGCCCAACCCGACGTACGCCGCCCGCGTCACCTCGATCGCCGATCCCGGCGTCGCGGCGCGCCGGAACCATTCTTCGGCGTCGACCGGGCGACCCGCCGCGAGCGCCGACTGGCCGCGCATCAGCGCGCAGCGCGCAATCCCCTCGCGCGCCGCATCCTGGACGACCGGCTGACGCTGGCGCTGCAGTACTCCTTCGAACACCGCCATGGCCGTGACACAGTCCTTGGCGAGGGCGGCCGCTTCCCCCAGCACGTACAGTAGCGAATCCGCGGTGCGGGCGTCGGGCGCGGTGGCGATCGCCGTGGGCAAGTACGCCAAGGCGTCCGCCGTGTTCCCGGCGGCCGCCGCGTCGAGTGCGACGATGCGGGCGTAGGCGCCGAGCGGACGGCTCGGCGAGATCTCCCGTATCCCCTGCAGCGCCTGGGCCATGGCGATCCGGTCATTGGTCGCGACGGCGCCCCGCGCCGCGCGTTCCAGCCCATCGACCGCCTCATCGGCGCGACTCGGATCCTCCCGGGCCAGGGCCCGATACTCCTGCGCCGCGAAGCTGTAGTCCTCCGTGTGGAGCGCGGCCGCGCCGGCCTTGGCATGGAGGTCCGCCCCGGCGCCGCCGGCGCGCAGGCCCAGCTGATACTCGGCCAGGGCGTCGGCATAGGCGCCCGCGACGTAGTTGCGATCTCCGAGCACCACATGGTCCGCCGCACTCGGCGTGCAGGCCAGCGCCACGAGCGCGGCCGCGGTCGCCCCCGCTTTCACGGAGTGCGTTGACGGCCCGAGATTCGCGGCGCGGGTTCTCCCGGCATCCCGATGAGATCCCCGCGGTCCAGCATGGCCAGGTAGGCCTCGACGCGCGGATCCTCCGGCCGGCGGCGGCGGCAATCCTCCCACACCACGCGCGCCGAGAGACCGTCGCCGCTCAAGTAGGACGCCAACCCGAGCATCGCGGCGGCATCGAGGAAATTGGGCCGGGAGCGCACGATGATCTCGAACTGCTCGCGTGCCTCGAGCACGCGCCCCGCCTGGAGCAGCAACCGGCCCAGCTTGTAGCGCAGGTCGTGGAACTCGGGGCCGAGCGCCAGCGCCGCCTGATACTGACCGATCGCCTCGCGCATGCCCCCTGCCTCGATGTACGCCTCGGCCAGATGGGCGTGCAGATTCGCCAGCTTCGCCGCCAGATGCGTGGGAAACCCGAGCCGGGACTTCCCGCCGATCTGGCCGGCGCGGCGCAGCGAGTCGGTCGCCTCCTGCTCGCGTCCCAGATCATTGAGGACCAGGGCGCGGTGCACCAGCGCTTCGACGTAATGCGGGTTCAGCTCGAGCGCGCGATCCAGGTGGGCCAGCGCCTTCTCCGGCTGGCCGACGAGCGAGTAGCACAGGCCCAGCATGTGCTCGGCATCGGCGAACGCGTGGCCAACCGCCGAGATCTCCTCGAGCAGGTGGATCGCGCCGTAGTAGTCCTGCAGCTGGAATCGCTCGCGGGCCTGATCGACCCGCCGTTCAGGACTGGCGTCCATGAACCTCCCGGTACCACGACACGAACCGGCGGATGCCTTCCTCGATGCCGACCTTGGGCCGGTACCCCAGCTCCCGTTCGGAGCGCGTCAGATCGGCCGCCGTGAGCGGCACGTCCCCGGGCGAATCGGGGCTCTGCTCGATCGCCGCCTCGCATCCGACGGCGTTCGCGATCAGCGTGATCAGCCGATCGAGCCGCACCCGCTCGCCGCCCCCGAGATTGAACACCCGCCATGGCTCGGCGCCGTCGCCCCCGCGACCGGCCCGGGCCGTCCAGTCGAGGGCCGCCAGGGTCCCGTCCACCACATCGGAAACATACGTGTAATCGCGCTCGCTCGAACCGTCCCCCCGCATCTGGATCGGCTGGCCGGCGGCAATCCGGGCCGTGAAGCGGTGGACCGCCAGGTCGGGGCGCTGCCGGGGCCCGTACACCGTGAAGAACCGCAGACAGGCGATGCGGGTCGCGTACAGATGCGAGAAGGACCGGCACACGAGCTCCCCCGCCCGCTTGCTCGCGGCGTACGGGGAGATCGGGTGGTCGGCGCGGGCGTCCTCCGAAAACGGCGCGGGCGTGGACTCGCCGTACACCGAGGAAGACGACCCGAAGACCACCCGCGTGATTCCCTCCTGGTGCGCCGCGTCGAGCAGCCGGGCGGTGGCCGTCACGTTCGCTTCCATGTAGGCGGCGGGCTGCTGCAGCGAAGTCTGGACGCCGGGTTTGGCCGCCAGATGGATGATCGCCTCGACCCCTTCCAGCGGGAGCGGGTCGCGGACCACGTCGCCTTCGGAGAACAGGAACCCGCGCCGGTGCCGCAGGCTGGCGACGTTGCGCTCCTTGGTCGCCCGGGCGTAGAACGGATCGAAGTTGTCGATGCCGGCCACCTCATGCCCGGCATCGAGGAGCGCCTCGCACACGTGGGATCCGATGAAGCCGGCAGCGCCGGTGACCAGCAGTCTGCTCATGCCGTCAGGACTCCACGAAAGTAGGCGATCGTCCGGGTCAGGCCGTCGTCGAGTGGAATCTTGGGCTCCCACCCCAGTAGCTGCCGCGCGCGGGAGATGTCGGGCTGGCGCACGCGCGGATCGTCCACCGGCAGGGGCCGTTGTACGACCGGACTCTTGCTCCCGGTGAGCGCGAGCACGCGATCGGCGAGCTGGCGCACCGTGAATTCCCCGGGGTTTCCGATGTTGGTGGGGTCCGGCGTGCCCCGCTCGAACAGTCGCACGATCCCGTCGACCAGATCGTCCACGTAACAGAAGGAGCGCGTCTGGGAGCCGTCCCCGTAGATCGTAATCGGCTCTCCCCGCAACGCCTGCATGATGAAGTTCGAGACGACCCGCCCGTCATGCGGGCGCATCCGCGGGCCGAACGTGTTGAAGACGCGCACAATCCGGGTGTCGATCCCGTGATAGCGATGGTAGGCCATGGTCATCGCTTCGGCAAACCGCTTCGCCTCGTCGTACACGCCGCGCGGGCCCACGGGATTGACGTTTCCCCAATAGCTCTCGGGCTGCGGATGCACGAGGGGATCGCCGTACACTTCGGACGTGGACGCGAGCAAAAACCGCGAGCGCTTCGCCCGCGCCAGCCCCAACGCCTTGTGCGTGCCCAGGGAGCCCACCTTCAACGTCTGAATGGGCAGCTCGAGGTAGTCTACCGGGCTCGCCGGACTGGCGAAGTGCATCACGCCGTCGAGCGGGCCGTCCACCTCGATGAAGGTGGTGACGTCGTGGCGCACGAACTGGAACGCGGGATGGTGCTCCAGGTGCGCCAGGTTCGCCGGCGTCCCGGTGATGTAGTTGTCCATCCCGATGACGCGGTGCCCATCCGCCAGCAGCCGGTCGCACAGGTGCGACCCGAGAAACCCCGCCGCCCCCGTTACGAGGATGCGCATGCGAGCGGGCGGCCGATGCAGTCGTAGGTGAACCCGAGCTCGGCGAGGCGCGGGCCTTCGTACAGGTTCCGGCCGTCGACGATGAGGGGCTGCTTGAGCGCCTGCTTCAGGCGGGCGAAGTCCGGATTGCGGTACTCCCGCCATTCCGTCACGATCACCAGCGCGTCCGCTCCGGCGACCGCGTCGTACGCATGTTCCACATACCGCACGCGATCACCAAGCACGTGTCGCGCGGTCTCGATCGCGGCCGGGTCGTGGGCCTGCACCGTGGCGCCGGCGGCGAGCAGGGCTTCGACGAGCACGAGCGCCGGGCTCTCGCGCACGTCATCGGTCTCCGCCTTGAAGGCGAGACCCCACACGCCGATGGTGCGGCCCTTGAGCTTGCCGTCGAAGTGCCGCGCCACCTTCTCGTACAGCACGCGCTTTTGCCGCTCGTTACCGTCCTCGACCGCCTTCAGCACGCCGAGCGTGACTCCCTTGCCGTCGGCCGTCCGCACGAGCGCCTTGACGTCCTTGGGGAAGCATGAGCCACCGTAGCCGGGGCCCGGGAACAGGAAGGCCGGGCCGATGCGATGATCGGAGCCGATGCCCTTGCGCACCAGCTGCACGTCGGCGCCCACGGCCTCGCACAGCTGCGCTACCTGGTTCATGAACGTGATGCGGGTCGCGAGCATGGCGTTGGCGGCGTACTTGGTCATCTCCGCCGACGGGATGTCCATGAAGATGAGCGGGTTGCCGGTGCGCACGAAGGGGCCGTACAGCTCCTCGAACATGCGGCGTGACTCCGGATGATCCACGCCCACGATCACGCGGTCCGGTTTCATGAAGTCGTCGACGGCCGCGCCTTCCTTCAGGAACTCGGGATTGGAGCAGACGTGGAACGCCGTCTTGGTGTGCTTGGCGATTTCCGCCCGCACCAGCTCCGCCGTCCCGACCGGCACGGTGCTCTTGGTGGCCACGACCTTGGGCCGGTTCATGTGCTGCCCGATGGTCCGCGCGACGGCCAGGACGTGCTGGAGGTCCGCCGAGCCGTCTTCGTCGGGCGGCGTGCCGACGGCGATGAACACGACATCGGACGCCTCGATCGCCGCCGCGACATCGGTCGTGAACTGCAGCCGTCCATCCCGCTGATTGCGCACCACGAGCGGCTCGAGCCCTGGCTCGTAGATCGGCAGCCGGTTCTCCTTCAGGCCGGCGATCTTCTTCGTATCCACATCGGCGCACAGCACGTCGTTGCCGGTCTCGGCAAAGCAGGCGCCCACGACGAGCCCCACGTAGCCGGTTCCCACCACGCAGAGCTTCACGACGGCCTCCTGGTTTCGGCCGGCAGGGCGTGCCGGGTGTCGACCACGAGCTTCGCCTCGCGCGCGATGAGCCCGTAGTCGATCGACGAGTGGTCGGTGACGATCACCACGCAGTCGGCGGCGCGCAGCGCCTCGGCGCTGAGCGGGACGGACGTGAGCTCCACCCCGTCTTCGTGCAGCCGGGCCACGTGTGGATCGTGAAACGACACGACGGCCCCCCGCTGCTCGAGCAGCCGGATCACGTCGAGGGCGGGGCTTTCCCGGATGTCGTCGATATCCTTCTTATAGGCGACCCCCACCACCAGCACCTTGCTGCGGCGCACCGCCTTGCCCTGATCGTTGAGGCGATCCGCCACCCGGGCCACCCAGTACTCGGGCATCTCCGCGTTGATTTCGCCCGCGAGCTCGATGAACCGCGTCCGGTAGTTCAGGGTGCGCATCTTCCACGCGAGATAGTGCGGATCCAGCGGGATGCAGTGCCCGCCGACCCCCGGCCCCGGGGTGAACTTCATGAACCCGAACGGCTTGGTCGCCGCGGCATCGATCACCTCCCACACGTCGACGCCCAGCTTGTCGCACACGATGGCCATCTCGTTCACCAGCCCGATGTTCACGCTGCGGAAGGTGTTCTCGAGGATTTTCACGAGCTCGGCCGCCTCGGTCGAGGAGACGGGAACCAGCCGCTCGATCGACGGCTGGTACAGCGCCATCGTCACCTCGAGGCAGTTCGGCGTGATGCCGCCCACCACCTTCGGCGTGTTGCGCGTGCCGTACTTCGGGTTGCCGGGATCCACCCGCTCGGGCGAGAAGGCCAGGAAGAAGTCCTCGCCCACCTTGAGGCCGGTGCTCTCGAGCGCCGGGAGCATCAACTCGCGCGTCGTGCCCGGGTACGTGGTGGACTCGAGGATCACCAGCTGGCCGCGCCGCAGCGTCTTCTTGATGGAATCGGTCGCCGCGATCACGTAGCTGACGTCGGGGTCCTTGGTCTTGGAAAGCGGCGTCGGCACCGCGATGGAAATCGCGTCCGGCTCGGCCAGCCGCGACAGGTCGGTCGTCGCCGAGAACTTCTTCTCCTTCACGGCGGCGGCGATCTCGCTGGACGGAACGTCCTGCACGTGGGAGCGGCCCGCGTTCAGGTTGTCCACCACGCGCTGGCTGATGTCGAAGCCGAGCACGCGGTAGCCGGCGCGCACCAGCTCCATCGCCAGCGGCAACCCGACGTAGCCAAGGCCGACGATACCGAACAGCGCGGAGCGGTCCTTGGCCTTGGCCAGGAGCGCATCACGGGGAGATTGTGAGACCGGTGTCATATGGTGATCGGGGTTCCTCCGCCCGCGAGCGAGCGCGTAGCAGCCTCCAGCACACGGATCACGCGCACGCCGTCCGCGGCGCTCGCGCGGGGAGCCTCCGCCCCACGCGCGACTCGCACGAAATGCGCGAGCTCGGCGCCGAGCGGCTCCACGTTGGGAATCTTGGGGATGAAGATGTCACCCTCGCGAATGGCGAGACTCTCGCCCCAGGAAGCGTAATCGGGAGGGCGCGTCACGCCCTTATCGTAGATGCGCAGCTTTTCACGCGGCTCCATGTCGTCGAAGACCACCATCTTGCGGTCGCCCACCACGGTGAGCTTGCGCTCCTTGTGCGGGTCGAGCCACGACAGTTGGACGTGCGCCACGGTGCCGCTGGCGAACTCCATGTGGAGGAACACCACATCTTCCACGCCCAGCTGCAGATAGCACGACCCCTGCGCGGTGACCCGAACCGGCGCCTCCCCTAGCAAATGGAGGGCCACGGAGACGTCGTGCGGCCCGAAGCTCCAGAGGGCATTTTCGTCAGCCCGTACCTGGCCCAGATTCACCCGCAGCCCGTACATGTAGAGCACCCGCCCCAGCTCCCCCGCCGTGATCAGCGCCCGCAGGGCATCCACTGCGGGGTGGAACACAAGCAGGTGCCCCACCAGGACCGGGACCTTGCGGGCTGCCGCCGCGGCGGCCACCGCCTCGGCATCGGCGACGCCCAGCGCGAACGGCTTCTCCACCAGGCACGGCTTCCCCGCCCCGATCGCCCGCTGGGCCAGCTCGGCGTGCGTCTTGGCGGGCGCGGCGATGACGACCGCCTCGACCCGCCCCAGCAGGGCGTCCACGTCGTCGGTCACGAACGCGGACGGGAACTGGCGCCCGACCGTCTGGCGCACCTTCTCCTGTGTGTCACACACGGCCGCGAGCTCGGCATCGGCGAGCCCGGCCACCGTCCGCACATGGTTTCTGCCCCATGCCCCGGCGCCGATGACGCCGAGTTTCAGCCGGTTCACCGGTAGAACTCGCGAATCGCGTCGATCACATAATCGAGCTGCGCGTGGGTGAGCTCCGGGAAGATGGGGAGCGACAAGACGTCCTCGGCCGCCTGCTCGGAGCGCGGCAGGCTGCCCGCCTTGTACCCGAGGGACGCGAAGCACGCCTGACGGTGCAGCGGGATCGGGTAGTAGATCGCCGAGCCGATCCCTTTGGCCTTGAGATGGGCCTGGAGGCCGTCACGACGCTCCACCCGCAGCGTGTATTGATGGAAGATGTGCTCGTTCCCGGGGGCGACGGCCGGGGCGCGGACCGCACCGATATCGGCGAGCCCGGCCCCGTAGTACGCGGCGTGCTCGCGACGCCGGCTCGACCAGTCCGCCAGATGCGGCAGCTTGGCCAGCAGCACCGCGGCCTGCAGTGTGTCGAGCCGCGAGTTCGTCCCGACTTCCTCGTGATGGTACATCTTGGCGCCGCCGTGCAGCCGCAGTTTGCGCAGCCGCTCGGCCGCTGCGTCGTCGGACGTCACCATCATCCCGGCGTCGCCCCAGGCGCCCAGATTCTTGCTCGGGAAAAACGAGTAGCCCGTCACCCACCCCAGCTCGCCAGCCATCCGCCACACGCCGTCGATCGAACGCCGCGCACCGATCGCCTGGGCGGCGTCCTCGATCACCTTCAGGCCGCGTCGCTGAGCGATCGCCAGCAGCCGCTCCATCTCCGCCATCTGCCCGTAGAGATGGACCGGCATGATGGCACGGGTTCGGGGCGTGACCGCCGCCTCGACCGCCGCCGGATCGATGTTGAACGTCCCCGCGTCGATATCCACGAAGACCGGCGTGCCGCCGGCGTTGTGGATCGTGCCCGCCGTCGCGAAGAAGGTGAACGGCGACGTGATGATCTCGTCGCCGGGCTTGAGGTTGAGCGCCTTCAGCGGCAGCAGCAGGGCGTCGGTGCCGCTGGCACAGCCGACACCATGGCGGGCGTGCGACAGCTCGGCCACCTTGGCCTCGAGCTGCGCCACGGCCGGTCCCATGATGAACTGCTGCGATTCGATGACCGCCTGAAGGGCGGGAAGGACCTCGTCCTTGATGGTGCGATACTGGCCGACCAGGTCCAGCAACGGCACGTTCACGTAGACTCTATCCGCAAAAGAGGCAACAATTTACACAGATGGGCCGGGTCAGGCAATCGGGCGCAGCACGCCCCCCGTTTCCTCATAGGACGTGCCGCAGGCGGCGCAGCGGGCGCGCCCTCCCGAGACGGTCAAGCGCTCGCCGCAGCGGCACATCCAGCCGATGCGCCGGGCCGGGACCCCGACCATCAGGGCGTAGGCAAGGACGTCGGTGGTGACCACCGCGCCGGCGCCGACGAAACTGTACTCGCCCAGGGTGACGCCGCACACGATGGTGGCGTTGGCCCCGATCGAGGTCCCGCGCCGGACCAGCGTCTTCTTGTATTCGCTCTTGCGGGAGACATGGCTGCGCGGGTTGATCACGTTGGTGAACACGCACGAGGGCCCGCAGAACACATCGTCTTCGAGCTCCACGCCCTCGTAGATCGAGACGTTGTTCTGGATCTTGACGTTCGTGCCGATGCGCGTGCCCGGCATCACGACCACGTTCTGCCCCAGGTTGCAGCGCTCACCGATGACGGCGCCGCTCATGACGTGGCAGAAGTGCCAGATCTTGGATCCCTTCCCGACCTGCGCGCCCTCGTCCACGAAGCTCGAGGGGTGGACGAAGTAGTCGGCCACCCTAGACCCCGACCACCTTGATTTCCAGGCCGAGCTCGACGCCCGCCTTCTTGGCGACCGTCTTCTGCACGTGATCGATGAGCTTGAGGACGTCGGCCGCGGTGGCCGTCCCCGTGTTGACGATGTAGTTGGCGTGCATCGTCGAAACCTGGGCCCCGCCGATCCGGAACCCCTTGAGCCCCACCTCGTCGATCAGCATCCCGGCGGACTGTTTGCCGCCCGGATTCTTGAAGGTCGAACCGGCGCACGGCTGGTCGAACGGTGTGCCGGCCTTGCGCCACCGGAACAGCTTGGCCTGGAGCTCCTTGAGCTTCGCCGGAGCTTCCTCTCCGAGGCCCAGCTTCGCCTCGAGCACGATCACGTCGCCCAGGTTCGAGCCCCGGTACTTGTAGGAGATCTGCTTGCGGGGGATGGTGCGCGTCTTCCCCTTGCTGTCCATCACCGTCACCTCGGTGACGATTTCGGCGAATTCGGCGCCATGGCAGCCGGCGTTCATGTAGATGCCGCCGCCCACGGTCCCCGGAATGCCGATGAACCGCTCGACGCCCGAAAATCCGGCCTCGGCGGTCCGCCGCGCCAGGATCGGCGTCGGCATGCCGGCTCCGACGATCGCGATGGCGCCCTTCATCTCGAACTTGTCGAGGCCCTTCCCCATGCGGATCACGAGACCGGGGAAGCCCCCGTCCCGCACCAGCAGGTTGGAGCCGAGGCCGATCACGAGCCACGGCAGGCCCCGTTCCCGCGCCATGTCGAGGCCCTTGATGACGTCCTCGACGTCGCCCGGCTGCAGCAGGTAGCGCGCCGGCCCGCCGATGCGCCACGTCGTGTAACGCGACAGCGGCTCGTTCTCGAGCATGCGCCCGTGGAACTTCAGCTTGGGGACGACCGGCGTCGCCGGTTTGGCCACGGCCGCCGGCTTGCCGGCGACCGCCTTGCCGGCAGGCGCCTTGCCCTTCCCCTTCGCCACCCCCTTGGCTACCGGGGCGCGGGGTGCGGGACGGGGGGCGGACTTGCGGCCGGGGCGCTGCTGGCCGGCGGCCGGCTTTCGACTCTCATGCTTTCGTGCCATTCCTGGAGGCTCCTCACACTTCCTCGGCGACTGCGCAGGGCGATGATCGCATCGCACGCCGCGCTGGCCGCGGACATCGTCGTCGTGTACGGCACCCGGTGCACGATGGCCGCGCGCCGGATGGCGTAATCGTCCTGCTGGGTGAACTTGCCCAGCGGGGTGTTGATCAGCAGCTGAATCTCTCCCGAGACCAGCAGGTCGATCGCATTGGGCCGTCCTTCGTGCACTTTCGCGACCCGCTCCGCCGGCACGCCGCGCGCCCGGAGATAGCGCTGCGTGCCTTCCGTCGCCAGGATGCGGAACCCCAGCTCGTGGAACCGGCGCACGATCGGCGTTACCGTCGGCTTGTCCGAGTCGTTGACCGTCACGAACACCGCGCCCTGAAGCGGCAAGCTGCCGTCCGCCGCGATCTGGGCCTTGGCGAACGCCATCCCGAAGCTGTCGGCGAACCCCATGGCCTCGCCGGTGGAGCGCATCTCCGGGCCCAAAACGGTATCCACGTTGGGCAGTTTGGTGAAGGGGAACACGGCCTCCTTCACCGCCACGCCGGGGACGGGAAGCTCGTCGGCCAGCCCCAGCTCGTCCAGGGAGTGCCCCACCATGACGGCCGCCGCCAACTTCGCCAGCGGCACGCCGGTGGCCTTGCTCACAAACGGCACGGTCCGCGAGGCCCGGGGGTTCACCTCCAGCACGTACACCACGCCGTCCTTGATGGCGTACTGGACGTTGAGCAGCCCCACCACGCCAAGGGCCTGGGCGAAGGCCTGCGTGTGCCGGCGCATCTCCTCCACCTGCTGGTCCCCGATCAGGTAGGGCGGCAGGACGCACGCGGAATCCCCCGAATGCACACCCGCGTCCTCGATGTGCTGCATCACGCCGCCCACGACGCAGCGCTTGCCGTCGGCGATGGCATCGACATCGGCCTCGAACGCGTCCTCGAGAAAGCGGTCGATCAGCACGGGATGCTCGGGTGCCACCCGGGCAGCCTTCTCGAAGAACTCCCGCAGCGAGCCCGGGTCGTACACGATCTCCATCGCTCGTCCGCCCAGGACGTAGGACGGCCGGATGAGCACCGGGTAGCCGATGCGGTCCGCGACCGCGAGCGCCTCAGCGACCGAGCGCGCCGTGCCGTTGGGTGGCTGCGTCACCCCCAGGCGGCGCGCGAGCTGCTCGAAGCGCTCCCGATCCTCGGCCGTATCGATAGCGTCGGGGCTCGTCCCCAGGATGGGCACGCCGGCTGCAGCGAGGGCATTGGTGAGGCGCAACGGAGTCTGGCCGCCGAGCTGGACGACGACGCCGCGGGGACGCTCGAGGCTGACGATCTCGATGACATCCTCGAACGTGAGCGGCTCGAAGTACAGCTTGTCCGAGATGTCGAAGTCGGTGGAGACCGTCTCGGGGTTCGAGTTGATCATGATCGTCTTGAACCCGAGGTCGCGGAACGCAAGCCCAGCGCGCACGCAGCAGTAGTCGAACTCCACCCCCTGGCCGATGCGGTTCGGCCCGCTCCCCAGGATCACGATGCCCCGATCGCCGAACGGCTCCGACTCGTTCTCGTCGTCGTACGAGGAGTAGAGATAGGGCGTCGACGACGGGAACTCCCCCGCGCACGTGTCCACCGTCTTGTAGGCGGGCCGGACGCCCAAGGCCCAGCGCTGTTCGCGCACCGCCTCCTCGGTGGTGCCGCGCAACGTCGCCAGCTGGCGGTCGGAGAAGCCCATCCGCTTCATGCGGCGCAGCTCCGCCGCGCCCACCTCCGCCAGTCCGGTGAACCAGCGCTCGGCCTCGAGCAGCTCCTCCATCTGGAACAGGAACCAGGGGTCGATGCCCGACGCCTGCGTGATGGCGTCCACGGAGAGCCCGGCCGCGAGCGCGCGCTTGACCTGGAAGATCCGCTCGGGCGTGGGGGTCCGCAGGGCTACCCGCAGGTCTTCCGGCGCATCGCTCGTCAACCGGTCGTCGCCCAGCGTCTGCCCCACGACCCACCCCGAGCGTCCCGCCTCGAGCGCACGCAGCCCCTTCTGGAACGCCTCCTTGAAGGTGCGGCCGATGGCCATCGCCTCGCCCACCGACTTCATCTGCGTCGTCAGCCGGAAGTCGGCGGTCGGGAACTTCTCGAACGCGAAGCGCGGCACCTTCACGACGACGTAGTCGAGCACGGGCTCGAAGGAGGCCGGCGTGGTCTTCGTGATGTCGTTGGGCAGCTCGTCGAGCGTATACCCGACGGCGAGCTTCGCGCCGATGCGCGCGATCGGAAATCCCGTGGCCTTGGACGCGAGCGCCGAAGAGCGCGACACGCGGGGATTCATCTCGATCACCAGCATCTCGCCGTCGGCCGGGTTCACGGCGAACTGGATGTTGCAGCCGCCCGCGGCCACGCCGACCTCGCGGATGATGGCGATCGACGCGTCCCGCATCCGCTGATACTCGCGGTCGGTGAGCGTCATGGCGGGCGCGACGGTGATGGAATCGCCGGTGTGGACGCCCATCGGATCGAGGTTCTCGATCGAGCAGACGATCACGACGTTGTCGCGGCCGTCGCGCATCACCTCGAGCTCGTATTCCTTCCAGCCCAGTACCGACCGTTCGATCAGGGTCGAGTGCACGGGCGACAGATCCAGCGCGCCCTCGACCAGCTCCTCGAACTCCGCCCGGTTGTACGCGACACCGCCCCCGGTGCCGCCCAGCGTGAACGACGGCCGGACGATCGCCGGGTACCCGGTCGCCGCCACCGCTTCGAGCGCCTCCTCCAGCGAGCCCACCGTGCGGCCGCGCGGCGCGTCCAGCCCGATACGCCGCAGCGCCGCCGCGAATTCCGCCCGGTCCTCCGCCATCTGGATCGCGCGCGCCGAGGCGCCGATCAGCTCGACCCCGAACTCCGCCAGTGTGCCGTTCTTGGCCAGCGCCGTGGCGACGTTCAACGCCGTCTGGCCGCCCATGGTCGGCAGCAGCGCGTCGGGGCGCTCGCGCTCGATCACCAGACGGACCCACTCCGGCGTGACCGGCTCGATGTAGGTGCGGTCGGCCAGCTCGGGATCGGTCATGATGGTGGCGGGGTTCGAGTTCACGAGAATGACCTCGTACCCTTCTTCTTTCAGCGCCTTCACCGCCTGCGTGCCCGAATAATCGAACTCGGCGGCCTGGCCGATCACGATCGGGCCGGACCCGAGCAGCAGGATGCGACGCAGGTCAGTCCGCTTGGGCATCGAGCACGTCCTGCAGCGTTTCGTCCAGGGATCGGCGCGGCGCCCACCCCAGGGCGCGCAGCCTGGCGCCGTCGCCCACGAGGTGCGGCACGGCGTCGGGACGAACATCCGCGGCGTCCACTTCCAGGATCGGCTGCCAGCCCGCGAGCGCGCAGAGCCGCACGACCAGGTCCTTCAGCGCCACCCCGTCACCCGAGGACACATTGTAGAGCTCGCCGGGAACGCCCGCGCCCAGCAGCCGCATGTAGGCGTCGACCACGTCCGCCACGTGCAGGATGTCGCGCACGCCGTCCAGCAGACCCGTGGCGATCGCCGGGGCGCGCGCGCGCCGCGCGGTGAGCACGCGGTGGGCGTAGCGCGGCACCAACGCCCGCTCGCTCTGCCCGTGTCCGGTGTGCGGCGAGGGACGGGCCACCACCACCCGCAGCCCCGTGCGCCGCCACTCCGAAAGCGCCGCGACTTCGGCGCCGACCTTGCTCGCCGCGTAGGCCGACACGGGCGCCACGGGATCCGTCTCGCGCCGCGGCGTCTCCGCGCCCGGCCCGTACACCTCGACACTCGAGACCACGAGCAGGAGCGGATCCGCATCCCCCGTCCGCTTCGCATCGGCGAGCGCGCGCGCGAGCCGGGCGGTTCCGCCGGAGTTCTCGTTCCAGGCCCGTCCGGGATTCCGCTCCGCTACGGTGACCCAGCTGACCGCCGCGAGATGGACCACCGCGTCCCAGTCGCCCTCAGCCGCCCGCCGCACGGACTCGTCGTCGGCCAGCTCGAGCGGCACCCAGGTGACCCGGTCGCGCAGTGCGGCGTCGTAGCGCTTCGCCCGCTGGTCCTCCTCGAGCCGGAACGTCCCCGTCACCGTGTGCCCGTCGGCGACCAGCCGGCGCACGAGCCACGATCCGACGAAGCCATCGGCTCCGGTGACGAGCACCTTCACGCGAGCCGTTCCAGGTCGGCCGAGACCATCATGCGCACGAGCTCCGCGAACCCGACCGTGGGACGCCAGCGCAGCGTGCGTTGCGCCTTCGACGGATCGGCGCGCAGCACGTCGACCTCGGCCGGCCGCACCAGCGTGCGGTCCACCACGACGTGCTTCTTCCAGTCCAGGCCCACGTGCTCGAACGCGATCGCGACCAGGTCCCGCACCGTGTGCGACTCGCCGGTCCCGATCACGTAGTCATCGGGCGCCGGCTGCTGCAGCATGCGCCACATGGCGTCGACATAGTCTCCGGCATAACCCCAGTCCCGGCTCGCGTCCAGATTGCCGAGCCGCAGCTCCCGGTCCAGCCCCTTCGCGATACGGGCCACGCCGTGGCTCACCTTGCGGGTGACGAACTCGAGGCCCCGGCGGGGGGATTCGTGGTTGAACAGGATGCCGCTCACGGCGTACAGGCCGTAGGACTCCCGGTAGTTCACCGTGATCCAGTGCCCGTACACCTTGGCGACGCCGTAGGGCGAGCGCGGGTAGAACGGCGTGGATTCCCGCTGCGGCGTCTCCACCGCCTTGCCGAACATTTCCGAGGAGCTGGCCTGGTAGAACCGCGCCTCGGGATGGGCGAGACGCACCGCCTCCAGCAACCGCGTCACCCCCAGGGCGGTGAACTCGCCGGTGAGCACGGGTTGCGCCCAGGACGTCGGGACGAAGCTCTGGGCGGCCAGGTTGTAGACCTCGTGCGGCTTGGCGTCGCGGACCACCGCGGTGAGGGAATGCTGGTCGAGCAGATCGGCGGGGACGACGTGAAGGCGGCCGAGGAGGTGCCCGATGCGCTCGTAGGAGTCGTGCGAGGTCCGGCGGACCACTCCGACGACCTCGTACCCCTTGTCGAGCAGCAGCTCCGCCAGATAAGAGCCGTCCTGGCCGGTCACCCCCGTAACCAGCGCGCGTCGCTGGGGTTGCTCCACCTTGGCCGCCGGCTTAGGTTTCCCGGGCTTTTCCCCGCCGCGGACGCGGCGCGGGGAGCGTGCGGAAGGGCTCATCTACGGGACGAACCTATGGCTCGAGTATGCGAGATTTGTGGCAAAGGCCCGACGACGGGCCACAACGTGAGCCACGCCAACAACAAGACGAACCGCCGCTGGTATCCGAACCTGCAGCGGGTGCGCGCCGTGGTTGACGGCCGCACGCGGCGCATCCGGGCCTGCACCCGGTGCATCAAGTCGAACAAGGTGACCAAGGCCGCTTGAAAGAAGGGGGACCCATCGGGCCCCCCTTCGCGCATTCGCTTCCCTCCGCGCCAGTCGCTCACTCACTCAGCAGCTCGATTCGCGCCACATCCGCGCCGTCGCCCGGCCGGTGGCCGAGCTTGACGATGCGCGTGTAGCCGCCGGGACGTGCGGCGAAGCGCTTCCCCAGCTCGGCGAAGAGCCGGTGGGTGACCTCGCGATCCTTGATGCGACGCTCGACCAGGCGGCGCGCGTGCAGGTCGCCGCGGCGCGCCAGTGTGATGAGCCGCTCCGCGTAGGGCCGCAGCTCCTTGGCCTTCGCCTCGGTCGTCTCGATGCGGTCGTGCCGGAACAGGCTGGTCGCCATGTTGGCGAGCAACGCCTTGCGATGACTCGAAGTGCGCGACAGCTGCCGGTGCTTGGCGCGGTGGCGCACCTATTCCTCCCCGCCGTCGGTGACGCGCGCCATGGGCATCATGCCGGGATCGAGGACCTTCACCACGCCGTCGACCTCCTCGTAGCGCATCCCGAAGTTGAGGCCTTCGCGCCGCAGCAGATCCGCGATCTCCCCCAGGGCCTTTTCGCCGACGTTCTTCACCTTCAGGAGGTCTCCTTCGGCGTACTGCACGAGGTCGCCGAGGGTCCGGATATTGGAGTTCTTGAGCGAGTTCACCGACCGGACCGAGAGCCCGAGGTCGTCGATCGAGCGGGCCAGCGAGGCCGCGAGCCCGTCGGCAGCGCTGACGCCCACCGTCGGCGTCTCGGCCGCCACCATCGGGACCTTGCCGAAATCCACGAAGAAGCGGAAGTGCTCCTGCGCGAGCGCCGCCGCGTAGGCGACCGCGTCCTCGGGGGAGATCGTGCCGTTGGTCTCGACCGACAAGGTGAGGCGGTCGTAGTCCGTGCGCTGGCCGACGCGGGTCTCCGCGACGGTGAAGTTGGCGCGGCGCACCGGGTTGTAGATCGAATCGATGCGCACCACGTCCACCGGCAGCGTCCGGTCGACCGGGTGCTGCTCGGCTTCGACGTAGCCGCGGCCCTTGTTCACGTACAGGTCGCCGGCGACTTCGCGGTCGTCCTGCAACGTGAACAGCAGCTGGTCGGGGTTGACCACGCTCACCGCGGCCTGGGCCTCGATGTCCCGGGCGTACACGGGACCGGCCTGGTCGCGGCGAATGTGCAGCACCGCCTCCTCGACGTCGGGGTCGAGCACCAGGGTCAGCTGTTTCAGGCGCTGAATGATCTGGTGCACGTCTTCCACGACGCCGGGAATCGTCTGGTGCTCGTGCACGACGCCGTCCAGCCGGAAGGCCCAGACAGCGGCGCCCCGGAGCGAGGACAGCAGCATGCGGCGCAACGAATTGCCGAGTGTGTAGCCGTAACCGCGCTCCAGCGGCTGCAGCCGGAACTCGGCGGCGTTCGGGTTGTCCTCGCGCTTGGTCATCTCGACCAGGTGCGGCCGGACGAGCCCCGTCAAATCGAGAGTCGTCATCACTTGGAATAAAGCTCGACGATTAGCTGTTCCTGCGCGGCGATCGGAATGGTCTCGCGCGTTGGCCGCTCGGTCATCCGCCCGACGGCTTTGTCTCCATCCACCTGAATCCAGCTCACCGGCTGCATGCGCGTGAACTGCTCACGCGCGATCTTCACCGGCACCAACTCGCGGCTCGTCTCGACGAGCTTGATTTCGTCGCCGGGGCGGATCCGGTAGGACGGGATGTCCACCGTCCGGCCGTTGACCTGCACGTGCCGGTGCCGGACCATCTGCCGTGCCTGCCGCCGGGAAATGGCGAAGCCCATCCGGTACACCAGGTTGTCGAGACGGCTCTCGAGCGCGACGAGCAATGCCTCGCCCGTCACCCCGGGCTCCTTCAGCACGCGCTCGAACACGTTCCGGAACTGCCGCTCCGACAGCCCGTAGATGCGCTTCACCTTCTGCTTTTCCCGCAGCTGCTTCGAATACTCCGAAGCTTTGCGGCGGCGCCCGGCCGTCTGGCCGTGCTGACCCGGGGCGTAGGCGCGGCGCTCGACGGCGCACTTCTCCGTGAGGCAGCGCGTGCCCTTCAGGAAGAGCTTGGTGCCCTCACGGCGGCACAGCTTGCAGGCGGGGCCGGTGTAGCGTGCCATGGCCTAGACCCGCCGCTTCTTGGGCGGCCGGCACCCGTTGTGCGGGATTGGCGTCACGTCGCGGATCGAGCGGATCTGCAAGCCCGCCGTGGCGAGCGCCTGAATCGCAGACTCGCGTCCCGATCCGGGGCCCTGGACGCGCACATGCACGCGCTTCACACCGATGTTCACCGCTTCCCGGGCCGCCTGCTCGGCGGCCACCGTCGCGGCGAACGGCGTGGATTTCTTCGATCCCTTGAAGCCCGCCTTGCCGGAGGACCCCCAGGTGATCGCGTTGCCCTGCATGTCGGTGATCGTGATCAGCGTGTTGTTGAACGTCGCGGTGATATGCGCGATGCCCTCCGCTTCCACGACCTTCTTCGTGCGCTTCGCGCCCGTTGCTTTCGCTTGTGCCATGCCCGTCCGGTTACTTTTTCAGGGTCGGTTTCTTCTTGCCTGCGAT
>DATGDT010000123.1:0-11013 GCA_035310725.1 Gemmatimonadales bacterium
CGACTCGTGAGCGCGATCGAGGAGCGGCTCGCATGACCGCGACGCTCGCCCCGAAGGATTTCGCGTCCGACCAGGAAGTCCGCTGGTGCCCGGGATGCGGGGACTACGCCATCCTCAAGGCCGTGCAGAAGACGCTGGCCGACGTGGGGGCCACCACGGAGCGGACGGTGTTCGTCTCGGGGATCGGGTGCTCGTCGCGCTTCCCGTACTACGTGGCGACCTACGGATTCCACACGATCCACGGGCGGGCGCCGGCCGTGGCGACGGGCGTGAAGCTCGCCAACCCGGAGCTGGACGTCTGGCTGGTCACGGGCGACGGGGACGGGCTCTCGATCGGCGGGAATCATCTGCTCCACGTGCTGCGGCGCAACGTGGACCTGCAGATCATCCTGTTCAACAACGAGATCTACGGGCTCACCAAGGGGCAGTACTCGCCCACCTCACGGCGCGGCACGCATTCCCCCTCGACGCCCACGGGCTCGCTCGACAACCCGGTTTCCCCGTGCGCCTTCGCGCTGGGCGCGGGGGCGCGCTTCGTGGCGCGCGCCGTGGACACGCAGCAGGCCCCGCTGGTGGACGTCCTGAAGCGGGCGCACGCGCACCGCGGGGCGTCGTTCGTGGAGGTGTTCCAGAACTGCGTGGTCTACAACGACGGCGTGTTCGACGCGTTCACGGAGAAATCGGTCGCGGCCGAGCAGCAGCTGCACGTCGTGCACGGGCAGCCGCTGCGGTTCGGGAAGGACCAGCCGCGGGGGCTGCGGGTCGTCCCCGGAAAGCTCGAGCTGGAGGTGGTGACGCTGGGCGAACGCGGCATCACCGAAGCGGATCTCCTGGTACACGACGAGACGAACCGCCCCCTCGCCTCATTGCTCGCCGCGCTGCAGCCCCCGGCATTCCCGATGGCGTTGGGCGTGTTGTACTGCGATCCCGCGACGCCCTACGAGCGGGAAGTCGAAGCCCAGATGGCGGCGGCAGGGCCGAAGGGCGAGCTGGCGGAGCTTCTGAAGAGGGGAAGAACCTGGCAGGTCAGCTGACGACGCCCTGACGGACCCATCCATCCACCGCGGCGACCAGCTGCGGCAGCAGCGCCTCCATCTGCTCGCGCTCCTCGTCGGCAAAGGGCGACAGGACGAAATTCTCCCACGGCTCTCCCGGCGGGATCGGCCCCACGCCGATGCGCAGCCTCGCGTAGTCCTGCGACTGCAGGGCGCCTTCGATGCTCTTGAGCCCGTTGTGGCCGCCGGCTGAGCCCGCGGCGCGCAGCCGATGGGTGCCGAGCGGGATGTTGAAGTCGTCCACGACGACGAGCAGATCGGTGGCGGGGACGAAGGCGGGGTCGGCGCGCAGGCCCGCGAGCGCCGCGCCGCTGCGGTTCATCATGGTCGTGGGCTTGAGCAGGCGGACGCCGATCCCGTCCACCTCGCCCTCGGAAATGCGAGCGCGCTCGCCGCGCCGAAAGGGGGGAAACCCCCAGTGCGCGACGAGCGCGTCCGCCACCCAGAAACCCACGTTGTGGCGCGTCGCCGCGTACTCCGGGCCGGGATTGCCCAGCGCGACGACGGCGCGCAACCCGCTCAGCCCTCTTTACCGCCCTTGGGCTTTTCGGCTTTCGCTTCGGGGGCCGGCGCCTTGCCCTTGGCTTCACCGGCGGCTTCGCCCTCCGCACCCTCCTCACCCTCTTCCTCACGCACCTTGCGGATCAGCTCGGGCTCGGCGACCTCGGCCGCAGTCTCGGGCGTCGGTGCGGCGACCTCCTCGGCCCGCGGCGGCACCACGGTCGCGATCGTGAGGTCGGCCTGCGTCAGGATCGTCGCGTTGGGGATGACGAGATCGCGGACGTGCAGGGAGTGGCCGATGAGGAGCGGCGTCACGTCGAGCTCCACCCGGTCGGGGATGTGCTCGGGGAGCACCTCGATCTCCACTTCGCGCATCACCTGGTCGAGCACGCCGCCGGCGTTGCGAACGCCGTCGGCCGTTCCGGTGAGGCGGATCGGGATTTGGAGCGTCACCTTCTCGCCCGCGCGGACTTCGTAGAAGTCCACGTGGATGATGTCGGGGCGCACCGGGTGCCGCTGGATCTCGCGGATGAGCGTGCGCGACTTCTTGCCCTCGAGCTCGATCTCGATGATGGTGCTCGCGGGCTCGATGCCGATGAGCGCCATCTCCAGCGCCTTGGCGTCGAGCTCGAGCGGCTGGCTGGGGCGGCCGTGCCCGTAGATCACCGCGGGGACCTTCTTGCGGAAGCGGATCTGCCGCGCCGCGCCCTTGCCGGTCTTGTCCCGCGGGCTCGCCGCGAGCGTCACGAATTGCGCCATACGTCCGTCCTCAGTCTGCGGTCAACGGTTGTCAGTCGAACAGCGAGCTCACCGACTGGTTCGAGTGCTCGTAGCCGATCGCCTTGGCCATCAGGCCCGCGATCGACAGGATCTTCAGTTTTTCGAACTTCCGGTCCTCGGGGACCCGGATCGTGTTGGTCACGGTCACTTCCTCGATCGGCGAGTTCCGCAACCGCTCTACCGCCGGCCCCGACAGCAGCGCGTGCGTCGCGAACGCGAACACGCGCTGGGCGCCGAGCCGCTTCAACGCCGCGGCGGCCTCCGTGATGGTCCCCGCCGTATCGATCATGTCGTCGGGGATGAGGCAATCCATCCCCTCGACCTCACCGACAACGTTCACCACTTCCGCGACGTTCGCCGACGGCCGCCGCTTGTCGATGATCGCGAGCGACGCGTTCAGCCGCTTCGCGTAGCCGCGGGCCATCTTGGCCGATCCCACGTCGGGCGCCACCACCACCGGCTCCCGCAGCCCCTTCGTCCGGAAGTGCGAGACGAAGGCCGGCGCCGCGTACAGGTGGTCCACCGGGATGTCCCAGAACCCCTGCAGCTGGTGCGAATGGAAATCCATGCCCAGCACCCGGTCGGCGCCCGCGTGCGTGATCAGGTTCGCCATCAGCTTGGCGCTCACCGCCACCCGCGGCTGATCCTTGCGGTCCTGGCGCGCGTACCCGAAGTAGGGGAGCACGGCCGTGATCCGCGCGGCGCTCGCCCGGCGGGCGGCGTCGATCAGCAGCAGCAGCTCCAGGTAATTCTCCGCCGGCGGATTGGTGGGCTGGATGATGAACACATCCCGCCCGCGCACGTTCTCGTCGATCTTGACGAAGATCTCGCCGTCGGCGAAACGCCGGATGGTGACCGCGCACAGCGGCTGGTTCAGATGCGCCGCCATCTCCTCGGCGAGCGGCCGATTGGCCGTGCCGGCGAGGAGCAGCAGCTGTCCGCGCGCAAACGTGTAGTCTGCCATCCGGAGCCCCACAAGCTAGCGGGCAAAGTGGCTCTAGCCAAGGGGTTGGAGCCCTGCTACAATGTGTGCCTTTCCCACTCCACCGTGGCGCGGGGAAAGGACAACCTCCTCATGCAGGGCCTGCAGGAACGCCTGGAATCGGCGCTCGCCGGTCGCTACGAGGTGGTGCGCGAGCTCGGCCGCGGCGGCATGTCGGTCGTGTTTCTGGCCCGCGACCTGCGCCACAGCCGTGAGGTCGCGGTCAAAGTGCTGCGGCCGGAGCTGGCCGCCACCTTGGGCACCGAGCGATTCCTGCGGGAAATTCAGGTCGCGGCCGCCCTCGCCCATCCCCACATCGTGCCGCTGTTCGACTCGGGCCAGGCCGGTGGGTGTCTGTTCTACGTGATGCCGTACGTCCCGGGTGAATCGCTGCGCGAGCGACTGCAGCGGGAAGGCCACCTGCCCGTCGCCGAGGCCGTGGCGCTCACCCGCGAAGTGGCCGACGCCCTCGATTTCGCGCATCGCGCCGGCGTCGTCCATCGCGATATCAAGCCGGAAAACATCCTGCTCCAGGCCGGGCACGCTGTGGTTGCGGACTTCGGGATCGCCCGGGCCATCAGGGCGGCTGCCGATTCGCGCATGACATCGGGCGGGGTCGCCGTCGGGACGCCTCATTACATGAGCCCGGAGCAGGCCGCAGGGGACGAGCATATCGACGGGCGCAGCGACATCTACTCGTTGGGGTGTGTGACCTTCGAGATGCTGGTCGGGGCACCACCCTTCTCCGGGACCACACCGCAGGAAGTGCTGGCGCAGAAGCTGGTCGGTGACAAGCCGCGACTCGCCGCCCTCCAGACCGTCCCAGTGGCGGTGGGGCAGGCGGTGAAGCGGGCATTGGCGAGATGGCCGGATGACCGTTTTGCCACGGCAGCGGAGTTCGGTGCCGCGATGGCCGCGTCGGGCTCGACCCGGCTGAGCCGGCGCCGCCCGGTCGTAGCCCTCCTCGGCTTCGCGGCTCTCCTCGGCGCCGCCGTGCTGGCTCTGCGATGGTCGATCGGCCGGCCGCACGAGGCTGCACCGCCCTCGCTCGACCCGACCCATCTTGCCGTCCTGTACTTCGACGTGCTGAACGACAGCGCGCGACTCGCGCCGATCGCCGCCGGGCTCACCGAGGACCTCATCGATGTGCTCTCTCACGTGAAGGCGCTCAACATCACCTCGTCGGCAGGCGTGCGCCCTTATCGCGGCCGGCCGTTGCCGCCGGACAGCATCGGCCGGGCGCTGCGGGCCGGGGGGCTGGTGACCGGGAGCGTCACGGGGTCCGGTGATCAGCTTCGCGTGGCGGTGCGCCTGACCGACCCGGCCAGCGGTCGACAACTCTTCAACCAGACCGTGACGCTGCCAATCGGCGACCTGTTCCGGCTGGAAGACAGTCTCGCTCAGACGCTGGCCGCCAACCTGCGAACCAGGCTGGGGGAGACCGTGGCGATCCAGCAGCGTCGCCGGGGGACACGCAGCGTTCCGGCCTGGGAGTTGCTCCGGCGGGGCGACGCGCTGCGCGATGCAGCTCGGACTTCGCAGGGGACCGGCGATGGGAGCGCGGCACGGAGCGAGTTGTTCCGGGCGGACTCCGCCTACGTGGCGGCCGAGCGACTCGATCCGCACTGGGCACTTCCCGTGGTCGCCCGGGGTTCCGTTGCCTACGCCCTGGCGGCACTCTCCGAGGCACGCGCGCCGGAGGAGGCCCGACGAACGACGCGGTCTCCAGGTGCCGCGCGGCAGCCGCGCTATTACGACGAATGGCTCGAGGCGGCGTTGCGATACGCACATCAGGCGCTGAAACTGAATCCCACCGAGCCGCTCGCCCTGAATCTGCGCGGGGCGGTTCGATACACGCTCTGGAGTCAGGGGTACGTCACGGCACCGGAGAGCCTGGCGGCGGGGGAACGGGATCTCCGCCAGGCGATCGCGCTGGATTCCACGCTGGCAAAACCCTGGTACTGGCTGAGTCTCGTGCTGCGGTTTACCGGCCGCTTCGGCGAAGCGGATTGGGCCGCCCGTGGTGCGATGGAAGCGGACGCCTACCTCTCCGAAATGGACCGGGTGTACTCCACCTTACTGTACGCCGCGCTCAACCGCGAGCACTATGACGAGGCGGCCGCCTGGTGCGACACCGCCCGTGCCCGCTACCCGGCCGATCCGGATTTTCGCAATTGCCGAATTCGCATTCTCGGCTGGTCGGCGCGAGGCCCGCAGCAGGTTCGGCAGGCCTGGCGGCTGGTGCAGGAGATTGAGAATCGCGAGCCGAGTGAGCGTTCAGGCCAGATGTGGGCGGACCGCCGCCTCCTCCTCGCGATGATCCTGGCGCGTTCGGGAATGCGTGATAGTGCCCTGGCGCTGATCGACCTCGCCCGAGCCGGTGATCCGGCGGACAGCACAGCTGCCTGGATGGCGCTCGCGGAGGCGTATGTCCACTTGCTGGTGGGCGAGCGGGACCTCGCGTTGCCGCTGATTTCCCGCGCGCTCGCGGCGAACGCGCACATACGACCGTATATCGCGGCCAGCCCATGGTTCACGTCGCTGCGCGACGATCCCCGGTACGACTCGCTGCTGGGTGGAGCCGACGCAGTGCCCTAGCGGTCAGCGCCGGGCACGCAGCGCCAGGTTCCGCAGGACCTCCTCCCGGAAGCTCGCCGCGTAGCGAATCCCATACACCTGCGTGTAGTAGGTAATCACCTGCTTGTCGAGCGCCGACATGGTGAAGTAGACCGCCTCGACCCGCTCGGGCGGCAACGTCCTGCTGATGACGCTCCCTGACGTGGTCTGGATGCTGATCGTCACACTCCGAACACTGTCCATCGTGGTGAGGTGAGTCGAGTCACTCAGGCACGAGGTGTCCAGCTGCTTGATGCAGACGAGGCCGTAAAGCATCGTCGACCTTCCGTCGCTCGTCGACCTTCCATCGTTCGTGGAGTCCGTCGCGGCCGCATAGGGCCCCATTTCCACATAGGTCAGGCCGGCCAGCCTGAGGGCCTGCTGGGCTTCTTCGTTACTCATGTAGACACCCGCTACGTTGTGCGGGAATTGCCGGGAGACGACGACCCACACCGGTCGGCCGATGCGATAACCCTCGACGGCGGAGCCCACGCGACGCAGGAGCGTGGCCGGCAGCACCTCCTGACCGCGGACGCGAGACGGCAGCAGTGCCAGTGCCGCGAGCGATGTCAGCCAGCAAAGACAGCGGAAACAGCGAGACGGGGTGTTCATCGCGCGCTCCGAGAAAGGGTGGTCGGAAGTCGTTCCCGACGAGCGGTTGCCGACGGCGGAGGAATCTGCGAGCGGGCAGTCAATCCGGGATCAAGCTTGCCGCGCGGCGCGGCCTGAGCCTGACAAAGTGGCCCTGGTCAATGACTTGGCCCTGCTCCCCCCAATTGACGGCCGCTTGACCCCTCACCCCTGAGATTGGGAGGCGATGCGGCGTCCGTGTAAGTCGGGCGCCGATGGCGGGGGACGGTATGGAACGGTACCCTGGAACTCGGGCACTTCGAGGACGACAAGTCGAGCGACGCAAGGCCATGGCCGACCTGCGCAACCGTCTGCAGACCGCCCTTGCCGGGCGCTACACCATCGACCGCGAGATCGGCCGCGGCGGGATGGCGATCGTCTACCTCGCCTACGATCTGCGCAATGAGCGCGATGTCGCGCTGAAGGTGCTGCGCCCCGAGCTGGCCGTCACGCTCGGCCCCGAGCGCTTCCTCCAGGAAATCCGTTTTTCCGCGAATCTCGCGCATCCCCACATCCTGCCGCTCCACGACTCCGGCAACGCGGACGGCCTGCTGTTCTACGTCATGCCGTTCGTGCGCGGCGAGTCGCTGCGCGACCGGCTGGAGCGCGAGGGGCAACTGCCGCTGGTGGACGCGCTGACGATCGCGCGCGAGGTCGCGGATGCCCTGGACTATGCGCACCGGGCCGGCGTGGTACACCGCGACATCAAGCCCGAGAACATCCTGCTGCAGGAAGAGCACGCGGTGGTGAGCGACTTCGGGATCGCGCGGGCGATCAGCGCCGCGGGGGCGCGGGTGACGGCAGTGGGGACGACGGTGGGGACCCCCGACTACATGAGTCCCGAGCAGGGGGAGGGGAAGGGGCCGCTCGACGGGCGGAGCGACATCTACAGTCTGGGATGCGTGCTGTTCGAGATGCTGGCGGGGATGCCGCCGGCGGCGCTGACGCCGCCCGAGGGGCCGGCGGCGGGCCCGCTGCGGGCGCGCGACCGGTTGGCGGAGTTGACGATGCTGCGTCCGTCGGTGCCGCCCGAGGTGGCGGGGATCGTGGCGCGGATGCTGGAGCCGAAGGCGAAGGACCGGTTCGCGACGGCGGCGGAGGCGGCGGAAGCGTTGGCGGCGCCGAGCGGCATCTGGACGCCGCGCAGCGTGCTGGCGCGGCGGCGGCGGCGCTGGGGCGCCGGGGTGGTGGCCGCGGTCGGCGTGGGGGCCGCGGCGTTTGTGCTGATTCCGCGCATGCTTGGAGCTGGCCTCGACCAGAGCGTCGTCATGGTGGTCCCTTTCACGCCGCGGGATTCCACGCCGACCGGTCTGCTGGATGGCGGTGGGATCGAGCGGCTGCTGAGCGATGCGTTCTCCCGTTGGACGGACATTCACGTGGTCGGAGATCTCGAACTGGCCGACGTGTTGCTTCGTGCTGGGGACCGCGATCCGTCGCTGCAGGCTTCTCTAACCTATGCACGCGCGCATCGTGCCGGCCGGCTCGTGTGGGGCGAGTATGGAGTGATCGGCGACTCGATCGAGATCATCGCGGGCCTGTACAACGTCGGTGATGGGCATGCGGTGGAGCGGATCCGGACGACCGTGGCCAGGAACGGCGCGGATCTGTCGCGCAAGGTAGGTGAGCTTGCAGAAGCGCTTTTGGTCGAACGCGCCCCGCCGGCCGTGAGGTCCGCGCTCACGGGGACGACGCTGCTCGGCGCGCTCCAGGCGTATGTCCGCGGTCACGCAGCCATCGCGGCCTGGAACCTCGACACTGCGGTGGCAGCATTTCGTTTGGCCCTCTCGCTCGACCGGTCCTATCCCCAGGCCAACCTGTGGCTGGCTCAGAGCCTCGAGTGGGCCGGTGCCGACGCTGAGAGTTGGCGCCGGGAGGCTGAGCGTGCCGCGGCGGCTGGCGATACGCTCAACCCGCGTGAGCGATTGTTGGCAGCGGGGCTCGTCGCTCTCGCGAGAGACCAGTACCCGGACGCGTGCGCACGCTACCAGGAGTTGGTGCGGCGCGATTCACTCGACTTCGCCGGGTGGTACGGGTTGGGAGAGTGTCGAGTGAAGGACAACGTCGTCATCCCCGATGGGGCGAGCCCCTCGGGCTGGCGCTTCCGGAGCAGCTATCACGAAGCGGTGCGGGACTACGCGCGCGCCCTGCAGCTCGTGCCTTCGGCACACCGTACGTTCACCCTGCCGCGCATGCGCCTGGTTTTCTACACGGCGCCGAATCAGTTCCGGCGTGGATTCGCCCTCGACCCGGACACCGTGTGGTACGGTGCCTTCCCCGAGCTGCTGCATGACACGCTGGCGTTCATTCCCTACCCACAGGTGGTCGCCCTCGGACAACCGTCGCCGCCGACCACCCTCGCTGCGGTTGCCCACAACCAGCGCGTGCTGCGCGGGATAACCTCGACGTGGGTGCGCAGCTTCCCCGAGGATCCCGAAGCGAGCGAGGCGCACGCCCTGCTCCTCGAAAGCATGGGCGACCTGGAAGGCCAGCCGGAGGAGAACTCTGCGCTTGCGATGACTCGGCGAGCTCGCCGCTACTCGAGCGACTCGAGCCAGGCGCTGCGCCTCGCCGTCGCGGAGGTCAGGTTGCTGACGAAGGTCGAGCGCTTCGCCGACGCACGTCGTCTGGCGGATTCCCTGCTCGCCGCGGACTTCCAGCCTTCACCGACTACCGCCGGAGCGCTGGTCGGTCTGGCGGCTCTGACCGGCCGGGCCATTCGCACCGCAGAGCTCATGAGCGACCTGGCGGCGGACACGATGCTGGAAGATGGCGGCCGTGAGTACCGCGTTCGGCCGCTCCCTCTGGCCCGTGCCGTGTTCGCCCTCCATGCCTACGCGGCTTTCGGTGCTCCAGCCGACAGCGTAACAACGCTCGCGCGCCGTGTGGAGCGATTCGTAGACGCCGCTGTCGAGCCGCAGCGCCGGGACGCCATGCGGCAACTACTGCTCGACAAGCCTCGGGCCTGGGCTTTTCCGCTGCTGGGGGCGACCCCGCCCGAGCGCGGCCATCCGTGGGAGCTGCAACAGCGCATGCTGTGGGCGCTAACGCATGGCGACACCGGCGTCACCCGGGCGGCGCTGGATTCGTTCCGCGTCCTGCGAGCCGGGTGGCGTCCTGGCGATGCGGCGATCAGCGGAACCCTCCTCGAATGCCGGGTCATGCTCGCCGTCGGTGACTCTTTGGGTGCCGTGCGGCTCCTCGGGGAGTCGCTCGACGCGCTGCCGACACTCGGCTGGGCGTTTTTGAACAACATTGACCAGGCAGCGGGCCTCGTTCGGGCGATGGCGCTGCGGGCAGAGCTCGCTCAGCGGACGGGAGACGCAGCGACGGCGCGTCATTGGGCGGCGGCCGTCGACACGTTGTGGAGCGGCGCGGATGCCGGGGAATTGCAGGAGACTGTCGCCCGAATGCGACGGATTGCCCGAGGCGGCGTTCGATAGGGAAGCGGTTGGCTGGTCACGGCTCGTGAGGGGGGCATATGTCGAACCGAGAGTGGAGGCCACTTGCGCTGGTGGTCGGTATGGGACTGGTCGTTGTGTCTTGCACGAAATCCATCAGATCCAAGGTTGAGACGGAGATCGGAGTGCGCGGCCCCCACACGCCGGCACCGCCGCCTTCCATCACCGACCCCATGGATCCGACACAGCGCGGAGCGATTCTCGCATACGCCAGGACGCTCGAGTTTGCCGATCCAAGTCGCGATTCGGCCGAAGAGTACCACGGTCAGTGGGACAGAGCCCTGGTCGATACCTTGGGCGACACGGCGATCGTCGAACCCGAGGTGAACACCCATCGGACCGACGATGCGGAGTTGCAGCGCGGCCGGATCCAGATGCGGATCGAGGTGCTGGTCGGCCGCCCAGGCCGCAAGCCCAGCGAGATCTACGAGGCGCTCGAGGCCCCTCCGGGGGTCAGCTACGTCTGGGTTGACAGCTTCAAGATGGAGTCCGCCACACGCGGAAGCGCACGCGTCGTCGTCATTCCCGAGGACACAAGCCTGGCTCCACGAACGAGACGGGTGAAGGTCTTTCGGAATCCCGATGTCGTCTGGAGTCGTGCGGTCGCACGATGGACGCCGTTTCAATGCTGGACCTGTACACGGCCTGGCTCGTGGTGTCAGGGGTAAAGGAGCGGGGCGACTACGGCGCGCGCGCTTGGAGCCGGTAACGGCCGGCAGTGCTCCCAGACACCGTGGCGAAGTACGTCCCGGGAGGGAGCGTCAGGCTGATCCGCGAGCAGTAGTTGAGCGCCAGCGGATCGACGTCGTCGTTGGAGGCGAGCACGGCTCCGGTCGAGTCCTTCAGGGCCAGCACCGTGTTCGCCTCGAGCGCGAATCCGCAGGCCCCGTTCACGGCCGACGTCTCGAACGTGTAGGTCCCAGTCTGCGGAATGCGTACGCGGAACACATCCACGTCGGACGATGACCCGATCGCCGCATTCACGTAGCCA
>DATGDT010000124.1:0-1895 GCA_035310725.1 Gemmatimonadales bacterium
TAACCAAGGAAGGTGAGGCCCGACAGGAGTGTCGCGGCCCTCAGGAAACGTGTGACGTACGTCATCTTTTCCTCCATGCTGTCCGGCAGGTGCGCCGGTAAGTGGTTTGTACCCTCACGAGCGTATGACTCGCCCAGGTGAACGGGTGTCACACCAGTGACCCGTCTCACCGGATCACGGTCTACAGGAGGTGGGTAGCATCGTGCAACAGGGTACCGGGACGATTCATCATGCGCGCTCCGTTCAACTATTTCGCGTTGCTCGCCGTGGCGCTGGGTTCGCCCCTCCTGGGGCAGTCCACCGTCAATGCGGGCATCACCGTGGGCAACGCCCGCTTCAACACCGCGCGCTCCGAGCAGGCCGTCACCGGGATCGTCCAGGTGCGCCCCCGGACCTGGCTCAGCCTCTCGGCGATCCCGTCCGTGGTGCGCGTGTCGGACACCGCCCTGGGACAGACCGCTTCTCACAGCGGCCTCGGCGACCTCCCGCTCGTCGTCGCGGCGGATCACTCCTTCCCGGGCCCGTGGTCACCGGTGATCGCGGCCGCGCTGGTGGCGAGTCTGCCCGTCGGCAATGCCAGCTGCGGGCTGGGGAGCGGGGAGATGGGCTTCGGCCTGGACGGGGGGATCGGCGTAGCGCCGACCGAGCGGTGGCGGCTCTCGGCGAGCGCGAGTCGCAGTCTGGGTGGCCTGGGCGCCCAATCGGCGCTGAGCGCTCCGCACGCCACCGCGCTCCGGCTGGAGAGCGGCTACGACGTCACCGACCGTTGGACGGCCAATCTGGCGCTCGGCGCGGACGTCGGAGCGGTCGACTCGACGCAGGCGCTGAGTCGAGTGATCGGCGCGGGGACGAGCTACCGAATCGCCGGTGCCCTCGCCCTCACAGTGGACGCGACGCACGGCCTCACGACCGGCTCACCACGATGGGTGTTCTCCGTGGGGCTCGGCACGGTCTTCGTCGGCACCTCTCCGGTCAACCCGACCACGCCGCTCCGGAGACTGAACACGGGCTTCGTGGGTGGCGTGGGCCGATCCGGCGCGCGCGGCACGGGTAGGATGGTCACGGGAAGTTGCTGATCTACCCGGACCGGTGCTGATGGTGAACGAGCGACGGAAGCCGAGATAGCCTTTCCTCGTGGCCGACAGGTTCACTTCCCGCGAATAGAAGAGCCAGCCGGTGGCGCCGGTGGTTTGCTGGTCGCCAGACCCAGGGGTCACGAGAGTGGGAAACGCCGGCGCGCGGGCCCCGCGAATCGACGCGCCGAGGGCCTGCGGCGTGTCCCAGGTAATGCCGTCCGCGGACGTTGTGGCGTAGAAGTCGAGGCGGGTGTGGAAGATCATCAACCACCGCCCGAGGGCGGTGTTGAAGGTCACCAGCGGATGCGCGGCCGCGCCGCCATGCGGCGGGGTCGTGATCACCGGACTCGCCATGACCTCCGGTCCCTGAGGGCTCCAGCGGCCGTTAGTCCAGAACTGCCAGCTCCCCGGTGCGCCTGCGTGTGCATACGGCGCCCTGGCGACATAGATGTCGGACGTCGGCCGCCCCCCCGACGACAACCGCACGCGATCGAAATAATAGAGGTAGACGTATTGCGTCCCTCCCTCCGTGCGCACGACAGCCGTTGGGCCGGCGGAACCCTCGTCGTCGACCTTCGTCTTCATCGTGGCATCGAGGGCACGGCAATCGAAGTGGTACGCGACCATGTCGTTGCCCTGCACGATCACCGCCCGCTGCCCCCAGGTCATGCCGCCATCGGTCGACGTCGCAACGCCGATCGACGCGCGCAGCGGGGTCCCGGTGTTCCTGGGGTGGAATTCCCCATCCACGAACGCCAGCAACTCGCCCGGCTGCGGGCCGGGGATGATCGCGTTGATCGCGGCGTAGTTGCGGTACCA